>CAYQNV010000024.1:0-24820 GCA_964418975.1 uncultured bacterium | reverse complement strand
CCGCGTGGACAAGATCTACGATTACACATTCGCGGTCCGCACAACGAAGCCGGGACAGTACGAGTGCATCACCGTGAAACGCGCCTGCCAGCAGCTGGACCTGGTCGCCACGCTGGGAAGGAGACCCTGACGTGCGTGCTTCACCGATCGTGATGGGGGTGCTGCTCGTGCTCGCGGTGGCGGCCGCTGCTCCAAAGCCTGCGCCGTTCCGTCCCGTGCCCCCGAACGCGGTGGCGGCGGACACGCTCATCCGTCCGGGCGAGAAGCACTTCGCACATCTCTGGCAGCTCACGTTCGGCGGACAGAACGCCGAAGCCTACTGGAGCAGCGACGGCACGAAGCTGATTTGGCAATGGACGCGTGACGGCGCGCCGTGCGACCAGCAGTACGTGTTCGACCTACGCACGGGTGCTCACTCGCGGGTGAGCACAGGCAAAGGCCGCACGACTTGCGGCTACTTCCATGCCAAGGACCAGCGCGTGTTGTTCGCGTCCACGCACGCGGGCGGCGACTCGTGCCCCCCGAATCCCGACATGAGCCAGGGTTACGTGTGGCCGCTCTATCCCTCGTACGACCTGTGGAGCGCGCGACTCGACGGCAGCGACCTCAAACGCATGACCGACCACCCGGGCTACGACGCCGAGGCCACGGTGAGTCCGGACGGACGGTGGGTGGTGTTCACGAGCAAGCGAGACGGCGACGTGGACCTCTACAAGATGCGGCTGGACGGCACGGGGCTCCAGCGACTCACGCACTCCGTGGGCTACGACGGCGGCGCGTTCTTCTCGCACGATGGCAAGCGCATCGTGTGGCGCACGCACCGCACCGACGACTCGGCCGCAAACGCCACGTTCCACCGCCTGCTGGCGCAGGACCTGGTGAAGCCCTCCAAGATGGACCTGTGGGTCATGAATGCCGACGGCTCGGAACCGCGTCGCATCACCGACAAGCCGGGCGCTTCGTTCGCGCCCTACTTCACGCCCGACGACCGCGCCATCCTCTACGCGTCCAACTGGGAGAACCCGCGCGGCCGCAACTTCGACCTGTGGCTGGTGCCGGTGGCGGGTGGGGAACCGGTGCCAGTGACGCGCGATCCCGACTTCGACGGCTTCCCCATGTTCAGCCCCGACGGTCGCTGGCTGGTGTTCTGCGCGAACCGCGGCGGCAAGGTCGCGGGCGAGACCAACCTGTTCCTCGCGGAATGGCGACCCTGAGCCGAAACGGCGGACGCGCTCGCCCCATGCTCCCGGCCGGGAGGGCCGCAGGCATCTTCCTGCTGCTGCTGTTCTTGTTCGTGCGCTTCCGCGACGCGTTCGGGTTGCCGTTCCTGAACGACGACTACGTGTTCCTGGACCACGTCGCGCGCAAGGGCTTCACGAACTTGTGGGGCTTCACCGATCTGGCGTTCCACTGGTGGCGACCGTGGTCGCGCGAGTTCCACTACTGGTGGCTGCAGCGCGCGTTCGGTCCGTCCGAGGGAATATTCCACCTGGCGAGCCTGGCACTGTCCGTGTCGGTGCTGGCGGCGTACTGGGCGCTGGCACGCCGCCTGGTCGGCGCGCCGGCCGCGGCGGTGGCGGTGGCCGGGGCCGCCACGTTGCCGGGCTGGGGGCTGCTGCTGCTGTGGTCGGCGGGTGCCCAGGACCTGTGGATGTTGCTGCTGTCGCTGCTGGCGCTGCTCGCGTGGCGGAGCGGCCGCGTGGGTTGGGCGGCGGTGGCCTATGCGTTGGCGCTCGCCAGCAAGGAGACGGCCGCGCCACTGCCACTGCTGTTCTTGGCGCACGATGCGTACGTGTCGAAGCGCCCGTGGCAGGAGTCGCTGGTGCGCATGTCGCCCGCGCTGCTCGTGGGACTCGCCTGGGCGCTCGCGCACCCGCTGCTGCTGGGTCGCATCTGGGGCGGCGCACCCGCGGCGCTCGCGCCTTCGTCGGCCGCCGTGGCGCCCTGGAGCGTGCTGCTCAAGAGCGCGCTGACGGTGGTCTCGCTCGACGTGCTGCCCGCGCCCGATGGTGGCTGGAAGACGGTGTGGTGGGACGGGCTCCGCGGTGCCTTCTTGGCAACGGTGTTCGTGGAGCTGCTCGCACGGCCCGACGCGCGCCCCTCCGACGTGCTGGGCGGCACGCGCGCGGCACGCCTGCGCGGCGCAATGCCGATGGCGCTGGCGTGGTGGGGGTGTGGCACGCTGCCGCTACTCCTGCCCGGGCTCGGCTGGCACGCGTATTACTCCCACTTCGCCGCACTCGGCGCCTGGCTCGCCATCGGCCGCTTGCTCGCGCGCCAGTCGGGGTTCGCCATGGCGCTCGTGGCCGCACTCGCGGTGATCGGCGCCGGCCGCGCCGCCACACCGTCGCAGGACTGGGGCGAGGCCGCCTACCAGCGTCGGGCGGGTGCGTTCGTGAAACAGATCCGAGACAACCTGCTCACCGCCTACCCCAAGCTTGAGCCACACGCGCGACTCTGGTTCGTGCGCCTTCCGAACAACGTCGGCTTTCTCGCGGGTGACGGGCCGGCGGTGCGCGTGTGGTACCGCGAGCCCACGCTCAAGGCCGGCTACTACAGCGCCTACGCGCCGCGCGCGGCCAGCGAGCCCGCGGGGCCCGACCGGTTCTTCCGCATGGACGAAGCCGGCCGCTTTCTCGAGGTGCGCCAGGGCGCGGTGGACGACACCACCGCGGTCGCCGTCGTCGCCGCCGTCGACTCGGTCGAGCGCCGGGCGAACCCGCGCTGGCAGACCGACCGACTATCGTTGGCCAGCGCGTTCGCCGCGGGTAAGGACTGGCGCGCCGCCGCCGCGGAGTTCCGCCGGCTGGCCATCTCGTTCCCGGACAGCAGCGGCTACGCGTTCGATGCCGCCACCTCGTTCATGCAGGCCGGCGACACGAACACGGCCTACCAGTGGTTCCGCGAGGCTGCGCGCCGGCCGGACGCGCCGCCCGAGCTGCTCCAGGCGGTCCGGGGCATCCTGCCCGACCGGCTCCAGCGCCCGCGCAAGGCAGCCACACGCGAGCGTGAATACTCGGGCCGCCGCCGCCGATAAGAAGAGGTAGCGTTCCGCGCCCTTGGCGCGGGTCTGGCGCGAGTCCCTCGTCTCGCGCGGGGGCCATGGCAGGAGGGACCGTCTCGCATGGGCAAGCGCGTCCGCTTCGACGAAGACGCCCGCCGCGCGTTGTGGCGCGGGATCGATCAGCTGGCGAGCGCGGTGCGCATCACGCTCGGGCCGCGCGGCCGGAGCGTTGTGCTGGACCGAGCGCATGGCCACATGCCCGCGATCACGCGCGACGGCATCGCCGTGGCGCAGGAGCTGGAGCTTCCCGACCCGTTCGAGAACATGGGCGTGCAGATGTTGCGCGAGGTGGCGCTGCGTACGGGGCAGGAGGCCGGCGACGGCACCAGCACCGCCACCGTGCTCGCGCATCGCATCGTGGGAGACGGGTTCGCAGCCGTGAATGCCGGCGGCAACCCCGTCGCGATCCGCCGCGGCATCGACGCCGCCGTGGCGCGCGTGCTCGCCGATCTCGCCGCGCAGGCGAGGCCGATCGCGGACGATCGCGACGTGGCGCGCGTGGCGGGGCTCGCCGCCGGCGATCCCGTGCTGGGCGAAATGATCGCGCAGGCATTGCGCTCGGTGGGGCATCACGGCGTGGTGAGCGTGGAGGAGGGCCATGGCTTGGGCGTGACGCTCGAGGTGGTGGACGGCATGCGCTTCGCCGGAGGCTACGCGTCGCCTTACTTCGTCACCGACGCCGAGGACATGGAGGTCGTGCTCGAGCACCCGCTCGTATTGGTGGTGGACGGCGTGCTCTCGTGCCCCAGCGACATCGTGCCGGCGCTGGAACTGGCGGCCGCCCAGCAGCAACCGCTGTTGTGCGTGTGTGAGGACATCGAGACCGAAGCACTCGCCGTGATGGTGGTGAACCGCCTGCGCGGCACCGCGCCCGGCGTGGCGGTGCGCGCCCCGGGCAACGCCGCCGCTCGTCGAGAACTACTGGAGGACCTGGCGCTCGTGACCGGCGCCACGCTGTTCGGCGCGGCCACCGGGTTGGGCGTGGCGGGCGTGCGCGCCGAGCACCTGGGTCGCGCGTGGCGGGCCACCGCCAGCGTGGAGCAGACCGTCGTATTGCGTGGCGGAGGTCGGACTGAAGCGCTGCGCGCGCGCATGGCAGAACTCGAGCGCCAACTCCGCGGCGCGACCCTGGCCCTGGAGCGCGATGCGCTTCGTGCGCGGTTGGCGCGGCTGGCGGGCGTGGTGGCGGTGTTGCGCGTGGGTGCTCCGACCGACGTGGAACGCCAGGCCATGCGATCGCAACTGGAGGACGCGCTGGCCGCGACGCGCGCCGCGGTGGAGGAGGGCATCGTGCCGGGCGGCGGCGTGGCGCTGCTGCGCGCGAGCGCCGGGCTCCAGTCGCTCAACCTGCGCTCGATCGAGGCGGCCGGCCGCGACATCGTGGCCGCCGCACTCGCCGAGCCCGCGCGACAGATCGCGCACAACGCGGGAGCCGAGAGCGAAGTCGTGTTGACGCGGCTACGCGCCGGCGAGCGCTGGTTCGGCTACGACGCCATGACCGGCGAGTACGGCGAACTGGACGCCGCCGGCATCGTGGACCCCGCCAAGGTGGCGCGTTGCGCGCTGCAGAACGCCGGCGCGCTGGGCGGCCTGGTGCTCACCACCGACGCGCTGGTGGTGGACGACGGACCGGGGGGCGGCGGGGAGAAGTAGAGGGGTTTCGCGGGCGCTCGACCGGCGAACCTTCGGCGTCTCCCACGCTGTTCATTGAAGCAGGAGCATCCTCCGGGTGAGGACGTCACGGTCCGTCTTGAGACGGCTCAAGTAGAGCCCACTCGGCAGGCCAGCGTGGCGGAACTCGATCTGGTGGGGTCCCGGTCCGGTCTGCTCGTCGTGCAACAACGTCGCCACCACGCGCCCCGCCACGTCGAACACCTCGAGCGACACGCGCGCCTCGGAGCGAAGCGTGAACGTGATGTTCGTCGAGGTGCGGAACGGGTTGGGGGAGTTCTCGAGGCGTGACACGAGTGGTCCGGACACGGGCCCCACGGGCACGCCGAGCGTCGCGGCTCCGAGGGCACCAATGTGGCTTGTCGGGAGTGTGCCGATCTTGAGGTAGTACCCACCCACGTAGGCGGTGGAGCCGTTTACCGCAAGCGCATCGACATCGCCGTTGAAGCTGGCTACTCCCCAGCTGGCCAGCGCCCCCGTCGCGGCATCGAATGCAGCGATTCGATTCCGAGCCTGCCCACCCATCGAGCTGAATGAACCGCCCGCGTACAGGGTGGATCCGCTCACGGTCAACTCGCGGACTATCTCGTTGGCGCCGGGGTTCCAGCCGGTGGCCGCCCCGGTTGTGGCATTGAGTGCCGCGAGGTAGGTGCGGGGTTGTCCGCCGATGGAGCTGAACCACCCTCCCGCGTACACCGTGGAGCCGCTCATCGCTAAGGAGATGACGGAGTTGTCGGGGTTCGGGTTGAAGCCTGTCGCGGTCCCGGTCGTGACAGAGACAGCGGCGATCCGATTGCGCGGCATTCCGCCGACCCCCGAGAACTCACCGCCGAGGTAGAGTGTGGAGCCGCTGACTGCCAGCGCATGGACGTAGCGATCGGCGTTCGCGTTCCAGCTGGTGGCCAGCCCCGTCGCGGGATCCAGCGCGGCGACATATGTTCGCGTGGCCCCGCCGATATTGGTGAAGTAGCCGCCCGCATAGATGCTCGACCCGCTCACCGCGAGCGCCAGGACGGCACTGTTGCCGGGCCCACCGTTGGCGTTCGGGTTCCACGCGGTGACCGCTCCGCTCGCGGCATCGATCGCGGCGATCCGGTTGCGCGTCTGCCCGCCAACGCTGGTGAATTGCCCGCCCGCGTAGACGGTCGAGCCACTCACGGCCAGCGCGACAACGCTGCCGTTCGAGTTCGGGTTCCAGTCGGTGGCCATCCCGTTGGCGGCGTCGAACGCGGCGAGGTTGCGTCGCGTGAGTCCACCGATGCTGGTGAAGTCTCCGCCGAGGTAGACGGTCGGACCACTAACCGCCAGGGTCGCGACGCCGGCGCTGGCATTCGGGTTCCAGGCGGTTGCAGCCCCGGTCGTGGCATCCAGCGCGGCCACGTTGTTTCGCGCCTTACCACCGATGCCGTCGAAGTAGCCCGCCGCGTAAACCAGGGACCCGTCGACCACGATATCGCGGACATTCCCAAAGGGGGGCCCGGTGACGTTCGGGTTCCAGCCGGTGGCAGCCCCGGTCGAGGCGTCCAAGGCGGCAATGAAGTTGCGCGTCTTGCCGCCGATGTGGTTGAAGTTCCCGCCCACGTAGATCATGGAGCCACTCACCATCAGGACAGGGACCCACCCATCGCTGTTCGGATTCCAAGCTGTGGCTGCGCCGGTCGCCGCATCGAGCGCGGCGATGCGGTTGCGCGCCTGGCCGCCGATAGTGCTGAACCACCCTCCTACGTACACGGTGGATCCGCTCACAGCGAGGGCGCTCACGCTGAGGCGCGGCGGGTCCAGGTCGGCGGCGTTCGGGTTCGGGTCCCAGCTGGTGACCGCTCCGGTAGTGATGTCGAGCGCGGCGATCTCATCACGCGGCTGGCCGCCGACACTGCCGAAGTCCCCACACACGTAGACCGCGGACCCGCCCAACGCAAAAGCGTACACGTCTCCATTCACGAACGCCGGGTTCCAACCGGTGGCCGCTCCCGTCTCGGAATCGAGCTCGGCGATCCGGGTTCGTGTCTGACCGCCGATGCTGGTGAAGCCACCTGCCGCGTAGACGCTGGAGCCGCTCAGCTCCAGCGCGGAGACCCAGGCGTTGGCGCCAGGGTTCCAGGCCGAGATCGAAAGGTCCGAGTTCACTCGCGCGAGGTTTGCTCGAGGGATACCGCCCACGGAAACGAAATTCCCTCCGATGTACCAGCCACCCGCCCCATCTGGAACCGCGGTCGATACCGCGCCCAATACTTTCGGAAAGGCAGGAGGGAGCAGGCCGGTCGCAGCATGGACGGGTACACCGCCTCCCGTGGCGGGCCCGACCTGAGTGAACTCACCGCCGACGTAGATCGTCCCGCCGCTGTGAGCGATGGAGTGGACCGGCCCGTTCGGAGTCCAGAGGTTCTCGTTGATCGTCTGCGCGAATGCCGCGCCGCTCGTAGCCATGACGAAAGCAGCGGCGACCAGGAGAACGGCGAAAGCGCTCGAAGGAGATGGTGGGACGCTTTGCCAGGCGGTCGGCACGGCCGCGAAATCAGCGCCCCGCGTGAGGCGCAAGCGAGAGTGTGATTCGTTCATCGACATGGAGGCCCCCTGAGGCGTTGCGGGGGGGGTATCCCTACTCCCCAAGTCGATTGCAGAGAAGGAAGACGTTATCACTTCGCCCCGCCTCTGGGTGCAGCTTTCGAGTTCTCGGGAGTGACAAGTGTTCCCGCCCTCGCAGCGCCTGTTTACACATGTTCTGCGGCCCTTCGCCTCACGGCCGCCCGCCCGGTCGCCGCAGCTCCGGCGCGGCTAACACTTCGAGCGCCGTGCCGTCGGCAAGCGAGAGCACCGTACCCGACTCGATCGCGTCGCGTCGCACCACGGCGAAGCCCTCGTCGCCCGCGACACTCGTGAGCACTCCGGCGCGTTCGCCACTAGCGAGCACATCGCTCGGCACCGTCGCGTTCGACGCGCCCAGCCGCACGTGCACCGGCCGACGACGCACGCTCTCGTACGTGATGAGGCGCTGGAGCGCCTCCTGCCCCGTGAAGCAGCCCTTTGCAAGATGCACCTCGTGCGCGAGGCCCACCTCGAACGGATTGAACGCCTCCACGATCTCGTGGCCGTGACGCGCATGGAGTAGCGCGATCCGCTCGGACTCGGCGAGCGGCTCGCCGCCACCGATAAAGAGCCGCGCGCCATCCCCCGTGGCGACCTCGCGCGGCACACCTTCAGCTTCGGCCCGAACGCCGGACTCGTCGTCGACGCCGCGCGCCAGCACCACCGGCATTTCCGCCGAGCGGTCCTCCACGTGCACGTCGTCCCGGAAGATGCTCTTGTCGAGCGCGGCGGCGAGTTCGGCGCCCGGCGCATCCGGGCGCAGCAGCCACACCGCGCCGTCGCTCGCCACCGCGACGACGGCGCGGTGGAGCAGCCGTCCGCGGAAGTCGCAGAACAGCGTGGCACGCGCCTCGCCCGGGCGAAGCTCGGCGAGCGCGTTGCTCGTGACGCGATGGAGCAGCGACAGCGTGTCGCGTCCGGTGACACGCAGCGCGGTGGTGAGAACCATGCGGCCAACCTAGGCGCGCTGGCCGCATGGCGCAACCCTCAGTCGGATGCTAGTTTCGCTGCCTCACTTCAACCGGAGGTGCAGCGCCCATGCCGGTCACGGAGACGACGCTCGCGGAACTCCTCGAGCAACTCGTCAATATCCCGAGCGTCACCGGGAACGAGCAGGAGATCGTGGACTGGATCACGCAACGGCTCGCAGCCTCGAGCCGTGGCGAGGTCATCCGCCACGGGCTCTCGATCGTGTGGCGCGCGCCCCAGAAGGGCCGCCCGCTCGTCGTGCTGGCGGGCCATACCGACACCGTGCCGCCGCAGGGAAACGCCACCGCGACCCGCGTGGACGACCGCATCGCTGGCGTGGGCACCACCGACATGAAATCCGGCGACGCCGTCATGCTGGCGCTCGCCGACTCGCTCGACCTGGACGCCATGCGCTTCGATCTCGCCTGCGTATTCTACGACGCGGAAGAGGGCCCGGCCGAGCGGAACGGCCTGAAGCGCGTGCTCGAACAATCCCCGTGGCTCCGCGACGCGAGCCTGGCCGTGATCCTCGAGCCCACCGACCTGGCGGTGGAGATGGGCTGTAACGGCATCTTGAACGTCGAGGTGCGCGTGCCCGGCATCGCGGCGCACGCCGCGCGGCCATGGCAGGGGAAGAACGCCGTGGCCGAGGGCGCGGACTGGCTGCGCGAGATCACGCGCTATCCGGTCACGAGCCACGACGTGCAGGGGCTCGAGTATCGCGAGACACTTCAGGTCACCACGCTGCGCGCCGGCAGCACGCGCAATGTGGTGCCGGCCGAGATGGTGGCGAACCTGAATCATCGCTTCCCGCCCGATCGCAGCGTGGAGCAGGCCATCGCCAACCTGCGCCGGCAGGTGCCGCCGGGGTTCGGGTTCGAGGTGGTGGACCAGGCGCCGCCCGGTGCGGTCTGCCTGGACCACGCCCTGGTGCAGCGCTTTATCCGTGGCAGCGGCGCCAAGGTGGCGGGCAAGCAGGGCTGGACCGACGTGGCGCGCTTCACCGCCGCCGGCGTGCCCGCGTTCAACTACGGCCCTGGCCTCCCGGACCTCTGCCACCGCGCCGATGAGTACTGTCCCATCCCCAACCTGGGTGTGGTGTACGAGCAGCTCGCAAGCTTCCTCACCCGGGAGACCGCATGATCGACGGCGTTCCAGGCCCGCTCCATCCGCTGCTCACGGGCAGCGCGGAGTATCCATTCGTGAAGCTGGAGCGTCGTCGCCGAGAGCTGGCACCAGCGGGCGTGGCCAGCATCAACTTCGGCATGGGTGATCCGCGCGAGGAGACGCCGGCGTTCATCAGAGAGGCCCTGCGGGCCGCGGTGCCGGTGGTGTCGAGCTATCCCGCCACGAACGGGAAGCCCGAGCTGCGCGCGGCGTGCGCGGCGTGGCTCCAGCGACGCTACGCACTCGACGTGGATCCCGAGCGGCACGTGTTGCCGGCGAATGGCACCAAGGAGGCGGTTTACACCATGGCGTTCGCTATGGTGTCGTCGGGTGCGGCGAAAGACACGGTCATCATCCCGACGCCGGCCTATCCCGTGTACGAGAGCGGCGCGCGCTTCGCCGGTGCAAACGTCTACTTCTCGCCGCTCCAGAGCGCCGACGGCTGGCGGTTCAACCCCGACCGCGTGCCCGAGGACGTGTGGAAGCGCACAGCGCTCTTATGGCTCAACTCGCCGCACAACCCGACCGGCTCGGTGCTCGACGCGGCGACCGGCGCGCGCGTGGTCGCGCTCGCTCGGAAGCACGGGTTCTGGGTGGCGAGCGACGAAGCCTATGGCGACCTGTGGTTCGAGGGCGGGGCGCCGGGCACGCTGCTCGCGCACGGGCTCGAGAACGTCATCGGCCTGTTCACGCTCTCCAAGCGCTCGGCCATGACGGGCTATCGGTCGGGCTTCATGGCCGGCGACCCGCGCCTGATCGACGCGCTCAGGAAGTTCCGCCCGAGCGTGGGTGTGGCCACGCCCGACTTCATCCAGGACGCCGCCATCGCCGCGTGGAACGACGACGCGCACACACCGGCCACGCGCGAGGTGTACGCGGTCAAGCGTCGGCTGTTCCTGGACGAGTTCACGCGGCGCGGCTGGAAAGTGGAGGCTTCGGAGGCCACGTTCTACCTGTGGATGCGCGCGCCGGACGGCGACGACGTGGGCTTCGTGGAGTCACTCCTGAAGCTGGGGCTGGTGACCACGCCGGGCTCGTTCCTGGGACCGGGCGGCGAGGGCTACGTGCGCTGGGCGTTGGTACCCACGCTGGCCCAGTGTCGCGAAGCGGTCGTGCGGTTGGAGCAACTCACGGGGGCCAAGGCATGAGCGACTATCCTGTCGAGCGCTGGCAGCAGACGATCGGCGAGGGCTTCGCCGGCACGCGTGCGCTGGACGACGCGTCGCTCCGCGGCGCGGTCGAGGGCGCGGTCGCGGCGCTGGATGGCGGTGGATTGCGCGTGTGTTCGCCTCCGGCGAACGGCGAGGGCGACTGGATCACGCACGCGTGGCTCAAGCAGGCGATCCTGCTCTACTTCCGCATGCACGTGAGCGCGCCGCTGTTCGCGGGCGACCTCGAGTTCTTCGACAAGGTGCCGCCCAAGCGCAACCTCGAGGCCGCCGGCGTGCGCGTGGTGCCGCCGGGCGTGGCGCGTTACGGCAGCTTCCTCGAGCCGGGCGTCATCCTGATGCCCGGCTACGTGAACATCGGCGCGCGCGTGGGCGAGGGCAGCATGGTGGACACGTGGGCCACCGTGGGCTCGTGCGCGCAGATCGGCCGGCGCGTGCACCTCTCGGGCGGCGTGGGGATCGGCGGCGTGCTCGAGCCGCCGCAGGCGGCACCCGTGATCATCGAGGACGACGCGTTCATCGGCTCGCGCGCCATCGTCGTGGAGGGTGTGCGCGTGGGGGCGGGGGCGGTGCTCGGCGCGGGTGTCGTGCTCACGGCCAGCACGACCATCGTGGACGTGACGGGCAAGGTGCCGGTGGAGCGGCGCGGCTACGTGCCGCCGTTCTCGGTGGTGATCCCCGGCACGCGGCCCAAGCGATTCGTCGCGGGCGAGTACGGTGTGCCGTGCGCGCTGGTGATCGGCCGGCGCAAGGCCAGCACCGACACCAAGACCACGCTCAACGAAGCGCTGCGGGAGTACGGCGTGGCGGTGTGATCCTGCTCTCCCGCGGAAAGCCCCGCGGTCCCGGGTCACTGGCGCGACCGATCGGTCCTCACGGCTTCAGATAGACCACATGCCAGCTCGCCACTCCCGCCCCGATGCCGGCCCCGAACAGCGCACCGACTCCGCCCCCGACTCCCGCGCCTGCCAACCCGACGAGCATCAGTTCCCCTGCGCCCACCGAACCGCCAAACGCGGATACCCACGCGGCGGCCACCAGCGAGGTGAGCACGCCCGTAGCGAGTCCCAGCGACACACCGCCGCGAAGGGCTCCGCGTCCGGCGCTGCCGCCGCGCTTGTCGATGCGGTTGATCCGCTGCCAGGGAATCGACTGCAGTGACGCGACCGACTCGAGACTGGGCTCGGGCCTCAATCCCTCGAGCCCCTGCGGTCCCGCGGCCGAGGCGTAACCGTGGAAGCGCCCGAAGTCCCCTTCGATGCGAAGCAGGGTCCCCGAGTTGAAGCGGCGGAGCGCGCGCTCGATCAAGGGGTCGCTTACCGCCACCACCGGCGGCGTTTCCGCTGCCGGCACAGGTTCGACGACGGGCGTGGGCGCCACGTAGAGAGCTCGCTCGCGGATCACGCGACCGCCGAAATGTCCGCCCACGAACGTCCCCGCCAGCGCGCCGAGCACGAACCAGTTCCGCGGCGCCATGGGCTGCGTGGTGCTGTACCCACTTGGAATCGCCGGAATCAGGATGCCGCCAAGACCACCGACGATCGCCCCCATCACGTGACCGTACGTCCGTCGGCTCGTTTGCACGTCGATACGCCCGATGCGCTCCCACGACAGCGGATCGGGGGGCGCGGGGACCTCACGTCGCACCGTGAGGCCCGAGAGCCCCTGCGCATCGAGGCGCTCGGCGCGCGCCACGAGCCTCGTGGAGTCGGTCGTCACGCGCAGCCAGTCGCCCGGATGGTGACGCCGCTGGAGTTCCGCGAGCATGCTCGGGACGGGCGTGGGATGGACAGGTGCCTCGCCCGCGCCAGGAGCGGCAGCGAGCAGCAGAACGAGCGCGCCGAACGCGATCAAGCGAACCTCTGAGCGGGGGATGGGTGAGCGCCGCCCAGCGAGTCGGGAGCGAACGCGCCAGTGGCCGACCAACTACACCATCCGCGCTGCCTGCCCGGCAAACAAGGCGCGAATGCCCCGCGAACGAGGTTTCCCGCAGCCTGCGCACCCTTGACCCTCTCCGGGCACACGCCTAGACTCGTTTCCACTTCGCTCATACGGGGCACGAGGTTCGGCAGCGAGCGTGTTCGGAGGCAACGACTTGGCGACCATCCGGCTCGAGGGACTGTCGGTCTTCGGCCACCACGGCGCGCGCCCCTATGAAAAGGAGGCGGGCCAGCGGCTCGAGGTGGACCTGGAGCTCATCCCGATGGACGATCGGGCCGAGTCCAGCGACAAGCTCGCCGACGCGGTGGACTACGACATGCTCTACCGTACCGTGCGTGAGGTCGTCGAAGGCAAGAGCTTCCACCTGCTCGAGGCGCTCGCGGCCACCGTCGCGACCACGATCCTCGAGCGCTTTTCGATCCGGCGGGTCAAGGTGCGTATCGCCAAGCAGAATCTCGGCTGGACCACGGGTGGCCGCGCGGTCATCGAGGTGGTGAGAGAGCAGAGCTCGTGAGGGCATTCATCGGACTGGGCTCGAACCTCGGCGATCGCGAGGCGAACCTGCGCCAGGCGCTGGAGTACCTGGAGCAGGCGCCGGACACCACGGTCGTGCGGGCGTCGTCGCTTTACGACACCGAACCGGTCGGCGTCGAGGACCAGCCACACTTCCTGAACGCCGTCGCACAGCTCGACACCCAGCTCACGCCGCGACAGTTGCTGTGGAACCTGATGCTGGTGGAGCGCCGCCTCGGCCGGGTGCGCTCGCAGCGCTGGGGCCCGCGCACCATCGACCTCGACATGCTGCTCTACGAGGACGCGGTCATGGACGAGGAGGATCTGCAGTTGCCACACCCGGAGCTGGCCAAGCGCTCGTTCGTGCTGGTGCCGCTCGTGGAACTGGAGCCGCTGCTCGTGCATCCCGTCACCGGCGAGACCATGCTCTCGCTGCTGCAGCGACTCGGCGCGCGGCCGCTCGTGAAGCACGGCTCGCGCATCTGGAACTGACCGCGCGTGATGACGTCCACGGACGGACGGCGTAGGCAAGAGAGTGAGCAGCGCGCGTGAGCGTGGGCGAGAACCGTTACCTGGTCATCGAGGGCGTGATCGGCGCCGGCAAGACGAGCCTGACCCGCATGCTCTCGGACCGGCTCTCGGCGCAACTGGTGCTGGAGGAGGTCGAAGACAACCCGTTTCTCAAGGATTTCTACCGCGACCGCACCCGCTACGCGTTCCAGACCCAGATGCACTTCCTGTTCAGCCGATACCAGCAGCAGCGCACGCTCCGACAGACCGACCTGTTCAGCGATAAGCTGGTGGCCGATTACCTGTTCCAGAAGGATCGCATCTTCGCCAGCCTGAACCTCGTGGACAAGGAGTTGGCACTCTACGAGCGACTGGTGGGCTGGCTCGAGCTGGACGTGGTCAAGCCCGACGTGGTGGTGTACCTGCAGGCCAGCACCGAAACGCTCATGGACCGCATCACAAGGCGCAATCGGTCGTTCGAGAAGGACATGGAGCGCGCCTACATCGAAAAGCTGAACGAGGCGTACAACCACTACTTCTTCCACTACCACGACACGCCGCTGCTGGTGGTGAACACGAACCGCATCGACTTCGTGAACCAGCCGGACGATTTCGAGGACCTGCAGAAGCGCATCCTCTCGCACCGGCAGGGCACGCTGTATTACACGCCTCTCGAGAAAGGCGGTCCGGCATGAGCGGCGAGGCCAAGGTGGGCGCGGGCGCTCCGCGCGCGAAGATCACGGCCCCGGCGGTGGTGGCGTTGAAGCGCAAGGGCGAGCCGATCACGGTGGTGACCGCGTACGACTTCCCCACGGCGCGGCTCGCCGACCAGGCCGGCGTGGAGATCCTGCTGGTGGGCGACTCGGTCGGCACGGTGGTGCTGGGCTACGACAGCACGCTGCCGGTGACCATGGACGACATGCTGCACCACACGCGCGCCGTCACGCGCGCTCGCCCCAGCGCTCTGGTCGTGGGCGACATGCCGTTCATGAGCTATCAGGCGAGCCCCGAGCAGGCCGTGGCGAACGCCGGACGATTCGTGCAGGAGGGCGGCGCCGATGCCATCAAGCTGGAAGGTGGCGCGCGCGTGGTCGAGGCGGTGCGGCGCATCGTCGAGGCGGGCATCCCGGTCATGGGACATCTCGGGCTCACGCCGCAGTCCGTGCTGGCGTTCGGTGGCTACAAGGTGCAGGCGCGCGGCGAGGCCGACCAGGAGCGGCTGCTCGCCGACGCCAAGGCGCTCGAGGCCGCGGGCTGCTTTTCGCTCGTGCTCGAGGGCATCCCGGCCAAGCTCGGCGCTGCCGTCTCGCGCGAGCTGCAGATCCCCACCATCGGCATCGGTGCGGGCGTGCAGTGCGACGGCCAGGTGCTGGTGACGCACGACCTGCTGGGGCTCTACCACGGCCACCAACCCAAGTTCGTGCGGCGCTACGCCGATCTGGGCGACGCCACGCGCGACGCGTTCGCGCGTTACGTGGCCGACGTCAAGGCGCGCCGATTCCCCTCGGACGCAGAGAGCTACTAGAACTCTCCTCGAAGCCCATGCGCCTTGCGCTCGGCCGGGTGTTCCGGTACACAGGACTTCGTCCGAGTAGTCGCAGCCTTTGAGGGGATGAGTTTGTTAGGCCCGAGCCTTTAGCGAGAGAACGCCACTTGAACGGCCGCCGTGCGATGATCGCGCTCTGTTGCGCTGGCTTGTTCGGCGCCAGGGCGGTCGTGTCGCACGCTGACGAGCCTGCGGCGGACAGCCTTCGCGGTCGCCGTGCGACCTGTGTGGACTTCCGGTCGGGAGAGAGCTTCACGATCGGCGCGCAGCGACTGCTCGCGAGTGGTGCGATCGCGGCGGACTGGCAACCGGACGGCGCCCGACTCTGTCTGGGCGGTGCACAAGAAGTGGCGTCGAGCGTGGTCAGCGACGGCTCGGGTGGCGCGCTGGTAGTGTGGGTGGACATGCGCAGCGGCGACGCCGATCTCTACGCGCAGCACCTGAGCGCGTCGGGGGCAGTCGCTCCCGGCTGGCACGGCGACGGCCTCGTGCTCTGCACCGCGCGCGGTTCGCAATACCAGGTGGCGCTCTGTAGCGATGGTGCAGCCGGTGCCATCGCCGTGTGGCAGGACTATCGCGGCGGTGAGACCGCGGATGTCTACGCACAGCGTGTTCTGGCCTCGGGCGCATTCGCGTGGATGCCGGATGGCATCCCAGTCTGTGCGGACAGCGGGGACCAGGCCGCACCCGCCATCGCGGCCGACGGCGCCGGTGGCGCCCACGTGGTCTGGCAGGACCGCCGCGGTGGGGACGCGGACCTCTTCTACGCGCATCTCACGGTTGACGGTACGCTGGAGAATGCGGGCGGCCCGCTCATCACCGGTCCGGGTGACCAGACGAATGCAACCGTGACCGCCGACGGCTCCGGCGGTCTCTTCCTGGTATGGCGCGATGCGCGACCGGGCGGAGTGCAGTTGCGCGCGCTGCGGCTGGACGCCAGCGGTACGGCCGCGCCCGGTTGGTCTGCGGAGGGAGTGGCGCTCGTCGTGGACGGCCCGACGCCACTTCTTCCCGTGATCGCCCCTGACGGAGCCGGTGGACTCCTGGCGGCGTGGTGCGAGCTGCGGAGCGGAACCGGCGATCTGCGCGCGCAGCGAGTCAGTGCCAGTGGAACTCGCGCGTGGTCGGACTCCGGGACAATCGTGTGCGCCGAGCCGCACGAGCAGTACGCGCCTGCGATCATCTCCGACGGCGCCTCCGGAGCCATCATCGCGTGGGAGGATCATCGGAGTGGTCCGGCGGACCTCTACAGCCAACGCGTGCTCGCTGATGGGAGCATCGCCTGGGCGGCGGACGGCGTTCCGCTGGCAGTCGCGGGTGGCAACCAGCTCGACGTGAGCCTGGTCCCGGACGGGGAGGGCGGAGCGCTGGCCACGTGGAGTGATGGCTCGGTGTCGGGCCGTGCCGCATTCATCCGGAATCGTCCGGTGGTGAGTGACCGCGTGCCACGCTTCAGGAGCGTCGAGAGCGGCCCCGGCCGGGCACGATTGACCTGGGTGAGCGAGGGCGCAAAGCCGAGGCCGTTCCAGCTCGAGCGCCGCACCGACTCGGAGGACTGGCGGACGATCGCCGAGGTGCGCGCCGACGCGCAGGGCGAACTGGTCCACGAGGACCGCACGGTGCCGGCCGGAGTGCTCGCCACCTACCGGCTGGCATTGCCGACCTCGCGCGGCCTTGTTTATCTCGAGGAGATCCCGGTGGCGATCCCGGCGCCGATGCCGATGGCACTGCGCTTCGCCCGCGGCGAGAACGGCGGCCGCGAGGTGCGGCTCGCATTCGTGCTGGAGACGCACGAGCGCGCCCGCGTCGAGTTGATGGACGTGGCCGGACGTCGAGTTTTGTCCCAGGACCTGGGGAGCCTGGGTGCGGGGGAGCACGAGATCTCGATCGCGAGCCGCGGACTGCCGAGCGGGCAGTATTTCGTGCGGCTCCTCCAAGGGCGTGCGCTGCGCAATGCACGGCTGACGCTCATCCGATGAGCGGCCCGCTGCCGGCGGTGCGTGTGCGTTCGGGGCTGGTCGCGGGGCTCGCCGCGCTCGTGACGCTAGCGGGCTGGGCGGGGCTCCACCACGCGCAGGGATTCTCGCGTGGCCCCGCGACCCGGTTTGCCAACGGCCGGCCGGACACGACGCTGGTTTGGGGACCCGAGCAGGTGACGAGCGCGAATGCCACCCAGTGGACCACCGAGGTTCACACGGTGACGATTCCCGGCTTCGACGCGGCCAAGCGCTACTACTTCCGCATCACCAACGGCGACACCGCCTCGGGCGCCAATCGCGTCTCGCAGGTGAGCCTGCTCGTGGACGGCAAGGAGTTCATGAGCGCCTCAGATGTCACGTCGAGCGTGTCGGCGTGCAACAAGATCGTCACGGTGAGTAGTACGAGCACGTTTCAGCTCGGCGTGAAGGGTGCGGTGGGCCGGTACGCGAAGTTCCGGCTCTACTCGGTACCGGACCCGAGTTACGCCATCGATGGCGGCAGCTACGTGATCCAGACCGAGGACGGTTTCGCCGTGTTCACCGAGACCGTGGACAAGTCCGCCAACGCCTCGGCTCCGTGGACGCTCACGGTGGAGAACGGCTACCCCGACGGCACCAGTCGCTGCACGGGGGTGCGCGTGCAGTTGAACGGCACATGGGTGATCCCGGCGAGCCTCGTGGGTTCGGGCACGGCGAGCGTGACGCGGCAGGTGTCTCTGCTGGCCACCAACAACGTGACGGTGCGGCTCTACGGGGAGCTGAACGCACGCGCGACGCTGACCTGGGCTGCCACGGACACGACGGCCCCGTCCATGGTGCTCGTGCGCCCGACTCAGGCCTACGTGACCGACTCGGCGACTGTGGCGACGACCGCCACGCTCGCCGACCAGACGTCGCCGCTGTCGGTGGTGGTCCACACGCTGCCGGCGTTCAACACGACGGCAGGATTCACCGTGGCCGCGCCACTCCCGGTGGACGGGCTCTACTCGTTCAAGGTCAAGGTGACGGACCGGGCCGGGTATTCGACGGAGATCACCCGTCATGTGATCCGGGACAGCCAGGCACCGGTCCTGACGGTGAACTCACCTCCCGACCCGCCGATGGTCACGACCAACGAATCTGTCGCTGTGAGCGGAGCCTGGAGCGACACGAGCATCACGACGGTGACGGTGGACGGCACCGCTGTCGGTACACCTGACTCGTCGGGCGTCTTCAGTCTGACCGTGCCACTCGACGTGGGCCCGAACGGCATCCTGTTCCGCGCCCGGGACGCGCTCGGACGATTGACTCAGTTCAAGCGATACGTTCTTCGAGAACTCGTGAACGAACCGACCCCGCGGGACTCCAACCAGATCAGTCTGACCCAGCTCCCTGAGACGGAAGTCAACGAGTTCCGGGACCGCGTACGGTTCCTGTTCAATGGGGTGAACGCCTACCAGGGCGGTGCCTCGCTGGATACGATGGCGCTCCAATCCGGCCGCGAGGCCGTGGTGCGCGGTCGCGTGCTGGCACGGGACTTCGGACCGATCGCCAACGTCAGCGTGCGCGTGCTGGACCACCCGGAGTACGGCGAGAGCGTGACCCGCGCGGATGGCAGCTACTCGCTGGTCGTCAACGGCGGGACGGCGCTCGTCCTGCGCTATCTCAAGGGCGAGTACCTGGAGTCGCAGCGTCGGGTCGAGGTCCCGGCGCAGGACTTCGCGCTCCTGGAAGACGTGGCGATGATCGGCCGGAGCGGGCTGTCTTATCAGGTGAACAACGCCGCGCCGACCACCGTCGTCGGCCGGTTCGAGTCGGATGCGAACGGGGACCGGCGTCTCTGGATGCTGGTGCCGCAAGGCACGGTGGCCAGCGTCACACCGAGCGGCGGAACGCCCATCACGTACAACAACTTCCAGATCCGGCTCAAGGAGTTCACGGTCGGCTCGAGCGGCGACGAGTCCATGCCCGGGAGCCTGCCACCCTCGACGGCCTACACCTACTGCGTGGGTGTGTCGCTCGTCGAGGCCGAGTCGATCCATGCAGCACAGCCATTCGGCACCCCCGCACCCGACATCACGTTCGACCGGCCCATCGTCACCTACACGCGGGAGTTCCTGGGCGTGCCGGTGGGCACGTCAGTGCCTTCCGGAGTGTACGACTCGCGCAAGGGGCAATGGGTGGCGCGCGAAGACGGCTGCGTCGTGCGGGTGCTCGCACCATCGGGCGGACTCGCGAACCTGGACACGAACGGCGACGGGCAGGCCGATGGGCAGCCCCGGCTGGATTCACTCGGCATCGACAACGCCGAACGGGCACAGCTCGTGCCGTTGTTCGCGCCGGGAGACAGCCTGTGGCGCGTGCGCGTGGATCACTTCTCGGCCGTCGACTTCAACTACAACGAAGCCGCGAACGCCAGTGCGGCGTCATCAAATGCGGCGCGCGCCGGGCTGGCATCCTCGCTGGTGGACGACCCGTCGTGCAGCGTCGGCTGCATCATCGAGAACGAGAATCGCGTCCTCGGGGAGACGATCCCGCTGCGGGGCGTTCCCTACGCGCTTCATTACCGCAGCAGCCGCCAGGCCGGGGACCGGGCGATGCGCTGGATCCGCGTCCCGCTGATCGGAGCCACGAAGCCCCCGGAGCTGGAGCGCGTTTACCTCACCGTGGACGTGGCCGGGCGCCGGTTCAAGTACGACTGGGCGGGATCGGGCCTCGGCACCGATCACATTCACGTGTTTCGCGACTGGGACGGCACCGACGTGTTCGGCCGCCGCGTCAATGGCTCGATCACCGCCACCGTGCGAATCGGCTACGAGTTCCCGGCGCTCTACGCGCGAGCGACGAGCAACGGCCGGAGCTTCGGCAACTCTGCCACGATCCCCGCGACGGGAGGGGGCGCGCGTACAGGGGACCGCCCGGCCTTCCGCACTCAGTGGACCACGCAGCAGGTGAGCGTGGGCGCTCCCGGAACGGCCTCGGCTGGACTCGGGGGCTGGACCATCACACCGCACCACTTCTATGACCGCAATGGTCGCGGCACGGTCTACTTCGGCGACGGCTCGATGCGTATCGCGACCCGGAACTATCCCATCATCCTGAACTTCGCCGGGAACGGGCAACCCTCGAGCCAGTTCTCACCCCCGGTGGAGGGTGCGAGTGCGACATCTGGCGCGATCAGCCCGCACGACATCGCGTTCGCACCGGACGGTAGCCTCATCCTGACCGACTTCGGCCTCGGCAGAATCGTCCAGATCAAGGACGGGCAGTACCACTTGCTCGCAGGCGGTGGCACGAACTACACACCCACGGATGGCGCGCCCGCGGTCGGTCAGGGGCTGAGTGGCGTGCGAGGGATCGCCGTGGCTCCCGACGGCACAATCTACTTCGCGGCTTCCGGCCAGCGTGCCGTCTTCAAGGTAACTGCCACCGGCCTGCTCTATCGCGTCGCAGGGACCCTTTCACAGACGCTGGGGAGCAACAATGAGGACACGCTCGCGACCGATCGCAGGCTGCCGGAACCGATCTCGGTGGCGGTCGGCCCGGACGGCAGCTTGTTCATCGGGGACTCCGACCTCGATCGCGTGCTGCGCGTCGGGACCGACGGCCGGATCCGCACGTACGCGGGCAATGGCGGCCTGACGGGAGGAGAGGTGACCACTGAGGGCAAGGCCACCGAGATCCCGATGCACGAGGCGTTCGATCTGGATGTGGACGGCGAGGGCAACCTGTTCATCGCAGAACAGGGCAATGACCGCATCCGGCGCGTGTCATCGGACGGACGAATGACCACCGTGAAACACCTCGGCGGACATCCGGACCATCTGGACATCGCTCCCGATGGAAGTCTCCTCGTGTTTACCTCCAACACCCGCGAGGTCGTGAGGATCGAGCCGGATGGCGCGATCACCACGCTGGCGGGCGGGTACGGCTCGGGCAATGACCTGAACCGTCCAGGTCAAGCCCTTGGCTACGCGCGAGCGGCCACATTCGCGCCTCCAGCGGGCATTGCGCTCGGTCCGGACGGTGGGGTGTACGTGGGTGAGATCGGGTCGGTCAGTGACGGCATACGGCGCATCCTGTCGGACCTGCCCGGCACGGTCGCCGGCGAGGTCGCGTTCCCGAGCGAGGACGGCCGGCAGGTGTTCCACTTCACGACGAGCGGCCGGCACCTGCGAACGATGGACGCCGTGACCGGGGACACTTTGTACAGCTTCGGATACTTGAACGGTCGCGTGGTCACGATACGCGATGCCAACGACCAAGTGACCTCGATCGAGCGTGACGGCTCGGGCACACCCACCAAAATCGTTGGCCCGTATCAGGCTGAGAACCTGCTCACGGTGACGAGCAAGTACCTGACGGAGGTCCGCAACACAGGCATCGCACCGGCGGAGACCTATTCGCTCGGTTACGAGAGTGGGCCGGATGCGGAGGGGCTGCTCCGAATGTTCACGAACCCACGCGGCAAGACGCAGACGTTCACCTACGCGCTCGGAACGGGCAGTGGGGACGATGGAAGGCTGGTCTCTGACCGGGATGCCGCCGGCGGGACCCAGACCTTCACGCACGTGGATCAGGGCGTCGTTCGCACGGTGACTCGCACCTCGGCGACAGTCCCCGCCCGAGTCACGAAGTACGAGATCCGGGAGATGCTGGACGGTCTGCGGCGGCGGTTCACCTGGCGTCCGGACCTGTCGCGCACGACCGTCGTGGACAGCATGCACATCCAGGTGTCCCAGCCGCCGTTGGGCGAGCGGATCGTGTCGACCGGTGCGGCGGGCGAGGTGACCGCCACGACTCCCGTGCGCGACGGTCGGTTCGGCATGCTGGCGAAGGTGCCGGCCACGGTGACGACGACGCTCCCCTCGGGCCTCGCGCGTTCGGTCAATTCGACTCGGAGCTATGGGACAAACGGCACGGTCACGGAGACGGTGAGCCTGAACGGGGACTCGCCCTTCACGAGTATCTACAACGGCGGAGCAAGGACGCTCACCACGACGACACCCGAGAGCCGCACGAGCACGGTGACGCTGGACCAGGCGGGCAGGCCGATGAACGTGCAGTTGGGCAATCTCGCGTCCGTGAGCCTCGGCTATGACTCGCGAGGGAAATTGACGCAGCTCTCTCAAGGCAACCGCGGCTGGCGCTACAGCTACGACGCGCTGGGCCGCCTGGACGTGGTCAGCGACTCGCTGCACCGGGTGACGCGGTACTTCTACGACGGAGCGGACCGGGTGACCTCGCAGCAGCTCCCGGCCGGCCACGTGGTGGGCTACGGCTACGACCTGAACGGCAACCTCACCGGGCTCACGCCGCCGGAAGCGTCACCGCACCAGTTCCTCTACACCGACGTGGACCTGAACGAGCGCTACACGCCGCCGCCCTTGGCGGGGATCGCCGATCCCGCGACGCGCCACGAGTTCAACCTGGACCGCCAGCTGGAGAAGGTCACACGGCCCGACGGCGGTATCGTGGACCTCCAGTACGGAGCCACGAGTGGCCGGCTGGAGGCGATCGTGCACCCGCGCGGGACGAACACGTTCACCTACTGGGACACGCCACAGCCGGGGACCACGGTGCGGAGCGGCCAGCTGAAGACGGTCACGTCGAGCGCGGACGGAGTCACGGTGAGCTACGCCCACGACGGCCCGTTGCTCGCGAGCGAGACGTGGTCGGGAACGGTGTCGGGAAGCGTGGAGCACCACTACGACCGCGCGTTCCGCGACTCGCTGGAGCGGGTGGTCGTGGGCTCGACGACGGACACGGTGGGGTTCGCCCATGACCGCGACGGACTGCTGGTGCAGGCCGGGCCCATGGCGGTGACGCGCGCGCCCCAGACGGGACGGGTGGAGGGGACGAGCGTGGGGCAGGTGACGAGCACGTCGGGCTACAACAGCCACGGCGAGCTGACCGAGCTGGAGTACGAGATCGCGGGCACCCCCTACTTCCACCAGCTGCTGGAGCGCGACGTGCTGGGGCGCGTGACGCGCAACGACGAGACGTGGCAGGGGACGACGACGAGCCGGACCTACGAGTACGACGTGGCCGGGCGGCTGAAGAAGGTGATGGACGGCGCGGGGGTGCAGCTCCGCCGCTACGAGTACGACAACCTGGCGCTGGGGAACGGGAACCGGACCGCGGAGCGCGGCCCCGCCGACGCGCTGATCGCAGGCGCTGGCTACGACGCGCAGGACCGGCTGCTCGCCTATGGTGCGGCGAGCTACAGCTACACGGCGGCGGGGGAGCTGACGGTCCGGGCGAGGCCGGCCGACACGCTTTCGACCACCTACGACGCGCTCGGCAACCTGGTCGCGGCGAGCTATCGGGAAGTGTCGCCGGGGACGGTGAACAAGAGCCTCTCGTACCGGGTGGACGGGCAGAACCGGCGGGTAGAGAAGCGCGTGGACGGCGTGCCGGTGCAGGGCTGGCTCTACCGGAACGGCTTGAACCCGGTGGCGGAACTGGACGGGACGGGCGCGCTCAAGCACCGTTACGTCCACGCGACTCAGGGGCACGTGCCGGACCTGGTGATGCACGCGGATACGGCGTACCGGATGGTGACGGACCACCTGGGTAGCGTGCGCGCGGTGGTGCGGACGACGGACGGCGTGGTGGTGCAGCGGCTGGACTACGATGCGTGGGGTGTGCCGACGCTGGAAGTCGGGGCAGAGTTCCAGAGCCTGGGCTACGCGGGCGGAATCACCGATCGGGACACGAAGCTCATCCGGTTCGGGGCGAGGGACTACGAGCCGGGGGTGGGGAGGTGGACGAGCAAGGATCCGATTGGATTCGATGGGGGCCTACTAGGGTTGTACAGCTATGTGGGCGATCAGCCCATCTCCAAAATTGACCCGTTGGGGCTTGCGCACTTTGCCAAGCGCCCACTCACTGGATGGCCTGCAGCGATTGCTGACCAAGGCGGCCTCATGGATATGTGTAACTGTGAGGCGGTTCATGAGGAGCTCTTCTTTGACGACGGAACTGGAGAGCACGTTGGAGGCCAACCGGGGGAGGATGGTCCGGTTCGAGATCCAGGATACCCTCGAAACAAAGGTAGGTATGTGCCAATACCGGGATGGTATGACGATGACATCATGCGAGAGGTGGTGACGGCTACCGCCACCGGCGAATGGCAGCCCTTCGGCAATCAATGTCAGAATTGGGCAACTAGATGGCGCATTGAATACTACAAACTCTTGATCAAGCGTTGGTTGGAACGCGCCAGGGCCGGCCGATGAAGCGTTTCAAGTGGTGGCGTGCGCTATCCCTGCTGGGACTACAATCGCTGCTGGGGTGCTCGTCGAACTTGGGGAGCGACGATCGCGTTGGATGCCTCGTCTATTCGACTGGCAGCGCGCTGCGATGTTTAGACCTTTCCAGCGGCCAGCGGACCGTGATCGACGACATTGGCGCATCCGGCGGCCCGCCGAGTGGTGTCGAATTGTTGCTGGGTCGTTATCTGGTCTACTCACGGTCACCGCTCTCGGGTCCGAACCAAGTAGTCGTGCGAGACTTGCAGACGAACACGATCACGGCAGTGCGCAGTGGTGTCCACGGAGCGATTGCGAATGATGACAGCAGCGTCGTGTATTGGCGCGTGGTAGGGCTCCGAGCTGAACTGGTGTGGTGGACGCTGAACGGCGACTCAGGCGTGGTGATGTCTGGCAATGCGAGTAATGCAAGTGACCTCATCGCACCAGTGGGTGTGAGAGCCACGGGTGTC
>CAYQNV010000023.1:0-2152 GCA_964418975.1 uncultured bacterium | reverse complement strand
GGTCGAGATGCGCACCAGCACATCGCGGAAGTAGTCGCCGACGTGGATCCCCGCGGCCTGTGCCGTCATCAGCAGGCTCATCAACACCGCGGCCACCTTGCCGCCGCCCTCTCGCTGGAAGAAAAGCCAATTCTTCCTCCCTACCGCGAGCGGCCGCAGCGCCCGCTCGGCGGCATTGTTCGAGATCGACAGCCGGCCATCCTCGACGTAGCGCAGCAACGCCGGCCACTGGTTCAGCGCGTAGCCGATGGCCTTGCCGAGCGGAGACTTCGGGAGTGCCTGCGTCTCGGCCAGCTCCAGCCAAGCGCGGAACTCCGTCAGCAGCGGGCGCGCCAGCTCACCACGCATCTGCGCACGCGCCTCGTCGGAAAGGTCTTTCGCCGTCTCCTCGATCTTGAACAACGCCCGGATGCGGTCGACCGCCTGCTTCGCCAACGCCGGGTCGGTCGGCTCGGCGTCGACGAATTTGCGTCTCACATGCGCCCAGCATGCCACCTCCGTCGCGCCGCCCGGAAAGAACAGCCGGTCGTAGCCGCCGTAGGCGTCCGCCTGCAGGTAGCCGGTGAAGTCGCGGAACACACGCGCCGGTCCGTCTCGTTTACGGCTCTCGGTGAACTCGTACCAGTGCCGGCCGTCACGGTTCAGGTACACCCACACCCGCGCTTGGCGCGAACCGCCCTGCGAACCCTGCGGCATCGCCAGCGTCACCGGCGTGTCGTCCGTGTGCACCACCGCAGAGGCCAGCACCTCCTGGCGCAGCTGCTCGGCGATCGGCGCCAGCAGTTCGGCACAGCGGGCCATCGACTCGCACATCACCGAGCGCGACAGCTCCAGGCCCTCGGCGCGGTACTTGCCCTCCAACCGGTAGTAGGGCTGGTGGCGCGCGAACCGTTCGGTGATCAGGTGCGACAGGAACCCCGGGCCCAGCAGCCCCTTCTCGATCACCTTGCCGCGCCACGGCGCCGTGACCACACCCTCGCGGCAGGTGGTGCACGCGTACTTCTTGCGCGCCAGCTCGTGCACGATCGTCGTCTCGATGCGCTCGAGCTCGCGCGAGACCTCCTCGCCGAACGCCACCAACTCGCCGCCACAGGCGCAGACGCGGTCCTCGTCCTTCAACTCGCTCACCGTGCGCACCACCGGCAGGTGCGCGGGGAACTCACCACGGCGCTTGGCTGTCGTCCGCGTGTGCGCCGGCACCTCGACCGTGGCCACGACCTTGAGCTCGGCGGCCAGCCGCTCGGCCTCGGCGGCGATGTCGGCCAGGAACAGGTGACCCTGCAGCGACGGGTCACCGGGCTCACTCACGCGCTTCTCGCTCGAGCGGCCGAACACCAGCTTCGCCAGCAGCCGATTGTGCTGCTCGAGCTGCGCGATCATCTCATCTCGCTCGGCCAGCCACCGCCGCTGCGTAAGGACGAGAGTCGTCAGCGCATCCACATCATGTGGGAGTTCGAGGGCGCGTTCCATCGCGCTTCTGTATATCAAAGACACTCATGTGATGCGAGGACTTTCTGGCGTTCTTCCACTCCAGTCCCTCGAGCAACATCGCCAGTTGCGCACGCGTGATCTCGACGCGTGCGCCTTCGTCCGGCACGGCGAACGGGAACGTCCCCTGCTCGAGTCGCTTGTACAGGAGCCAGAACCCGTTGCGGTCCCACACCAGCAACTTGATCCGGTCCCGCGCGCCGTTGTGGAACACGAACACGTCGCCCGAGAACGGGTCGTCCTGGAACGTGTCGCGCACCAACGCGCACAGGCCGTCGTGGGCTTTACGGAAGTCGACGCGCTGCACGCACAGGAACACCCGGTGGTTGCCGCCCAGGTTCAGCACCCGCGCTCCAGCGCCCGAACCACCCGGCGCAGGTGCTCGGGGTCGACGTCGTGCGCGACCGTCACCCGATAGCCCGACGGTGTAGTGATCACGATCGCGCCGGCGTGCGAGGCCACCGGTTCCGTGACGTCGACGGTGACGAACCCACCGCTTCGATCAGACTTCGATGCCGCGATGGTGAGCGTGAGCAAGATAATCGAGGGGGCGGCGGCGGGTCTCGAGCACGTTAGTTGAGGGAATGGCCGGGGCGCGCCCTCGGAAAGCTTGGGCAAAAAGATGCCCCCTCGGGAGCGCTTGCGAAAAGCGTCCCAAGGGGGT
>CAYQNV010000022.1:0-7118 GCA_964418975.1 uncultured bacterium | reverse complement strand
GGTTCGACGAGCGGGATGTGGAGACGGGACGATGGACCACTCGGCGAAGCCGGCTCCGAAAGGAGTAGGCTGCCGTCGGCGCCGCCGGTCCTGTACGTCACCGCGCCACATCTCGACTCTACTGAGCCCGTGGCCTGCGAGGGCCGGCTGCCCGTGAATCGCGGCGTCGCAAGCTTGGCCCGTTCCTCGACGTGTTGACAACACGCCTGCGTCACGGGCGCAAGCTCGCTCCTTGCGCTTCACGGACATCCGGCCCTCTCGGCTCACGGTTCATGAATAGTCCGGGCTAGCGCGTCATCACGACCCGGGATGTGAATACCCGGCCGCGGGTGACCAAGCGCGCGAAGTAGATGCCGCTGCTCGGCACCGCTCCGTCGTCGTTCACCGTCCACGTGCGCGTGTGCCAGCCGGCGGGGGATTCGCCGCTGGCCAGCGTGGCCACGCGGCGGCCGGTGACGTCGTAGAGCGAGAGGTCCACGCGCCCCGCCGCGGGCAGGCCAAAGCGGAAGCTCGGCCGGCCCGCCGAGGGATTGGCGCTCGCCAGTGCAAACGACAACTCCCGCGGCGGGGTGGGATCCACCGAGACCGGGGTACAGTCCACGGCGTTCGGGCCCAGCGCGAAGAACGGCGCCGCGTCGAGGTTGTTGAACGTGAGCTCGGAGATCTGCCAGCCAGGTCCGCCCACGCCGGCATCGGTGGCGACACGGAATCGCACCCGCACGACCTGGCCTTGATAGGTCGCACCCAGGCTGGCCGTGGTGGTGACGAGCGCCGGGTAGCCCGGGCTTGCCCCCACGTACGCCGCACGCCCGCCCAGCGGATTGCCCGACATGTTGAACAGCGTGCCGCCGTAGAGTGTGCTGAGCGAGAAGCCGATGTCCGTCCAGATCGCGCCACCGTCGTTGGACAGCTCGACCACACCGCCGTCGTAGAAGTTGCTGGCATCGCTCTCGAACTCGAAGGAGTGCGTGAATGTGAACGAGAAGTCGCCGGTGGCCGACACGGACAGCGGCGGCGACGTCAGCGTGTGGTCCGAGATGTCGCCGTGGTCCTGCCCGAAGAAACGGTGGTCATTGGGGCCCGCCTGGATCACGGTCCACTCCGCCTCCCCCACCGGTGTGCCGCCCGACTGCCACGGCGGCGCGTGCGTCTCCACGGTCTCGGTGAACGACGGCACCTCGTCCACATTGCCCATGACCGTGTGCGTCGTGGTGTACGGCCCGGCGATCGCGAGCTCGGGGTCGTCGTAGCTGGCGATCACGTCCACGGCCTCGGGGCCCACGGCGCCGCCCAACTCCACCGCGACCGAGACGATCGCCACACCGAACGGCGAAAGCGGTGCCAACGACCGGACGTTGCCGGTGGGAAACGTGACATTGGGATTGCTGCTCGAGAGCGTCACCGTGGTGTTGCTCAAGCTCGCCGAGCCGATGTTCATGAGCGCGAGCGAGTATTGGGCGAGCTCGCCGTTGTCCAGGTAACCGTCGCTATCGCAGTCCCGGATCGACGTGGTGAGATCACGCGCCACCACCGCGAGGAAGCCTCCGGTGACGAAGCTCTCCACCACGGTGGCGTTGTCGGGGTCGAAGCGGTCCGGGGCGACGGCGCCGGCGCCCGCGCCGCGCTTGGCGAACGCGGTCCAGAACGCCTGGAAATCGGCGTTGTCCGAGGTGAGGGCGGCCAGCAGCAGCGCGTCGCGCGCCTCGAGCAGCGTGGGCGCGTTGGGCGTGAGCTTGTAGGCCAGCACCAGGTAGTCGCGCATGCGCTGCTGCGCCTGCGCGAACGTGAGCCGCACGTTGTCGCGCAGCAGCGCGGCGTAGCACTCCCACAGCATGTTGCACCACACCTCGCCGGTGTTGTGCACCTCGGCGTTGTTGCTGCCGTCCGCGCCGAATCGCGTGGGCGGCCCGACCGGCAGCGCGATGCCGTTCTGGATGTGCTTGAACGTGAGTCCGTTCCGGGTCATGTCCGTGGAATAGGGACAACGGCGGACGCCGTAGTAGTAGGCGTTCGAAGTGCCCACCGACGGGAACAGCGCATAGGCTCCTGCCGCGTAGGTGCCGTTCCAGTTGGCGTTGGCGCCCACGAAGATGTCCTCGGGACGCACGGTCAGCAGCAGGGCGTGAAAGTCGGCCCAGCCCTCGCCCAGGCCGCCGGCCATCTGGGAGGACAGGCCCGTCGCATTGCCCACGAGGCGATTGCTGATGAAGTGTCCCCACTCGTGCGCCACGATCTGGTTGTCGAGCGTGCCGTCGCGCTGGAGCGAACTCTGCCGGTTGAGCGTCAGCGTCACCGTGCCGCCGAGCAACGCGCTCTTGAGCGTGTTGCCCGTCGCGAGCGTCACCGAGAGCACCGGGATGGTGATGCCCGCGGTGGTGCCGCCCATGCCGGGTGGATTCGTGTTGGTCACGTTGTCGGCGATGATCACGCCGATGGCGCCGGCGTTCTGGGCGTTCACGGCCTTGGTCGCGAAGCTGCAGGTCGCCGAGCGATCCAGCAGCACGACGCGCCCCGCCACCGAACCGCCATTGGTGAGCGCGCTGCAGCCGTCGTTGACCGGCGCCGTGGCGTCCACGCCCAGCACGAGGTCGCCGCTCAGGTTGAAGTTCTGCGGTCCGAAGCTGCTCGCGACACCCGTCGCGTACGTGCCGGCGATGTCACCCGGCGCACTCACCGTGAGCGAGGAGATGCCCGCGAGATTGAACACGTACATCTGCATGCGGCCGGGTGAACCGTCCGGCGGCGTGCTCATGTTGGCATTGCTCGTGCCACCGAAATCCTGCGCCTCGGAGCGCATCGCGTCGCCGCCCAATCCGCCTCGCCCGAAGTTGTTGTTCTGGCCGTTGCCGGAGGCCTCGTCGAAGCCCGAGTCGTAGAACCAGTCGTGAAAGAAGTTGTTGTCGTAGAAGAGCTGCGTGACCGAAGCCATGCGCTGGTCGCTGCTCGCGCCCGGCGCCTGGTTCACGTCATAGGTGCGATCGAACGTGTTCGCCGACGTCACGCTGGCGCGCAGGTCGCCCGCCGTGAAACCGTCCGGCGTGACAAGGTCCGCGTAGGCATCCACGTTGTTGCCCAGGGTCTGGGTGGCGCCTGGCGGCAGCCACGGGTCGTTGGTGGAGATGGGGCCATTCTGGTGCGAGACCAGGCTGGGGGCCACGAACGGAGGCGCGAAGAAATCAGGGATCCCGGTGGGATGCGGCGAAGCCGACGTGCCCTGGGGGCCGTCGTGCGGCAGCCGGTCGCCCAAGGGCTCCGCCCACACGCGGTAGTTGAACACATCGAACACCATGAGGTCGTGGCGGAAGAGCAGCCGGCCATCGGCGGCGTCCACGACGTAGAGGTACGCCTGGTCCGGCGCCATGAGCTCCACCTGCCATGCCGGCACCAGCGCGTCGGGCATGTGGAACAGCGTCTTCCGCACGCGCACCGGTCCGCCGGGTTGGAGCCCGGTCGGGAGCGCCGCCGTCGCCGCCGAGACGTCGTACATCTGGTGTCCGCCCTCGGCCGACTCGTGGAACCGGATCGCTCCTGCGCCCGTGGGCGCTCCGGCGAAGTCCTCCAGCGCGAGCTGCACCGCGCGCTCGGCCGGAAGGCGGAACTCGCGGCGCCCCGCGCGCGACATGAGCGATCGGCTGGGGATATATCCCGACACCGCGACCAGTTCATGGTCGCGATCCAGCAGCAGCTTCACCTCGTCACGGAACACCTCGATGCCGTCCACCGACTGGCGGAATGCCACCAGCACGCCCCCTCGGCCGGTGTCGTGGACGTAGCGAAGCGGCGCCTCGTCCACGTCGCTGGCCTGGAGCCGGTAGTAGCCCGAGACCCGTGCCAGGTGGCGCCGTGCGGCCGCTTCGGCCGTGGGCCGGGTGGGGCGCGCCGACTGCGAGGGGGTCGCGTTTCCGCGTGCGGCCCACAGCAGCGTCGGCACGTCGTAGCGCGAGTCAACGCTCGCCGGCACGCCGACACGCCGGAGCGAGGCTTCCGCCCGGACGCGCACCGCCAGCGCTCGCGTGGCGGCGGCGGGCCGCAGGCCGGCGGTCACGTCGAGTTCGGGACGTGGACCGGCGAAAGCCACGGGTGTCGCCGATACCAGCAAGACGAGCGAGGCGAGAGTCTGCGCAACGAGCGAGACGAGTGCCGAACGAGTATTGCGGAGACGCGACTTCATGCGAAGCATCCCCTTCCTGGGTTGCCAGGTGAAATCACCTGCGAGCCGTCACGAGGTGGTGGGTGCCTCGCGAGCCGAACTTTGAGGTTAGCGTGCGCCCGGCGGAGTCACAACGAAGAATTCCGGTGCGGCGCCGTGCGCTTTGCAACGCGTCTCGGCTCTCCGCTCGGCCCCGCGGTGACGCGCACGGGCTGAAGGAGCGCTCGGGCGTCGTTGGCGTTGAGTGCCGCGGGCGGCTAACTTGGCCGCCCCCTATGATCCACTTCGTCGACGTCAGCAAGCAGTACGGCAAGCAGGTGCTGTTCGTGGAGGCCTCGTTCCAGCTGAATGCCGGAGAGAAGGCCGGCCTGGTGGGCCCGAACGGCGCCGGTAAGACCACTGTGTTTCGCATGATCGTCGGCGAGGAAGCCCCGGACGAGGGCTCGGTCACGCTGCCCAAGCGTCTCACGTTCGGCTACTACCGGCAGGACATAGGCGAGATGTCGGGGCGCTCGGTGCTGGACGAGGCCATCGCCGGCAGCGGCAATCTGGGCGAGCTCCACCACGAGTTGAAGGATCTCGAGGCCGCCATGTCCGACCCTGAACGCGCGGGCGACATGGACCGGATTCTCGATCGCTTCGGCCACGTGCAGGAGGAGTACGAGCGAGGCGGCGGCTACGACCTCGAGGCACGCGCCCGCGAGATCCTGCGCGCGCTCGCCTTCGAGGACGCACAGGTGGACGGCGACGTGGGCGCGCTCTCGGGGGGATGGAAGATGCGCGTGGGCCTCGCCCGTATCCTGCTGGGACGGCCCGACGTGTTACTCATGGACGAGCCCACGAATCACCTCGACATCGAGAGCATCCTGTGGCTGGAGCGATTCATCCGCGACTACCCGGGCGCGGTGCTCATGACGTGCCACGACAAGGACTTCATGAACCGGATCGTGGATCGCATCATCGAGATCGACGGCGGCGAGTTCACCACCTACACCGGCGACTACGACTTCTACGTGCGTGAACGCGCCATCGCCAATGCCAATCGCGAAGCACAGCATGCGCGCCAGCAGGCCATGCTGGCCAAGGAGCGACGATTCATCGAACGCTTCCAGACGCACGCCGCCAAGGCCGCTCAGGTGCAGAGCCGCGTGAAGAAGCTGGAGAAGATCGAGAGGGTAGAACTCCCTCGCCAGCGCAAGGTGGTGGACTTCAAGTTCCGCCAGCCGCCGCGCTCGGGCGAGGACGTGGTGGAGCTTAAGAGCGTGCGCAAGGCCTACGGCGAGCGCGTGGTCTTCGACGAGTTCGACCTCGACATCCGCCGTACCGAGCGCTGGTGCGTCATGGGCCGGAACGGCGCCGGCAAGTCCACGCTGTTGAAACTCGTGGTCGGCGCGGTGCGTCCCGACACCGGCACCGTGCGGCTGGGGGCCTCGCTGCGCGTGGGCTACTTCGCGCAGCAGGCGCTGGACCTGCTGGACGCCGAGCTCACGGTGTTCGAACAGATCCAGAAGGACTTCCCGCTCGAGAGCCAGGGCGTGCTCCGCAATCTTCTCGGCGCGTTCCAGTTCTCGGGCACTGACGTCGACAAGCCCATCCGCGTGCTCTCGGGCGGCGAGAAATCACGACTGGTGCTGGCGCGCATGTTGTTCGAGCCACCCAACCTGTTGGTGCTGGACGAGCCCACGAACCACCTCGACCTGGAGACCAAGGAGATGCTGGTGGCCTCACTCCACGACTTCGAGGGCACCATGCTGTTCGTGAGCCATGACCGCACGTTCCTCAAGGGGCTGTCGAATCGAGTGCTGGAGTTACGCCCTGGCGACGCGGCCGCCGGCGTGCCCGCGCAGCCGCCGCTCCCCTACCTGGGCTCGTACGTGGAATTCGTTGAACGCACCGGCAGCGAAGCCGCCGGCGTGCATAACTGAACTCACGCCTTGGGTTGTGCTCGGAGGAATGTGGATGGCCTGAGGCGTGCAGTGACTCCTGGGCATGTCCGACACCGCGCGCGCCCGCCAGCCTCTGTTCTGCCCCAACGACGCCTGCCCATTCCACACCGGCTCAACGGCTTCGTGGCGCTGGGTCCGTAACGGAACGTTCCGCCGCCAGCTCACCCCCACCCGCGTCCAGCGTTACCGCTGTGGCCACTGCGGGCGCTCCTTCTCCGACCAGACGTTCCGCCCCACCTACTGGCTCCAGCGTCCCGGCCTCTACCGCAGCGTCTACCACGACCTCGTCGGCTGCTCCGGCTTCCGCCAGATCGCCCGCAAGCACGACGCCTCGCCGCAGACCATCCTGCTCCACACCGCGCGGCTCGCTCGCCAGTGCCAGTTGCACCACGAACTGCTGCGCCCCAACGGGCCGGTGACCGAGGAACTCGTCCTCGACGGCTTCCAGTCGTTCGAGCTGAGCCAAAACCACCCCACCCTGTACCACGTCGTCGCCGGCCAGCGGTCCCACTACTTCTACGGGTTCACCCACTCCGAGCTGCGCCGCAGCGGCCGCATGAGCCGCGCCCAGCAGCGGCGCCGCGCCGAGCTCGAGCGCCGGTTCGGCCGGCCCGACCCGCGCTCGGTCCGCCGCGAGGTCGCCCGCGTGCTCGCGATCGTCGCGGCCGAGCCCCAGCGCCTGGTGTTGCACACCGACGAGCACCAGGACTACCCGCGCGCACTCCGCGACCTGCCGCACCTCACGGTGGAGCACCGCACCGTCTCCTCGCGCGCTGCCCGTACCAGCCGCAACCCACTGTTCGCCATCAACCTGCTGGACCTGCTGATCCGCCACAGCGGAGCGAACCACAAGCGCGAGACCATCGCGTTCTCCAAGCGCAGCCAGAGTGCGATCGCAAGGCTGTGGGTGTTCCTGGTGTGGCGCAACTACGGCAAGTGGTTCTCCGAGCGCCACCCCGGCGAGACGCCGGCGATGCGCGCCGGCGTGTGCACGCAGCGCTGGAGTGCCCGGCGCATCCTCG
>CAYQNV010000021.1:0-9733 GCA_964418975.1 uncultured bacterium | reverse complement strand
GAGCCCTCGGAGGATTCGCGGGCGGCTGGCTCGCGGATCGCTTCGGCGGTCGCCGTGTTGTGGTGCGCTCGTTCGCCGCGGCCGTGCCGTTCTATGTCGCCTTCTTCGTGGTGCCGGACGGCTGGCGCTTCGTCATGCTCGTGGTGGGTTACTGCGTGCTCCAGGCCTCGCTGCCGGTGAACGTGGTGCTCGGCCAGGAACTCTCGCCGCGCCATGCGGGCATCATCTCGAGCCTGCTGATGGGCGCGGCGTGGGGATTGGGCGCGCTGCTGCTCTATCCGGTGGGCGTGATGGCGGATCACCTGGGGCTCGAGCGGGCCCTGATGGCGCTCTCGAGCCTGATCCTCGTGGGGTTGGGGTGCGCGACGCAGATCGCCCGCCGCGCGGCCGCACCCGCTCCGGCGGCACCCGCCTCCGCCTAGCTCCGGCTCAGTTCCGCGACAGCTCGAGCCCGCTCGCGGACACGACGGAGGGCGTCGGCCGCGGCGCGTGCACCCAGCGCTCGGCCCACGACTGGAGCGAGAGCAGCGCCCACAGCGTACGTCCGCGGTCCTCGCGTCCTTCGAGGTGCGCGCGCACGAGCGGCTGCACGTGGGTCGTGTCCAGCACGCCGGCCGCCGTGAGCCGCGCCGGCGAGAGCGCGTCCAGCACGAGTCCGCGCAGGGGGCCGCGCGCCCACGCCGAGAACGGCGGCGAGAAGCCCTGCTTGCGACGGTGCAGGATCTCGCGCGGCAGCAATCGCGCCGCGGCACGCTTGAGCACCCATTTGCCCGATGTGCCGCGCAGGCGCGCCGATTCGGGCAGCGCGAGCGCGTGCTCGACGAGTGCGGCGCGCAGGAACGGTGCGCGCGACTCCACACCGTGCGCCATGGTGCAGCGGTCCACTTTCGTGAGCAGGTCAGCGGGCAGGTAGGTCTCGAAGTCGAGCAGCTGGTAGGCGGTCAGCCCCGGCGCACGATCCGCGCGCATCAGCTCCATGTCGCCGAGCACGCGCTCGAGGTGGCGCGCGTGATGGAGCGGCGCCTCGCTCGCGACGCGGTCGCGAAGCCCGGGTGCCAGGAATGCCAGCGCCTCGTCGGCGCGCGCGGTCCCGAACCACGCCAGGTGGCGCTCGAACGGTGGCAGGCCTCGCACCGAGAGGAACCGCTCGGCCATATGCGCGAGCGTGACGTGATGGTGTCCGGGCCGGAGTCGGCGCGCCCACGATAGCAGCAGACGAGCCAGCGCCGGGGGGAGGCCCTCGGCGATAGCGGCATGGCGATGGCCCAGGTAGGTGGGGTAGCCCGCGAACAACTCGTCCCCGCCTTCGCCAGTGAGCACCACGGGCACCACACGCGCGGCATGGCGCGCCAGCAGCCACGTCGGCAGCACACTCGGGTCGCCGAGCGGTTGGTCCATGCCCGCGGCCCAGGTCGCGAACGCCTCCTCGCCCTCGCGCGCGCCCATCACCACTTCGTGGTGCTCGGCGCCGATCTGTTCGGCGACCCGGCGGGCGAGCTGCGATTCGTCGTAGCCGCGGTGGTCCAGCTTCATGCTGAACGTGGGGAATGGCCGACCCCAGGCCCGCGCGGCGAGCACCGCGACCAGGCCCGAGTCGATGCCTCCCGACAGGAACACGCCGAATGGCACCTCGGCCGGCACGCGCGACGCCACCGCACTCGCAAGCGCCTCGGCGGTGGCGGAGACCATGGCGGCCTCGGATCCCACGCCCGAGCGCTCCGGCGCGCGGCGCACGAGCGTGTCCCACGGGCGCCAGTAGCGTCGCGACCGCTCGACCGCGTCTTTTACCGTGAGCACGTGCGCCGGCGGCACCTGTCTCATGGCCTCGAACGCGGAATCGTCGCCCGCGAAGCAGCCGTGCACTAGGTAGCGGGCGAGCCCCGCGGGCGAGGGGTCGCGTGAGATCCACGGCAGCGCCAGCAGCGCGCCGGGCTCGGAGGCGAATGCGAAGCGCTGGCCACTCGCGGCCACGAACAGCGGCTTCTCCCCGGCGCGATCGCGGGCGAGGGTGAGCGTGCGCGTGGTGCGATCCCACAGCGCCACGGCGAACATGCCGTCCAGGGCGTCGACGAAGTCCTGGCCGCGCTCTTCATAGAGGTGCGGCAACAGCGTGGTGTCGGGACCGCGCGAAAGATCGTGGCCCCGCGCGCGCAGTTCCTGTTCGAGTCGGACGTGGTTGTAGAGCTCGCCGTTCGCCACGCCCACGACGTCGCCGGTCTCGCTCTGGAGCACGCGCACGGGCTCGCGCGGCGCGACGATCGCCAGCCGGGCGATCCCCATCGCGCACTCGCCGCCGTCCCAGATCGCCTCGCCGCAGGGCCCGCGGTGGCGCAGGCGCGCGACCATGGCTCGCACCAAGTCCAGCCGCTCGGGGGCGGCGAGGTCCGGTGCCACCAGTCCGGCAATCCCGCACATGCTCGCGACTCCTTAAGTCAGTCCGGCTGACGACGCCATGCGATGAAGCGTTTGTCGCGGAAGATCTCGCGATAGCCGGGGGGGGTACGGCCCTCGCGCCGGGGTTCGCGCACGATGACGTCCGCGACCGGCGCCGAGGCGGGATCGTCCACGAGGGTCCACAACCCGCGCTGCCGGAGCGATTCCCGGTAGCGCACCGCATAGTTGCTCGTGAGTGGATGCCCGAGCGCCGAGACCACGGTGGAAGGCCGCCCGAGCAGGAAATCCGTGCCGGGACTATAGCAGTCCTCGTAGCGCACTGTCCGCGCACCCGAGCCGGCGATGGCGCGCGCCAGGCGGTCCCCCGAGCTGGCGTGCGCCTCGGCTCGCAGCCGAATGGAACCCGTGACAAGCACGATCGGCGTGAACGCCAGCATGGCCGCGAACGCCCAAGACGGCCGCCGCGCGCGGAGCCAGCACTCGCTGGCCCACCAGGCCAATGCGGGGAACGCGGGCAGGAGGTAGGTGACGAGCTTCGAGTGCGAGAACGTGAAGAAAACCGCCGAGAACAGCACAAACGCCGCGGCCACGCGCGAGGTCCGCGAAGCTGGCCTCCGCCACGGCGTGGCCAGCGACCACGGCAGCGCGCCGCCCGCGAACACCGCGGGCACGAACCACCACGGCTGGTTCCGATGGAACGACGTGCTCGTGAGCCGCTCGAACGACTCTTCGATGAACGCGTAGCGCAGGTACTCCGGATGGCGCTGGAGCGCGGCCGCGAACCACAGGCCGGGAATGCCGAGTCCCAGCAGCCAGCCCGGCCCCCACGCCAGCCAGCGGAGCGGAGTGGCCTCGCGCAACAGTGCCGCGGCCGCGAGCGTGCCCCCAAGCGCCCACGCCAGCATGACCGGTCCCTTGACGAGCACGCCGAGACCGATTGCCGCGAACATGCCGGCCCGGCGGGCGCGCGAGGGCCCGAGCTCCAGCTCGAGTGCCAGGCCCGTCCACACCGCGGTCACGCACAGCGTGAGCGGCATGTCGAAGATGACGTAGGCGCCGATGACCGCGGCCAGCGGCGCCGCCGCCAAAAGCGCCGCGCAACGCCAGGCGAAGCGCTCGTCCTCCAGCCGCAGCGCGGTGCGTGCCACCAGCGCCAGCACGAGCAGCGTGCACAGGATGGCGGGCAGGCGCGGTGCCAACGGGATGCGGCCGATCGCGCGAATGGCGAGTGCTCCCATCGCGAACAACGCCGGCGGCTTGTCCAGGTAGGGGACCCCCGCGAGGTGGGGCACCACCAGGTCGCCGCTCACGGCCATCTCGGCGGCCACCTCGGCGTTGCGTCCCTCGTCGGGATCCACGAGTGGGAACCACGCCGCGATCGCGAGCGAGAGCGCGCACGAACCGGCGAGCACGAGCCACACCGAACGGGGAAGCGGGCGCGCGTGCGAGGGGCGAGACGGCGGGAGTGGCACGGGGGCCTCGACGCCTCGGGCGCGACAGCGTTCGCTGTCGCGCCCGCATGGCGACGAGAGGCTCGCTAGAGGACCTTGCGGGGACGACCCGGGCGGCGGTGTGCCGCGAACAGCGCGTTCAGGTAGGTGGTGACTTCCTCGCGCACGATGCCCGGCATGATGGCGCGGACCTTGGCCTGCACACCCGCGCGCAATTGCAGTGCGATGTTGCTGCCCCCACCCACCTGCGTGAGCAGGCTCGGGCGGCGACCGCGGCGGCCGACCAGGCCCTCCTTCTTCCGCCACGAGTAATACGTCACCGGCGTGACGCCGAACTTCTTCTTCACGTCGTTCGCGGTGAGATTGTCCTTCTGCGCTGACGCGAGGATCTCCGCCCGCTTCTGCGGGGTGTAGGCCTTGCGCGGTCGCTTCGCCATGCTGCCTCCGATTCCGGGGGACCGTGCGTTCAGGGAGAACGCACCTCATGCGCGTAAGGGTAGACCCAATCGAGTGTAAAGTCAATCGGATAAAGCCCCGCGCGGGGGCTCAGGCGACGAATATGAAGTCGGACAGTTCCTGCATATCGCACCGAGCGAGTTGGGCGCGCCAGCGCTCGCGCGCGGCCGGCGCCATGTAGGCGAGCACGAGCGGCGGACGGAGCCGGGCAACCGATTGGCGATGCGGGCGGCGGACCTCGTGCCATTCGCCCACCCAAGTGGCCAGCGCCTGCCGCCAGCGTGCGAGGCTCTGCCCGACCCCCACCAGCGTGACCCGATCCCGGCCTCGCAGAAAGCCCGCCGCCAGTGCTGCGACCTTGAGCGACAGGAACCGGGCACGCGAATATCGCTCGTCGGTGCGCGTGGCGCTGTTCGGATGCTGGCGCCAGCCATAGAGCGGCTCGGCGAGCTTACCGAGTCTTGCACCAGCCTCGACCATTCGCAGCCACAGGTCGAGATCCTCGGCCCAGCCACGCTCCTGCCAGCCGCCCACGCGCTCCAGCGTGGCCCGGCGGATCAGCGCCGACCCATGCGCAAGCGGGCTATCGATCAGGAGTTCACGGCGCATCGACTCGTGATTGAGGAGCGCGTTGTGCCACGCAACCCAGCGCCGCATGCCCGCCCCCGTGGCGCGCGCGGGGAACAGACGCACGCGCGTGCCGATCACATCCAGCGACGGCTCCCGCGCGGCGCGCTCAAGTTGTCGTTCGAAGCGCTCACGGTGGCTCAGGTCGTCCGCGTCATGACGCGCGATCCACGGGGCGCGAGCGATCGACAGCGCCAGGTTCAACGCCGCCGGCAGTCCATGTGGGGGAGTGTGTCGCACCACGAGCCGTCGGTCGCGGCGGGCCGCGCGGTCCAGCAGTTCACCCGACCCGTCCACGGACCCGTCGTCCACGGCGATCACCTCGTGGTCGTCGACCGTCTGGCGGGCCAGCGAGGCGAGCGAGGACGCCAGCCATGGGGCGGCGTCGCGAACCGGCAGGAGCACGGAGACTCGGAGCATGGCCCCACGATACAGGTGCGATGCGGATCCCGGGGAACTCCACTAAGGTGGCGAGCATGGCGGGGCGGAAGCTCTTGATCCTGGGTGGCGGTTTCGGCGGGCTCGACGTGGCGCGGGCGGTGGGTGGCTCGCGGGTGGCGCGCGGCTACTGGGACACGTTGCTCGTGGACAAGGAGAACTTCTTCCAGTTCAACCCCCTGCTGCCCGCGGTGGCGGTGGGTGCGGTCGAGACGCGACACATCGTCTATCCGCTGCGAGAGATGTCTCGGCACCGCCACGTCCGGTTCCACAAGAATAAGGCGCTCAAGATCGACCTGGACCGCCGCGTGGTCGAGCTGCACAACCGGCTCGTGGAACCCTGGGACGCGCTGGTGATCGCCACCGGCAGCGTGACCAACTGGTTCGGGGTGCCGGGGGCCGAGGCGCACGCGCGACCGTTCAAGACGCTCGTGGACGCCATGACGTTGCGCGCGCGGGTGGTGGAACTGTTCGAGATGGCCGAGCAGGCGCGCTCCGACGCGCAGCGCCGCAAACTCCTGTCATTCGTGATGGTGGGGGGTGGCGTGACCGGCGTGGAGGTGGCAGCCGAGTTGATCGAGATGGCGCGCGACACGCTGCTGCCGCGCTATCCGTCGCTGTCGCCGTCGCACGTGAGCGTGACGGTGGTGGAAGGCGGCGACCGACTCGTGCCCGCCGCACGGCCCGAGCACTCGCGCTACGTGCACCGGTACCTCGCCCAGCGCGGCGTGCGCGTGGAGCTGGGGGCCGCGGTCCGGCAGGTGGAGTCGCACGCGGTGCAGCTCGCGGACGGACGGCGGATCGAGGCGTTCACCATCGTTTGGGCGGCCGGCGTGGCGCCGCCCGCGCTGGTGCGCGAGCTTCCGGTGCAACACCATCGCGACGGTCGCGTGCGCGTGGACGAGTTCCTGCGTGCGCTGCGCCCGGACGGCAGCGCGATCGATGACGTGTACGTGATTGGCGACGGCGCCGCGTCCCCGCGCGCGGACGGCACGATGCAACCGCAGCTCTCGCAGACCGCTATCGCCATGGGTGCGCACGTTGGCCGCACGCTGGTGCGCCGGGCGCGCAACCTGCCCGCCGAACGCTTCGCGTTCCGCGACGCTGGCTACATCATCTCGCTCGGCAAGCACAGCTCGGTGTTGGACCTGTTCGGCCTGCCGCTTTCGGGCAAGCTCGCCTGGCTCGCCTGGGCCGGGGCCTACCTCATCAAGATGGTGGGACTCCGCAAGCAAATCGAGGTGGGGCTAGACCACCTCACGCACTTCTTCTTCGAGCACGACACGTCGCAGATCATGAATCGGCGCGCCATACTCTCGGACGACGAGCTGGACCTGGCACTCGTGGATGAACCGAGCGCTCCGGCGACGCCGGACTCTCCACCGGAAGGCAGTCGAACATGAAGTCGCCTCGCCGCGAGTGCGTTTTCCCGGGGCGACGGGCGTGCGCTAGAGTGCGCTGAAACTGCGCACCGACCGCGCGGAGGCTCCCGCGAGCGTGCGCCGGAAAGGATCGTCATGTCGGAGTTCCGCATCGAGAAGGACAGTCTGGGCGAGATGCAGGTGCCGGCCCAAGCCCTGTGGGGACCCCAGACCCAACGCGCGGTCGAGAACTTCCCCATCTCGGGTCGACCACTGCCGGCCGCGTTCATCCACACACTCGGTCTGATCAAGGCGGCGGCGGCGCGCGTCAACCGCGACCTTGGGCTGGTCGAGCGCGACGTGGCCCTAGCGATCGAGCAGGCCGCGCTGGAAGTGGCCCAAGGCAAGTGGGACGCGGAGTTCCCCATCGACGTCTTCCAGACCGGCAGCGGCACCTCGTCCAACATGAACGCCAACGAGGTCATCGCGCGCCTCGCCTCGCGCGCGTCGGGGCTGAAGGTGCACCCGAATGACCACGTGAACTTCGGGCAGTCGAGCAATGACGTCATCCCCACCGCGCTGCACATTTCGGCGGTGGTGCAGATCGAGCGCGACCTGCTGCCGGCGCTGGCGCGGCTGTGGATGGTGCTGGACGGGAAGTCGCGCGAGTTCCACGACGTCCTGAAGACCGGCCGCACGCATCTCATGGACGCCACGCCCATCCGGCTCGGCCAGGAGTTCTCGGGCTACGCCTCGCAGGTGCAGCACGGCATCGCGCGCGTGAAGGCCACGCTGCCCGACCTGCGCGAGCTCGCCATCGGCGGCACGGCGGTAGGCACGGGCCTCAACACGCACCCCGAGTTCGGCCGCCGCATGGCGTCCGAACTGGGCAAGCTGGCCAGCACCACGTTCCAGGAAGCTCCGAACCACTTCGAAGCGCAGGGCGCGCAGGACGGCGCCTGCTGGACGAGCGGCGCGCTCAACTCGGTGGCCGCGAGCCTCATGAAGATCGCGAACGACGTGCGGCTCATGAACTCGGGCCCGCGCTGCGGGCTCGCGGAGGTGACGCTGCCGGCCATCCAGCCGGGTTCGAGCATCATGCCGGGCAAGGTGAATCCGGTGGTGTGCGAGGCCGTGACCATGGTGAGTGCACAGGTCATTGGCAACCACACGGCGATCACGGTGGGTGCGCAGTGGGGCCAGCTCGACCTGAACGTGATGCTCCCGATGATGGCGAAGAACCTACTGGAGAGCGTGCAATTGCTATCGGCCGCGTCGCGCGTATTCGCGGACAAGGCGCTCGCCGGGCTCGTGGCGAACGCCGACACCTGCCGCGACTACATCGAGCTCTCACCCAGCATGGCCACGGCGCTGAACCCGCTCATCGGCTATGACAAGGCGGCCGAGATCGCGAAGCGCAGTTTCCTGGAGCGCCGTCCGGTGCGCGAGCTGGCGGCCGAGATGACGTCGCTGTCCAAGGCCGAGATCGACGCCGCGCTGGACCCGGCGCGCCAGACCGAGCCCGGGCTCGACCTGGGCAGCGGTGCGGGCGGCTGCGGCTCGTGAACTGGGCGGCGGAGCACGGCGTCCCGGACCACGACGACCTTGCGGCGCGCCTCGCGGCCGCACGCACGAGGATCGCGGGCGTCGCGACCCGCACGCCCGTCGTCACCTCGCGACAGCTCGACCAAGCGTGCGGCGCGCAGGTGTTCTTGAAGTGCGAGAACCTGCAGCGCGTGGGCGCGTTCAAGTTCCGGGGCGCGTGGAACTTTCTGGGAGCCCTCGAGCCCGAGCAGCGCGCGCGCGGCATCGTGAGCTACTCCTCGGGGAACCACGCGCAGGCCTCGGCACTCGCGGCGCGCCTCTACGGCGTGCCGGCCACGGTGATCATGCCGTCGTTCGCGCCCGCGCCCAAGCTGGCGGCCACGCGCGGCTACGGCGCCGAGGTCCTGCATTACGACGAGCTTGGCGAGTCGAGGGAAATGCTCGCCGAACGGCTCGCTCGCGAGCGCGGGCTCACACTCATGCCGCCGTTCGACCACCCCGATATCGTGGCGGGGCAGGGGACCGCGGCGGCCGAACTGCTCGAGGAGTGCGGCGCGCTCGACGCGCTGCTGGCGCCGGTGGGTGGTGGCGGATTGCTGTCCGGCACCGGGCTGGCGGCGGCGATCGCCGGCCACGGCACCCGCGTGATCGGCGTGGAGCCGGCCAGCGGCGATGACGCAGGGCGGAGTTTTCGAAGTGGCACGCTCGAGCGTGCGGAGCACGTGGACACGATCTGCGACGGCGCACGCACCCCGGCGCTTTCGGAGCTCACGCTCGCGCTGGTGCGGCGCTACGCCCACGAGTTCACGGCGTGCACCGACTCGGAAGTACTCGCCGCCATGCGCTTCGTGTGGGAGCGCCTGAAGCTCGTGGTCGAGCCCACCGGCGCGCTGCCGCTGGCCGCGCTGCTGTCGGGGCGTGTGCGGCTCGCCGGCCAGCGCGTCGGCGTGATCGTCTCGGGCGGCAACGTGGACCTGGAACAGGCCCTCGCGTGGTTCGCCGCGGGCGCGGCCGCGGCTCAGTTCAAGCCGGCGTCGTAGAGGACGTCCTTCAGGTCCGCTTCACCGTGCAGGCCGACCATCACGCGCACGACGTTTCCGTCGCGGCCCACGATCACGGTGAGCGGGATGGAGCTGGCGCGGTACTGCGCACCCACCGTGCCGCTTAAGTCCATCAACACCGGCACGTCGAGCTTCTGCTTGGCCAGGTAGTCACGCACCTTGGCCTCGGACTCGCGTTCGTTGACCGCGAACACCTTGAGGCCCTTGGCCGCGTAGTCGCGCTGCGCCTTGGCCACGATGGGGAGCCAGCCGCGGCACGGCCCGCACCACGTGGCCCAGAAGTCCAGCAGCACGACACTACCCTTGAGGTCCGAGAGCCGCACCGCCTTCCCGTCGGCCAGTGTCTCCAGCGTGAAGTCGCTGGCGGGCCGGCCCTCGAGCGCGGTGTGCTCCGGGGAGC
>CAYQNV010000020.1:0-14780 GCA_964418975.1 uncultured bacterium | reverse complement strand
CCACGCGCCGGCGCCGCGCATGGCGTGCATGGGACCATCGTCGAACGCTAGTGCCGCGCGCCCCGGACGGCCGATCCATGAGAGGAGGAGGCCGGCCGTCACCACCAGCGTGGCGAGACCGCGCGCGACCGTCGCGCCGCGCGCGAGCGGCACCGCGGTCGAGCGCAGCGGCAGAAGCAGCGCCGGGAGCGCGAGTTGGGCGAAGCGCAGCTCGGCCGGAGCGCTCACCAGCGGATAGAAGAGGGGCAACGCCAGGAACGCGAGCCAGGGTCCGCGTCCGATCGCCGCGAGCACGCCCAATGCACTCACCAGCAGCAGTGGCCAGGGCCAGGCATCGAGCACTCGCTCGGCGTGTTCCGTGAGGCGCGCGGGGTAGGCGCGCAGGATCGCGCCACCGTCGCGCGCGAGTCGTTGGACGAGCCCGACGCTGTCGGCAAACGCCGTGCCGTCGGCGAGGCGCCATTCTGCGCCGCGCGCATCGGCGAACGGCGCGCGCACGAGCACGGTCTTGGGCGTGAACGACCAATAGCCCTGCTCGTAGCGCAGCACGAGCGTGTAGGGAAGTGCGACGGCTGCTGCCATGGCGAGCGCGACCATGCGCGAGCGCCAGGTCCCCGGAGCCAGCAGTGCCGCGCACGGCGCGAGCAGGACGGCCTCGGGTCGCACCCACCACGCCGCGCCCAGCAGCGCGCCGCCCGAGCGCGCGCGCCCGGCATCGAGCAGCGACACGCCGCCGGTGGCGAGTGCCAGGAACACGGGCTCAGTCATGATCGCCGTGCCCTGAGCCGCGAGCAGTGGGTGGAGTGCTGCGACCAGCGCCGGAGCGAGTGCCGCGAGCGGCGACGCGCGCCGGCGCGCCATACCCCACACGATCGCCACGAGCGCCAGCGAGGCCAGCAGCGACACTGCGCGTCCCGGCAACTCGCGTCCGGGCATGACCAACGAGACCAAGGCCACGAGCATCGAGTAGCCATGGTGAGCGGGAGAAGGGCCGTGGCGTCCTGCGAGCAGGTCCTCGGCCATGCGTACGTAGAGCGGGGAGTCCATGGTGAGCCCGCTGTTGAGAGCGGCGAGCCAGAGCCGCAGTGCCAGCGCCGCCAGCAGCAAAGCCCCGAGGCCCAGAAGCTCCGTTCGGCCCGGGGCAGGAGCGCTCGGGGACAGGGATGTGCGAGCCATGTGCAGGCAGCCTAACGGGTTCACGTGCCGCCCGCACCCAACGCGTTAGCCGCGCCGGGCAACCCCCTCTGCGGCATTGCTCGCCGACGCCGCCTGCGGCACAATGCCGCGCAGCCTGCCAGGGAGGTGGGCTCGCGAGCACGGTCTCCCCGGCCGTTCGCCCGCCAAGGAACGGACGCAGTGCGGCCGCTCCTCCCATGGAACCGGGGTCGCAGGACCATCCTCCTCCCGTGCCCTCTACTTCAGCACTCTCGGCCAAGCGCCGTCGCCAGATCCTCGCCGTCTTGCTGAGCGCGTTCGCGCTGCTCGCGGGCGCGAGCGTGGCCACATTCCACCGCCCCGCCCCGGGAGCGGCGTTCTGGCAGGCCCCGAACGCGTGTGGCCCGGTCGGCGCCGGTCTCGCGTGGATGCTGGCGTGGGCGTTCGGCCACGTCTCGGCCATGTTCGTGCCGGTCGCGGCCGGCGTGTGGTCGTGGAACCGGCTGCGCGATCGACCGCCGCTACCGCTTCTATTGAAGACAAGCCTCGGGGCGCTGCTGGTGTTCGAGGTGTGCACGCTGTTCGGCCTGGCCGGGCTCGATCGCTGGACCTGGGCCGGCGGTTGGGGCCTCGCCTCGTCGCTGGCGCTCCAGACGTCGCTCGGCGCCGTGGGCTCATGGGTGGTGGCGGGCGCCCTGTTGCTGGCCAGCGCCATCGCCGCGAGCGAGTTGGGCTTCCATTGGATCGGCACGCTTATGCACGGCGCGGTCGTCCGGCCGGCACAGGGGGCCGCCGCGGCCTACGGCACGTGGCAGGAGGGTCGTGCGGAATCCGCGCGGCTCGCCGCGCGACAGCGTGCGAGGGACGACAAGGAGTCCCGCCGCCGTCCGGCGAGAGCCGGAGCGGTCGCGGCGGACGAGGCGGGGGCGCTGCCGGCGGCCGAGCCCGCGGCGCGCATCTCTGGCTGGACCGCCGAGCCGGCGACCGCCACCGCCCTCGCGACTCGCCCCGAGCCGGGCCGGGCGATCGCCGTGCCCGTCATCAAGGCGCCAACCAAGCCCAGGTCGCGCGTGGCCGAGCCGGCGCGCCCCTCGGGTCCGGCGCCGATCGAGGCGCTGCCGCCGCTCTCGCTGCTGGAGCTGCCACAGCAGCCCGAGGACCTGGTGACCGCGGCCGACCTCACCACGCAGGCCAACCTGCTGGTCGGAAAGCTCGCCGACTTCTACATCGAGGGCCGGGTCACGGAGATCCACCCCGGTCCGGTGGTGACCATGTTCGAGTTCGAGCCGGCCGCCGGCATCAAGGTGGGCAGCATCGTGTCGCTCGAGGACGACCTGGCGCTGGCCATGCGCGCGTCCCGGATCCGGGTGATCGCGCCGCTGCCCGGGCGCGGCACGGTCGGCGTGGAGATCCCGAACCCGCGGCGCCGGACGGTGTATCTACGCGAGGTGCTCTCCAGCCAGACCTATGAGAAGAACGACGCGGCGCTCAAGATCCCGCTCGGGGTGGACGTGAACGGCCAGCCGTTCATCTCCGACCTCACCCGCATGCCGCACGTACTGGTGGCGGGTGCGACCGGTGCCGGCAAGAGCGTGTGCTTGAACTCCATCATCACCGGGCTGCTGTTCCAGCACGACCCGCGCACGCTGCAGCTGGTCATGTTGGACCCCAAGATGGTCGAACTCTCCATGTACAACGGCATCCCGCACCTGGTCATGCCCGTGGTGACCGAGGCGAAGAAGGCGGCGCGCGCGTTGCGCTGGGCCGTGGGCGAGATGGAGAAGCGCTACAAGCTCCTGGCCCAGGTGGGCGCTCGCAACATCAACACCTACAATGAGCGCGTCGCGAGCGGGAAACTGCTGCCCGCCGAGGGCGAGGACAAGCCGCCCGAGCGCCTGTCCTACGTGGTGGTGCTCGTGGACGAGTTCGCGGACCTCATGATTCAGGTGCCGGGCGAGGTCGAGGAGCCCATCGCGCGCCTGGCGCAGATGGCGCGTGCCGTCGGCATCCATCTGGTGCTGGCCACGCAACGGCCAAGCGTGGATGTCATCACCGGCGTCATCAAGGCGAATTTCCCGAGTCGCATCGCGTTCCGGGTGGCGAGCAAGGTGGACTCGCGCACCGTGCTCGACATGAACGGGGCCGAAAACCTGCTCGGTTTGGGCGACATGCTGTTCCTTCCGGCCGGCAGGGCCGAACCCTACCGCGTGCACGGCGCGTTCGTGTCCGAGGAGGAGGTCACGCGCGTGGTGGAGTTCTGGCGCGCCAAGGCCGCGGCCGCCGCCGTGGTCCCACCGCCGCTCGCCACCGACGTGAGCGTGGTGGATGCGGACGAGGAAGGCGAGGGCGCCGACGACTTCATGGACGACGAGTTGATTCCCGAGGCCGCGCGCCTCGTGGTCATGCACCATCAGGGCAGCACGTCGCTGTTGCAGCGCCGGCTCAAGGTGGGCTACTCGCGCGCGGGGCGGCTCATGGACCAGCTCGAACAGCTGGGCGTGGTCGGGCCGTTCAATGGCAGCAAGGCGCGCGACGTTCTGGTCGACCAGCACTGGCTCCAGCAGAAGGGCTTTGAGTGACGGTCGCCCGACGCGCCACCCCGAAGCGTGAGCCCCGTTCGAGCGCCGCCCTGCCGCCCGCGATCGCATTCGTGACGCTCGGCTGCCCGAAGAACACGGTGGACAGCGAGCACATGCTGGGCGCGCTCGTCCGCGACGGCTTTCGCACCGTGGGCGACCCGGGCGAGGCTGACGTGGCGGTGATCAACACGTGCGCGTTCCTCCAAAGCGCGGTGCGGGAGTCCAAAGCCGCCATCTCCCAACTGTGCGACCTGAAGCAGAGCCGACGCTTGAAGGGCTTGATCGTCACGGGCTGTCTGGCGCAACGCTCGGGCGAGTCGCTGCTGGAGGAGTTCCCCGAGGTGGACGCGGTGCTCGGCACCGGGCAATGGCGCGAGGTGGTGGGTGCGGCGCGCCACCTGCTGGCGGGCTCGAGCGAACGTGTGGTGCTGCGCGCCGATCCGGGGGGCGCGCTCGACGCCATGAGCCCACGCGCGTTGAGCACGCCTCGCCACATCGCCTACTTGAAGATCAGCGAGGGCTGCGACCATCGCTGCACGTTCTGCATCATCCCGCGGCTGCGTGGCGACCAGCGCAGCAAGCCTCTCGACCAGCTCGTGCACGAAGCGCGCGAGCTGGCGTCGCACGGGGTGCGCGAGCTCAACCTGATCGGCCAGGACACCACCGGCTGGGGTAGCGACCTGCCGGGCAGCCTGGAGCTGGCGGATCTCTTGGAGTCGCTCGACCAGGTGGACGGCATCGCCTGGATCCGGGTGCAATACACCTACCCGCGCCTGTGGAGCGACCGGCTGATCGAGACTTGGGCGGCCGCCCGGCGAGTGGTGCCCTACGTGGACATGCCGCTCCAGCACATCGCCCAGGACCAGTTGCGCGCCATGGCGCGGGCCATGACCGAGCGCGACACCCGGGCGCTGGTCCGGCGGATCCGCGCCGGCATCCCCGGCGTGGCGCTCCGGACCAACTTCATCGTAGGGTTCCCCGGCGAAACGGACGAACACTTCCAGACGCTCCTTCGCTACATCGAGGAGGAACCGTTCGAGAACGTGGTGGTGTTCGCCTACGAGCGTGAACCCGAGACGCCCTCGCACGCGATGACGCCACGCGTCCCGCTGAACACGCGACGTTCGCGGCGCGCCCGGCTCCTCGCGCGGCAGCAGGTGCTGTCGCGCGATCGACTCGCGCGGCGGATCGGGGACGAGCTCACGGTGATGATCGATGGACCCGCCGGGCGCGGACAGTGGTCCGCGCGCACGGCGGGGTCGGCGTGGGAAGTGGATGGAGGCGTGGTCGTGGAAGGAAACGGGCTCTCGCCCGGGCAGCTCGCGTCGGTGCGCGTCACCGGGGCAGCCGCCTATGACCTGTTCGCACGCGTGGAACGGCCCGCCGATCCCGCGCTGAACATTCTCGGCTGAAAGAGGACCCCAGGATGCGACCCATCAAGTTGGCCGCGGCGGTGGTGTTGCTGGCGCTCGCGACGCTCGTGCCGGCGGCGGAGGCGAAGAAGTTCCGCTACGCCAGCGGCCCCAAGCCGCCCGAGGATTCCACGCTGGCCGTGGCGAACGCCTACCTGGATCCCGTCGTGCGCTCGAGGGGCCCGCGCGTTCCGTACACCAACCTGCAGCTCACGCAGTTCGTGTCGGACACCGCGGTGGCACGGGCATTGGCCACGGCAGTGGTGGACTCCGGCACGCACGCCGTGCTGGCGCCGGCACGCGAGCATCCGCTCAACTTCGTGCTCGAGCACTCCATGCTCAAGGCGCTCGCCCGCCGCGGCGTGGACGTGACCGTGCGCCGCGGCCCCATCCCAGACGACAGCCTCAAGTCGCTGTTCGGCCGGCCGGGCGACCCGGTCATCGAGTACACGCTCGGCTCGGCGCGCGTCACCTACGTGCGGTTCGTGGGCATGCTGCCGGGCCGCGTGAAGATCGAGCGCCAGGCGCTCGTGACCGGAAGCATCGGCATGCGCGACCCGAACAGCGCCCGGGTGTTGTGGACGGGCGACCTTGGCCAGAACTTCGTGGACCGCTTCGCCCGCAACCAGGTTCCTCTGGTGGAGGAGGAGCGCTATCCCGACCTCAAGTCGGAACTTCCCAGTCGCAACGTCGACAAGGTGCTGGAGCCCGTGATCGTCGTCGCGGTCGTGGGTGGCCTGGTGGCCTTGTTCTTCCAGAATCGTCCGTGAGCGCGGGCCGCCCGCCGCGCCAGGACTCCCCGAGAAAGACTCGAATGAACAGACTCCTGTCCCCCGTGCCGCGGGTGTTGTCGATTCGTGCGGTATTCGGATTCCTGCTCACCACGACGCTCGCGACGCTCGCCGGTTGCGGCGCGGGCGTGTTACCTCCGATTCACGACGAGCGCGGGCGCCTCGATCTCGCTCGCCGGCTGTACGACAAGGGGAATTACCTGCTGGCGGTCGACGTGCTGGCGCCCTATTCCACCTCGGGCAGCGGCTCGGCCGACGTGGACGAGGCCGTCTACCTGCTTGGGTTATGCCACCTGAAGACCCGTGATTTCCCCACCGCGCAGGCCGACTTCGAGCGACTGTCGCGCGACTATCCCGAGAGCGACTCCGCCCCGGCCGCCGCGTTCCGCGTGGGAGTGGCGATGTGGGGCCAGTCGCGCGGACCGGACTTCGACCAGGACTGGACGCTCAAGGCGCTCGATCAGTGGATGGCGTTCCGCCGCGATCACCCGGACCACTGGCTCGCGGAGCAGGCCACGCGTCGCATCGCCGAGGCGCGCGTGCGTCTCGCCACGAAGCTCTATCGGACGGGCGACCTGTACGTGAAGCTCAAGGAGTACCAGCCGGCGCGGAACTACTTCCGCAATGTGCTGAACGAGTACTCCGAGACTCCGCTCTACGGCGACGCGCTCATCGGCTGGGCCGTGGCGAGCGCGCGACTGGGCGAGCGGGACACGGCCCTGGCCACACTGCGCGATCTCGAGCAGGAGTTCGCGGGCCGACCGCTCGGCATGAAGGCTGCGCGCACTCGCGCGGACGTGCTCAAGTGGAAGCCCGAGCGAAAGCTCGGCAGGCGGCGCGCCGTCCCCAACGAGCCCGCGCCCGCGGGTTCCCCGACCGGCAGTCTGCCGTGACCTCGCGGCCGGGACGCCGCGCGCCCCGCGTGGGGATCTTCGGCGGCACGTTCGACCCGCCGCACCTCGGGCACCTGGCGCTGGCGGAATGGGCGCGCACGACACTTCGCCTGGACCGCGTGCTGTTCGTGCCCGCGGGTGCACCGCCGCACAAGCGAGGCGGCAGCCGATCGTCCGTGAAGCATCGCCTCGCGATGACGCGCCTGGCCGTGCGCGGCAACCCCGCATTCGAAGTGGCCACCGTGGAGACCCGGCGTCGCGGTCCCTCGTGGACGGCCGACACCGTGCGCGCGCTGGCGGCCGCCTCGCCGCGCGCGCGACTGCATCTGCTCCTGGGCGCGGACATGTACGCCACGTTCGATTCGTGGCGCGAGCCGGGCGAGATCACGAGCCGCGCGGTGCTGGTGGTGGCGCCGCGCCCGGGTGCACGTGCGCCGCGTCGCTCGCGCTGGGCGGCGCGCGGGCGCGGCGTGGTGTGGCTCGCGAACCCCGGCCTCGACGTGTCGTCGAGCGCGTTGCGCTCACGGGCGCGTCGCGGGCTCTCGCTGCGCTACCTCTTGCCCGACTCCGTGGCGCGCTATGTCGAACGCCACCGGCTCTACGCCGAGACGCGGAAGTCCGCGTGAACTATCGCCCGCAGGAGTTCTGGGAGCAGCGTCTGGCGGAGCAGTTCGATTTGCGCGGCACGGGCGAGACCGGCCTGTCGCTGGCGTACAATCGCGCCTGCTATGCGCTGCGCGCCGAAGTCCTTGAAGCCTGTCTCGCGCGTGCGGGCATGCTCCCGTCCGGCCGGCGCGTGCTGGATGTGGGCTGCGGCACGGGCTTCTGGACCGCGTTCTACGTGGCGCGGGGCGCGCACTACACCGGCGTTGACATCGCGCAGGTGAGCGTCGACCAACTCGCCTCGCGCTACCCCGCCCAGCGCTTCGTGCGTGCCGACGTGAGCGATGGCGTGCCGGACGGCCCCTACGACCTGATCAATGTGTTCGACGTGCTCTACCACGTCACGGACGACGCCCGCTGGGAGGCGGCGCTGCGTCAGCTCGCGGGCGCGCTGGCGCCCGGCGGCCTGCTGCTCGTGACCGACGCGTTCGCGGACTTCGGCGCGATCGCCGAGCACAACGTCATGCGACCGCTCGCTCGCTACCTGGAAGTGCTCGGCTCCGTCGGCCTCGTGCGCGAGCAGCTGCGGCCTACACACGTGCTGCTCAATCGCCACCTCGGGCCGTGGCGCTTCCTCAACCGCTGGCCCGGCATGCTGCTCGCTGCCGACCGCGCGTTGCTGGCGCTGGGCTTCGGCCACGAAGCGGGCACCAACAAGCTGCTCACCTGCCGGCGCCCGGCCTGAGTTCCGTCGTGCCCCGCCTCGTCGTCCTCGACGCCCTCGGCCTCGCCTACCGCGCCTACTACGCGTTCATCGGACGCCCGCTCAAGAACAGCCGCGGCGACAACACGTCCGCTATCTTTGGCATGGCAAACATGCTGGTGAAGTTCCGGCGTGAGTTGAAGCCCGACTACTGGGCGCTGGCGTGGGACGGACCAGGACCGACATTCCGCCACGAGCTCTACACCGATTACAAGGCGCATCGGCCGCCCATGCCGGACGACCTGCGCGCACAGCTCACGCCGATCGAGGATCTCGCTCGCTGCCTCGGCCTTCCCGTGCTGGAGAAGCCCGGCATGGAGGCAGACGACGTCATGGCCACGCTTGCGCGCCTGGGTGCCGAGGCCGGACTCGAAGTGCTGCTGGTGACCGGGGACAAGGACATGCTGCAGTTGGTAGGCGGACCGGTCGTGGTGATGTCGCCGCAGGGCAAGGGTGACGACATCTCGCGCCTCGATGCCGACGGCGTGCGCGCGAAGTGGGGCGTTGGCCCCGAACACATCCGCGACGTGCTCGCGCTGATGGGAGACGCCTCGGACGGTTATCCTGGCGTGCCTGGCGTGGGGGAGAAGACCGCGGTCGAGCTGATGAAGTCGTTCGGTTCGCTCGACGCGCTCTATGATCGCCTCGCCGATGTGAAGAAGCCCGCGCTGCAGAAGAAGCTCACCGAGCACAGGGCGCTCGCCTACCTGTCGCGCGACCTGGCCACGCTGCGCCGCGACCTCGACCTGGGCCTGGCGCTCGAGGACCTCGTGGTGGCGCCGGTGCGGCGCGACGAGCTGATGGCGTTTGCGAAGCACTGGGAGGTGCGCCGGCTCGAGCAAGTGGCGAGCGACCTGGGCGTGTCGGACGCCGAGGCCGGGGCGCCGGTGCCCCAACGCCCAGCGGAACGTCGCGGCACGGCGGCCGAGCAACGCGAGGATATTTCAAAGCCGCAACGCGAGGACATGCCAAAGCCGCAACGCGAGGACATGCCAAGGCCGCAACGCGAGGACACGCCCGATGGTCCGGCGCAGGCCAGCCTGTTCGGTGTGAGCACGATCGCGCCGCCTGCCGCACCCTTGCCCGCCTCGCTCGTTCCCGCCCTGCAGGGCGACCTGTTCGCCGCCGCCGCTACCGAGGCGGGGGCAGAAGCCGGCCCGAGCCTGGAAGCACTCGAAGCGCGCGTGCACGCCGTGCGCGCGCGGGCGTTGCACGGCCTCGCCGTGGTCCCCGTGGCGCACGGCCTCTCGCCGCTTCGCTCGACGCTCGTCGGCGTGGCGTTCGCCGCGCGGAACGGCGAATACTGTTACGTGCCACTCGCTCACGAGTCGGGCGTCAATGTGGACGCCGATCGGCTGCGCGCCTGGTTCGGCGCCATCCTCGCCGACTCGAGCGTGGAAAAGGTGGCGCACGACTGGAAGCGCTCGCTGCACGAGCTCGCGGGCGCACAGGTCGGCGTGGCCGCGCCCTCATTCGACGTGCGGCTGGGTTCGTTCCTGTGCGACCCGCAGCGCGATCACTCGCTCGAAGCACTCGCCGGCGACGTGCTGGGCGTGGGACTGGATCCGGTGGAGGCCCCGGCCGCGCGCGGCCGCCCCCGCACCGGCCCTGCGGGACTGCCGGTCAGCATCGCGGCCCAGCGTGCGGGACTGCACGCTGCCGCGCTCTTTCCGCTCGCCGACGCGCTGCGCGCCCAACTCGAGGCGCGCGAACAGTGGAAGCTCTACACGCAGCTCGAGCATCCGCTCATCGCCGTGCTCGCGGCGATGGAGCGCGCCGGCGTTGCGCTCGACGCGTCGGTGCTCACGGCGATGTCGACCGACATGGCACGTGAGCTCGCGACGCTCGAAGCGCAGCTCTATGCGCTCGCGGGCGAGACGCTCAACCTGGCCAGTGGTCCGCAGCTCGGGCGCGTGCTGTTCGAGAAGCTCGCGCTGCCCACCGGCCGCAAGACCAAGACGGGATGGTCCACGGACTCCGAGGTGCTCGAGGGCCTCGCGGGCCAGCACGAGTTCCCGCGGCTGCTGCTCGAATGGCGCACGGTCAGCAAGCTCAAGTCCACGTACGTGGACTCGTTGCCCCAGGCGGTGGACCCGCGCGACGGCCGCGTGCACACCACGTTCGACCAGGCGGGTGCCGCCACGGGTCGGCTCGCCTCACTCGACCCCAATCTGCAGAACATCCCGATCCGCACGCCGCAGGGCAGGGCCATCCGCCGGGCGTTCGTCGCCGCACCGGGCTGCGTGCTGGTGGGTGCGGACTACTCGCAGATCGAGCTTCGAGTCCTCGCGCACCTGTCGGGTGACCCGAACCTGGTGGAGGCGTTCCGATCCGGAGAGGACGTCCACGCGGCAACCGCCCGCCGCATCTTCAAGCGGACTGGCGACGTGCCGGGGGAACTGCGAGCGCGCGCCAAGGTGGTGAACTTCGGGGTGTTGTACGGCATGGGCGCACGCAGCCTCGCGCAGCAGATGGGGCTCGAGCTCAAAGAGGCCAAGGAGTTCATCGACAGCTATTTCGCTGCATATGCGGGCGTGCGGCGGTACCTGGATGCCTCGCTCGAGGAGGCGCGCACTCGCGGTTGGGTGGCCACGCTGCTCGGCCGCCGTCGCTACCTGCCGGAGCTGCGTAGTACGCACGGCGCCGAGCGCTCGTTCGCCGAGCGCGCGGCCATCAACACGCCCGTCCAGGGTTCGGCCGCCGATCTCGTCAAGCTCGCCATGCTGAGCGTGCACCGCTCGCTGGCGCGCCGCACCGGTTCGCGGCTCCTGCTCCAGGTGCACGACGAACTTCTCCTCGAATGTCCGCTGGGCGAAGCCGAGGCCGTCACGGCGCTGGTGCGCAGGGAGATGGAGGGCTGCTACCCTCTGAGCGTGCCGCTCACCGTGTCGGTGGGAACCGGCCACACCTGGTTCGATGTGCACTGAGCCTCCCAGCCCACGACTTCCGCGTCCGCGGCGCCCACCCTCACCCGGCCCGTTCGTGCTGGGCTTGGTGGGGCCGACGGGTAGTGGCAAGAGCTTGGTCGCGCGTGTCCTCGCCGCCGACGGCGCGCGCGTGCTGGACGCCGACCGCATGGGGCACGAGATCACCGCGGGCGATCCCGAGGTCCGTACTGCGCTCGCGGCCGAGTACGGCGCTGACGTGTATCGCCCTGACGGCAGCCTCGACCGCCGGCGCGTGGCCGCGAAGGTGTTCGACGACCCGGCGGCGCTCACCAGGCTCAACCTGCTCGTGCATCCCCGTATCCTCAAGCGCCTGCGCGAGGGACTCGCGGACGCGGCGCGCGAGGGTTTCGCCGGCACGGTGGTGGTGGACGCGGCGCTCCTGCTGGACTGGGGTTTCGAACGCGAGTGCGACGCCGTGCTGGCGGTGGTGGCGCCGCCCGCGATGCAGGTAGCGCGCCTCGTGGCTGCGCGCGGCTGGACCGAGGACGAAGCACAGCAACGGCTGGCGCGTGCGCGTCATCAAGAGGCTTTTGTAGCACTCGCCGACGAGACCCTCGTGAACGACCGCGGCGAGGCCGAGGCGGCCGAGGGCGCTCGCGCCGCGCTCGCGCGCTTGCGCGCCCGCCGCGAGGTTGCCGGAACATGAGCGTATGGGCGCGACTGGCCGCGTGGTTCGCCCGCGTCTCCGGCACGCCCGGCGGGAGGACTGCGGACCGACTCGCCGCGCGCGCGCTCCAGGCGCTCGAGGCGGCGCTCGCCGAGGGCGACGCCGAGGCGCGCGTGACGAGACTGCGCGAAGCGCTGGCCCTGGCGGAACGACTCGGCGGCGAGCACGGCGACCAGATCGTGCTCGAAGCCTCGCTGCACCTGGGCGAGAAGTTGCGGGCCGTGGGCCGTCGCGAAGAGGCGGTGCTGCACTTCGAGCGCGCGGTCTCGCGAAGTTTCCGCGTGCCCGATCCCACCGGTCGTCATCGGCGCGCGGGCGTGCTCTCGCGCCTCGGCATCCTCGACCAGGAGGCGGGCGAGGTGCTGCGCGCTCGCTCGCGCTACCGCGAGGCGCTGGATCTGGGGCGCGACAGCGAATCGCAGCAACTGCTCGGGATGCTGACGCAGGCGGCGTTCAACTTGGGGCTCTTGCAGAGCGAGAGCGGTGAAGAGGACATGGCTGTGGCGAGCTGGGAATCGGCGCTGGAGCTGGGCGTGCGCGCAGGCCATCCGAGCGGATGGGATCCGGCGGCTGTCGCGGCATTCAACCTGGGTCACCTGCTCTCGCGCCGGGGCGACGTGGAGCACGCCAAGCGGATGTTCGAGACCGTCGCGCGCGTGGCCGAGCCGTCCGGCACCGCGCTCGGTCGCATGGCGTGCGCCAAGGCCTCCCTCGCGCTGGCCTCACTGGCCGAGCGGGAGGGCCTGCTCGGATCACCCGAGACCGAACGCCAGTACACGCGCGCCGTGCAATACGGGCGCGACAGCGGTCTGCCCGAAGGCGCCCTGGCGGCGCTCCAGGGTGCGCTCGGGTTGGGGGAACGGCTGGTCGCGGGAGGCCGGCACGGCGAGGCGGCGGCCCAGTACCGCGACGCGCTGACGCTCGCGACGCGCTGCGAACCCGGCACTGCCGAGCGATTCGACCTGCTCGCGCGATTGCGACTCGGCCAGACGCTCGCCGAGGTGGGCCAGCGCGAGGAGGCGGTGAAGCACCTGCAGCGCGTGTTCGAGATCGGACGGCGGCTCGACGAACCGGCGCTGCGCGAGCTGGCCGGCCAGGCCGCGTGCAACCTGCATCGCGCGCTCGGCTCGCTCGAGCGCTGGGAGGAGGCGCGGGTGCTGGCCGAGGAGTCGCTCGCGTTCACGCGCACGCTGTCCTCGGGCACGGGCCGCGCGCTCGAAGCCGCCGCCACGTACGCGCACGCATTCCAGGCACTGCACGACGGGCGGAAAGACGAGGCGCTGGCGGGCCTGGCGGACGTGGTGCGCTTGGGCCGCGAGAGTGACGTGGAGGTGGGCGCGCGTATCGCGCTCGACGCGCAGCTCCTCACCGGCCACTTGCACCGACAATCGGGCCGTCCCGAGCAGGCGGTGCGAGCGTTCCTGGACGCGCTCGCGCTGGTGCGCGACACGCACACGAGCGGCGCGTCGCCCGAGTTCGACGCGATGGCGGCGATGGCGCACGTGAACCTGGGACACGCACTGCTGGCCCTGGACCGCGTGTTCGAGGCGCGCAAGGCCTACGAGGCGGCGCTCGAGCGCGGTCGCACGAGCGGACTCCCGAGCGGCCGCGCCGCCGCGGCGAACGCCGCCCTCAACCTGGCCACGGTCCTCGAAGGCGAGGAGCCCGACGCCATGCGCCGCGCATGGTTCGAAGTCGCCCGAGTCCTCGGCCGCTCCAGCGCGACGCCTCTCGGCACCGAATGCGCCCTCCAGGCGGAGAAGGCGATCGCCAAGTTGGCCGCAGGCCCAGATACGGACCCGAACTCGAAATCGAACGAGGAGTGAGTCCCAGCGTGCCCTGAGTGCGGGCAACATGAGCCTTCGGACGAACGAGCTCCGGCCTGCGTGTTTCGACCGTGAGTCTTCGCCAACGCACGCGCGAACGTTGGCTTCGGCATTGGAGCATTCGCGAGGGTCTCGGGGGCTTCCGGGAGTGGTGTGGGCGGATTCAGGGGCCGACGACGGGTTCCGCCATCGCTCGTCACCCAGCCCCTCGCTCCGTGGCAAGTGCACGCCGCGGCGAGGCCGCAGCTCGGATCTGGACCGACGAATTCGTTTGACACGTTCTCGGACCCGACTTCTCGTGCCACGAGGCAGCTCCGTTGCTCGCACGCCAGCGCGCGCAGGATGCGCGCCAACGACCCGGAGCCTGTTGCGCCAGGAAAAATCTCGTCTTGCGGCACGTTCCGCGCACTCCGTGGCTCTCCGAGCGCCGCGAACACGCATGCTATGAATTGTGGTGCCCCCGCGATTCGTCTCTATCGCGGAGTCCCGCCATGAAGCGCTACTCGCTGGGCCACCTAGCCGATAACGCCTTGCTGCGCGCTGTGACCACGCTCCTCGCGCAGGAACGCACCACCACCGCCGAACTGCTCGCCTGCCTCGCCGAAGTGGACGCGCGCAAGCTCTACCTGCCGGCGGCCTATCCGTCGATGCACGGTGCGCCGTGGAAGGCGCACGCACCCAGCGGGTGAAAGTCCCGCCCGGCAACTGTCGCTCCGGCCGGAAGCAATCGGAGCGTCGAGGGAGGCAACGAACTCGACGAAGCCTTCGATAAAGGTCGCTTCAAGGCGACTGAGCGAGCATGCAGGCCGTAACGTGAGTGAACGCCGAGCAGGCCTCGAAAAGGGAAGATGCGGGAGCCGACCTCGCCGTACATGGGGGAAGGCCGCTGCCACTGGAGAGCACGAGCGATGGCTCCAGCGGTCCGCCGGGGTAGTGGCGACGGCATGCATGCAAGGGGACGTGACGCAACACGGGAAGCCCGACACGGCGGAGGGTCGCGACCTCCAACCGGACGCCCGCGAGGGACAGGCCGGGCCGGGTCGGGTGGCGGAGAGGCTCGTAGTACCGCTGAAGCCGGGTAACGCCGGTGGAGGGAAGGAGCCTCAGTTCAAGGACAACGCCGCAAGGCGGAGAGTCGGGAGA
>CAYQNV010000019.1:0-7932 GCA_964418975.1 uncultured bacterium | reverse complement strand
GGGTGGGCAGGACGGCGCGCTCTATCCGCTCACAGCGGCCGAGCTCGCGCCCGGCGACGTGCTGGTGGTGTACACCGACGGCCTGAGCGAAGCCTCGCGCGAGGGCGAACCGTTCGGAGACGAGCAGCTCTGGCTGGTGCTCGACCGGCACGCGCATCGGCGCGCCGCCGACGTGCTCGAAGAACTCATGAGCGCGGTGCGCGCCTGGGCCGATGGACCGCTCGACGATCTCACGATCGTGGTGCTCAAGCAGTTGGCACGGGTGCGGAATCCGGCCCGAAGCGGCGCCTGAGCGCGTCTGGACGGTTTGGGGCCCTTGGGGGCGCTTGGCCCCCCCCCCCCCGAGCGGTCCGCTCAAGCCGGGGGGAGGAATCGCCGATACCCACGGGTGAGGCAGCAGGACGCCGCCTCCCCCGCTCGCGCTGCCAACCCACGAGCGGCCGAACGCACTCGGTTGACCCCTCCGCGGTGTTCGCGGCGGGCCCTCTGAAGCAGGAGGTGGCCGTGGACGTCGGACTGGTGATGGTCCTCCTGGACCTGCTGTGGTGGATCAGGCGCTGAGGCGTCTGCACCGCGGCAACAAGGAAGAGCCCCCGGGGCCCCGCGTCCCGGGGGCTTGCTTCTGTCCGGCGTCTCAGCGGAGCGCCGCGACCAGCTCCGCGGCGAGGCCCGTCGTGCGCTCGACAAAGCCGTGCGTGGGATCCTGCTGCACAAGCCGCATGAACGCCGCGCCGACGATGACCGCATCGGCGCGCCCGCGTAGCGCGGCTGCATCGGCGGCGCTGGAGATGCCGAAACCCACCGCCACCGGCAGCGCGGTGCGCGCGCGCACCGCGGCCAGCCGCTCGTCGAGCGAGCCCGCGTAACCCTCGGAGCGCCCGGTCACGCCGGTGCGCGCGAGGCAGTAGACGAATCCGCGGCAGCGCGCGAGCACCGTTTCGAGCCGGGCGGCGTCGGTGGTGGGAGCCACGAGCAGCACCGTGTCGAGCGCGGCGTCGTCCATGGCGCGCCAGGTCTCGGGCGATTCCTCGGGCGGCAGGTCGGAGAGCAGCACGCCATCCACACCGGCCGCGCGGGCGCGCGTCGCGAACGCGACCGCGTCCACACGCGCGACCGGGTTCGCGTAGGTCATCACCACGATCGGCAGTGACGAGGCGCGGCGGAACGTCGCCACCAGGTCCAGCACGTCGAGCACGCCGATGCCCTGGCGCAAGGCCCACTCCGAGGCGCGCTGGATGTCGGGACCGTCGGCGATGGGGTCGGAGAACGGCACGCCCACCTCCAGCGCCATCGCCCCGGCGCGCTCCAGGCCCCGCATCAGCTCCAGCGAGCCCTCGAGCGAAGGGAAACCCGCGGTGAGATACGGAATCAGACCGGTCGCACCCGTACGCGCGGCGAACGCCGACGTCAGGCGGGACGCGGCCAAGCGCGGATCAGTAGCCGGGCGCGAACGGGTCGTACACGCCGAGGCCCCGGCCCCAGGCGGAATACTGGAGCGGCGAGCGCACGTCGCGCATCTCGATCCGGAACAGCGAGTTCTTGCTCGGGCGCCACGACACGTCGAGCCCCTCGAGGAAGAACGATGAGCCGCCACGGGCTCGGTCCAATCCGAACGTGTTACCCAGGCTCACGCTCATGCTGAGCGGCGCGCCGAACTGGTAGCCGAGGCGCGTCACTTGCAGCGCACTGGTCTGGCCTCCGAAGCCGGTGCCCACGGACACCGTGGACATGAGGCGTAGGCGCGAGGGATCGAACCACGTCGCGGGACGCGCGAACGCCGACAACGGGACGCGTGGCGCGAACCCGGCGTGGGTGGGGTCCGAGAGCAGGCCGGCGTGCGCGACGGGCACAACCGGGGAGAGCGCGGCTACGAGCAGGGCGGCGATCAGGGCGCTGCGTCGGGTCATCGGTGCACCTCCTGCCCATCAGGCTAGGAACCCGCGCCGCCACTGTCAACGGAGGACAGTCAGGGTGGCGCGGGTCCGAGCGGAGTTGACCGGGGCTGGACCAGCCGAAAGGCTGGGGTTCGCTAGGGGTTCGTGTCCAGCTCCAGCCGGATGACGATCTCGTAATGGCCCCCGGGCGGGAGCTTCACCGGCACCACGATCTGGCGAGCCAGCGGCGGGATCTCCCGGTCGGACGCATCGGCGGACGGCGCGGGAATGGTCGCCTCGTGCGACGTCGTGGCCGAAGGCAGCGGCGGCCGGCTCATCTGGCCCGACGGACGCGGGAGCGCCACTCCGCGCATGGCCTCGGTGGCCACGCCCGTGGTGACGGTCTCGGCGCGGGGCTCCGCGGACGTGTTCAGGGAATCGCGCGCACCCCCCGGCAGCTCGAGCTCGACGCCGTAGTCGATGCGCTCGGTCCCGGCCGCCATCGCCGGCGTGGCCTGGGCCTCGCGGCGGATGGCCTGCACCGGCGCCGTCTGCGGCGCGCTGGGACGCGGCAGCGAGGCCGGCGTCTTCGGAGCCGGGCTCGCGGGTTCGGCCGTCTCCGCCGCCGGCTGCGGCGCCGGACGGGCGGGCGTGGCGGGCGAACGCCGCAGGTCCTTCGTGACCTTCTCCATGAGCAGGTGCGACACGCCGCGGAAGGTCTCGAACACGCCGCGACCCTCGCTCGCCACCGCCTCGAAGCTGGGCACGTTGCCGGGGTTCAGCTCGGCGTTCAGCTCGTCCACCGTATACACGTTCGGGAGGTCGCGCTTGTTGTACTGGATCACCCACGGGATCGCATCGAGCGTGAGACCATACTCGGCGAGGTTCGCGCGCAGGTTCGCGAGCGACTCCTTGTTCTCCTCCATCTTGCCGACCTCGGAGTCCGCCACGAACACCAGCGCGTCGGCGCCCTTGAGCACCAGCTTGCGCGTGGCGTTGTAGAACACCTGGCCCGGGACCGTGTAGAGGAGGAACCGCGTCTTGAATCCCATGATCTCGCCGAGATCGAGCGGGAGCAGGTCGAAGAACAGCGTCCGGTCGGACTGCGTCTTCATGCTCACCATCTTGCCGCGGCTGGTGTCGGGCACCGCCTCGTAGATGGCTTCGAGGTTCGTCGTCTTTCCGCTCAGACCCGCGCCGTAATACACCAGCTTGGCGTTGATCTCCTTGCCCGAATAGCTCACGACGACCACGATCGGTCTCCTTCCCTGTGGTGGCCCCACCCCTTCGCGAGGTGGTTCCCATGGAGCCCCTTGCCGCCCTTTCTCCACGGGCCTCGAGGTGCCCGGCGAAACCGGACACGGATGGGGCCGCCACAACGGTCGCGGCCGCTCAGGCCGCGAGTTCCCCTGCGAGGCGCAAGGCCTCGCGTGACGACTCCGGAATCTCTATCGGCGGGGGCCGGCAGCGACTTCAGGGGTTTTTGGCCATGTCCAGGCCCGAGCAGTCCAAGGGCGCGGGCCCCGCGCGGGGACCCGCGCCCTTCGCACTTGCCGGGTGCTGCGCTCAGGCTCGTCCGGCGATGGCCTCGCGTACGATCCAGATGCCGGTGCGCTCGTGGACCTGGGTCTGGATGCGCGCTTCCTCGCCGCTGTAATGCGACAGGAAGATCTGCTTGAGCGACTCCGCCTCGTCGGTGTGGAAGTAACGTCTCGCGCGCGTGAACATGTCGTCGCGCTGCGAGTAGACGAACGCCGTCACCTCGGTGACCCGGTCGTAGTGGTTCTGGCTGTACGCCGCCTCGGGGGAGTCCTCCATGTCCAGCCACAACGACGCGCGCGGGTCCAGCACCTCGAAGCCGTGCTTCGAACTCATGAGGTGCTCCCACAAGCCGAAGATCTCCAGCGGGACGTAACGGACTTGCCCCGGGCCGTCGCTCTCGACGCGGCGGAGCTGGCAGCGCACGATCTTCTGACTGGACATTTGCCCTCCCCTGGCGTGGACCCATTCGTGACTTCGCCGGCCGCCAACGTGAAGTGCGGCACGGGGTGTGGGCCCCACCGCATCCTACTACGCGGCCCCTCGCGCTGTCCGCAGTCAACTGCTTGACACTCCCCGGGACGCCGCCTACGGTCGCGAATCATTCTCAGGGGTCCGCGCCCACCCGGGGCAGGAGGCAATGGAATGTCCCGTCTGATCTTCGGCTGGCTGACGTGGTCTATCGCCAGCCTGCCGCCGTGGCTCGGCTACGCGCTCGCCGACCTGGCCACCGGCCTCCACTGGCTCGGCTTCCCCAGCCGCCGGCATGCCACGCTCGCGAACCTCGCGGTGATCCTGCCGCGCGCCTCGCGCGCGGACCGCGCGCGGGTCGCGCGCCGCATGATGCGCAGCTACAACCGCATGATGTACGAGTTCTTCCGGCTCCCACACCTGTCGCGCGAGGAGTTGCTGGGCTCGGTCGAGGTCGTCGGCAAGGAGCACCTCGACAACGGCATCGCGCGCGGGCGCGGCGTGATCATCGTGACCACGCACATCGGCAACTGGGAGCTGGCGGGCGTGATGGTGGCGCAATGGGGCTACGCGCTGCATGCCGTGGCCGGTGTCCAGCTCTCGCGCTGGCTCTCGGGCGCGATACGCGACACCAAGACCGAGCTGTCCATCACCACGATCTCGCCCGAGGACGGGTTCCGGAAGATCATCCGCGCGCTGGACCACAACGACCCCGTCGCGCTTGTGGTGGACGGCAACCTCTACGCCCACGGCGCCACGGTCGAGTGGTTCGGCCGGCCGACGTCGTTCCCGGCCGGCCCCGGCGTGCTGGCGCAGCGCACGGGTGCGTTGCTCGTGCCCGGCTACTGCGAGCGCCTCGCGCCGGGGCGCTTTCGCGTCGTCGTCGAGCCCGCGATCGACCCCGCCTCGTTCGCCACCACCGCGGAGCTCCACCAGGCCATCGCCGCGGCGGCGGAGCGCCAGATCCGCACGCACCTGGACCAGTGGTGCATCTTCCGTCCGCTGTGGAGCGCGCCGGCCGCCGAGCCGGCGGGGGTGCCGGCGGGCGACGAGCGCCGGGCGGGCGTGTGAGGATCGGCATCGTCTCCCAGTCCTACTACCCGCGCTACGGCGGCGTCACCGAGCACGTGCACGCGCTGGCGCAGGAGCTGCGCCGCCGCGGGCACGAGGTCACCATCATCACCAGCTTCTTCCGGCGCGGCGAGAAGGGATTCAGCGACGGCGTGCTACGGATCGGCTGGAACATCCTGGTGCCTTTCAACCGAGCGTTCGTGGACTTCGCCATCGGCATCTCACTCAAGCGCCAGCTCAAGCGCGCCATCCGCGAACTCGACCTCGACGTCTTGCACGTGCACTGCCCGACCGCGCCATCCTTGCCGATCCTCGCCATACAGGTGTCGGACCGGCCGACCGTGGGCACGTTCCACTCCACCGGCGGGCGCACCGCGATGCAGGACCTGTTCAAGCCGCTCGTGGTCGGCGCCATGTCCCGGCTGGACGGGCGCATCGCCGTGAGCACGACCGCGCGCGCGACCGCCGAGATCTACCACCCCGGCCCCTACGAGGTGATCCCCAACGGCGTGGACGTGGAGCGCTTCCATCCGCTGGTCGCGCCGTTCCCCGAGTGGCGCGATCCTGCGTTCACGAACATCCTGTTCGTGGGCCGGCTCGACCCGCGCAAGGGCGTGCAGGACCTGATCGCGGCGCTGCCCGAGGTGGTCGAGCGCACCGACGGGCGCGCCCGGCTGCTAGTGGTGGGCGACTCCTACCTGCGCCCGCAGATCATGGCCGGCGTGCCCTCCTCCGTGCGCGAGCACGTGAACTTCTTGGGCCACGTGCCGAGCGCCGATCTGCCGCGCTGGTATGCGACCGGCGACATCTTCTGCTCGCCCGCGACCGGCAACGAGAGCTTCGGCATCGTGCTGGTGGAGGCCATGGCGGCCGGACGCGCCGTGGTGTGCTCGGACATCCCCGGCTACCGCACGGTGGTGAATCCCGGCCGGGACGCCGCGGTGTTCCCGCCGGGCGACGTGTCGGCACTGGCGCGTGTGCTGTCGCAGCTGGTCGAGGATCCGGCACGGCGTGGCCGTCTGGCCGAGGAAGGCCGCCGCCGCGCGCTCGAGTTCTCGTGGCCAACCGTGGTGGACCGCATCGAGGGGGTCTATCGCGAAGCCGCGGGCCGCCGCGCGGCCGCGCTGTCGGGCACGACCGCGGCCTGAACGCGCCATGAGCCAGCCGGGCGACGCGCCGCCGCGCGCGGCGGCATCCCGCCCGCTGCTCTTACAACGAGATTTCGCGGCGCTGTGGTGGGGCCAGCTGATCTCGCTGTGGGGCGACCGGCTCAATTACCTCGCATTGAACGGCCTGGTCCAGCAGCACACGCGCGACTATCACGACCCGGGCCAATCGTCGCTCATGCTGAGCCTGCACGGCACGGTGTCGGTGCTGCCGGTGCTGCTGTTCGCACCGTTTGCGGGGCCGTGGGTGGACCGCTGGAACCTGCGCAGCGTGCTGATCGTGTCGGACCTGATGCGGGCGCTGCTCGTGCTGGCCATTCCGCTGGTGTACGCCGCCACGCATCACGCCGCCCCGGTGTGGACACTCGTGTTCCTGCTGTTCACCTGCAACGTGTTCTTCCTGCCCGCCAAGAGCGCAATGACGCCGGAGATCGTACCCAAGGAGCAGCTGCTCACGGCGAACACGCTGCTGGCGATCGCGGGCATCGTGGGAACGGTCGGGGGATTCGCGATGGGCGGCTGGGTGGTGGACCACTGGGGCTGGCCCATCGCGCTCACGTTGGACGCCGTCACGTACGGCGTCTCGGTGCTGTCGCTGGCGCTCATCCGCTATCGCGGGCGCGCGCGTGACACGAGCATGGTGACGGTGGGCGGCTACTGGCAGGAGATCGTGGAGGGCCTGCGCGTGGTGCGCGGCTCACCCGCCGTGGGGCTGGCGCTCACCGCACTTGGGGCGGTGTGGCTCGGGGGCGGGTTCGTGCAGGTCGCCGGCATCCAGCACATCCAGCGCGCGGCCAGCATCCCCGGCGCCGAGCGCATCGCCGGACTGGGGGGGGCGCTCGGCGTGGGTGCGGCACTCGCCACGTGGTGGGTGAACACGCGCGGCCGCCGCATGCCGCGCCCGCTCCTGCTCGGCGTGGGCATGCTGCTCGCGGGCGTGTGGCTGGTGTGCCTCGCCGTCTCCACGCGCTACGCCGTGTTCGTCATCGCCAGTTTCCTGATCGGCGCCAGCATCGCTCCGGCATTCGTCTTGACCGAGACGCTGTTCCAGGAGGGCACCGACCTGCACCAGCGCGGGCGGGTGTTCAGCCTGCGCGACTTCGCCATGCGGCTATTGCTGCTGGGCTCACTCGCGGCGGCCACGCTGCTCACGCCGCTGTTCGGCACCACCACGACGCTGGTCGTGGCCGCCGTGCTCATCGCCGGCACCGGGGTGCTGGCGCTGGCCTGGGGCCGGCGAGCGCGCGAACTGAACGCGCTGCCACCTCCCGGGACCTGATCCCGAAGGCGCTACTCCCCGCCCGGCGGGAACAGCTCCACGCCGAAGCGTGCGCGCAGCTCGTCGCGGAATGGCACCGACGGCGCGTGCGCGCCGGCGCGCCGGCGGAACTCGTCCCACGCCTCGAGCAGCGCCGGGCCGTGCTCCGCGAACAATCGGCGCTCGCGCGCGGCCGTCTCGAGCCCGGGACCGAGCCGGGCCACCAACTCGTCGAACACGCCGCGCGCCACGCGACGCATCTGGTCCGAGGCGCCGAGCACCACGCCGCCCGCGTCCACGGCGAACTCGCGGCCGCACGAGGGGCAGCGCACATTCGCCCCCGCGTCACCCAGCAGCGAGGGCGGCAGCAGGTAGCGCGTGGCGCAGGCCGGGCATTCGATCGGGAGGCCGGTCATTGGTAGATCCTACATGACACCGCAGACATCGCGGTGCGGGATAGAACCCCCTTTCAAACCGTGCGTGCCGATTTCCGGCACACGGCTTACGGATGAGGTTTCAGGGCGGGGCATGCGCGGCATGCCCGGATACTGGA
>CAYQNV010000018.1:0-2403 GCA_964418975.1 uncultured bacterium | reverse complement strand
CGGCGGCCGGTGGGCAGCTTGATGCCGGCCTGCAACGTGAGCGCCGGGCCTTCGCCTGCGGGTAGCGCGCGAACGTGCCCCAGTAGGGTGGCGTCGCCCAGCCCCTCGTACTTCCACTCGTCCACGAACGACGGGTTGAAGAACGGCGAGTGCACGAGCATGTGCCGGTGCTCGCGCTGCAGATAGGGCAGCGTGGCGGTTGACGTCGAAGCGGTCGTTCACCCGCGCGCGGCCCTCCAGCACCCACGAGCGCGTGCGCGTGTACAGCTCGACCTCACCGTGCAGGCCGCCGCTCGCGAACGCCTCGGCGATGAGTTGGTCGCGATCCGCCTCGGCGCCGCCCTGCCACAGCACATCCTGCGCGACCTCCTGGAAGCGCAACCCGAGCGAGAACCGGCCGGCGTGGTCCCCCAGACCCTCGCGCACGAACGGACAGCCCTCGGCGCCACACGTGGCTCGGGCGACGGGAGCGATGAGCGCGACGGCGAGCAGCACGACGAACGACCTGGCGAGAGGGCGCACGGGGGGAGTCCTTATCAGTGGAGCACGGTGAAGCGCCGCACCAGCGTGCGGCCGGCCGCGTGCAGCACGGCGATGCACAGCCCGGGGCGCACGCCCCAGGCGGACGGCGCGAACTCGACCGTGTGCGGGCCCGCGGCGTGTTCGCCATCGGCCAGCCGCGCCAGTTCGCGCCCCTGCACGTCGTACACCGTGAGCCGAGCGCGCCCCGGTGCGGGGAGCGAGAACGTGAGTCGGCAGCGCGCCTGCACGGGATCCGGCGCCACCGGCGCCAGCGCGAGCGCGTGCGTCGTGGGCACGCCGGCCGAGACCAGCACGACCTTCGCGCTGTCGATGGCCGGGCCCCACGCCGAGGCGTCCATGCTCGCGAAGCGAAGCGTGCTGCTGGCACCGCTCGCGGAGAACTCAAGCGTGCGTTCGACCCAGGCCATGTCCCAGTGCCACGCCGGCGAGATGTCGTACGTGTAGTCCTGAAGGGTGCCGCCCGCACTCACGCGCAAGTGCTTGAGCGTGGGGGTCGAGAACGGTTCGCCCGAGAGCCAGAACGTGAGCCGGTAGACCGAGCCCGAAGAGGTGGCGAACGATTGTTCGATCGCGCCCGGTCCGGTGCTGCTCAGCGCGAGGCTCCGGCTTCCCGAGAGCGGGACCCAGTAGTTGTCCGTGATGATGCTCACCGCGCCGCCCGTGACGGTCCAACCCGTGAGCGCCGTGCTGCCTGGAGCCACGGCGAGAATTGGATTGGCCTGCGGGATCACCGGCCCGGCCTCGAAGTTGCCGTTCACCAACAACTGGGCATTCGCGACCCCGGTGAAAGACCCGAGCCAGACGGCCACGGCGGCCGCGAGGATGTTGCCGAAGCGCATGCGAGAACTCCATGGGCGGGAGGGGGCCATGCGGCAGGGGCGCGGCCCCCTGCCTGAAGCCGCTCCCAAGGATAGTCCCGCCCGCGCATGCGGGTCCATGGGCGAAGTCCAGCGCGCAGGCTCATCCGGCGGCGCGTCTGGCGCGTAGCGGGGACGAGTGAGCGATTCGGCCCGATGTGCGTGGAGGACGCATCCGGCTGAGCGGGGTTCCGGTCCGGCACGTCCCGAAACCCTGGCCTCACGCTCATTCGTACATTGCCTGGGTATCGATTTCCGCCCCGCGACCGGGCAGCTCTATGGGCTCGCAAATGCGAGTCGGCGCTGCACGATCGATCCGAGTACGGGCATGACGACGGGCCTGGGCCGAATCGGCGGCGTGGGGCCGGTGATCGGTCTGGCGGTGCCAGTGCCCCAGCCGCAATAGCGAGACCGCGGATCTCCGCAGCGCTCGGCTCAGACTCGGAGCGTCGGGCGCTGTGGCACGCTGGGGTTCGCACCTCCCGAAGTGCCGACACGAAGCCTGCCCCACCGGGCGGCGGCCATCGGTCCGAGAGGCTAGGCTCGCTTCATGGGACGTGCCCTGAGCCCCTTTTCCGCACTCGCCTGCGAGGTGTTCCCTGCCGGCGAACCGTTGAGTGCGCTGGCGGCGCAGCGGACGTTTGTAAAGCGTGTTCGTGATGGCCCGCAGTCGGCGCCTCGGCCGAGTGGCCTGTACCTGTGTTCTCTGTTGAGTTGGCTGATAGACTCCGGCGTCCCCTTGGGTTTCACTGACGGGAGGCTGCAGCATGATCGGCCGTAAGCTGGGCCACTATCTCGTGGTCTCGCAGCTCGGTGCCGGGGGCATGGGCGTGGTGTATCTCGCCCGCGACGAGCACCTCGCGCGCGACGTGGCACTCAAGGTGCTCCCGGCGGGCACGCTCGGCGATGACGCGGCCCGCAAGCGCTTCCGCCGCGAAGCACTGGCGCTCTCGCAGCTCAACCACCCGAACATCGCCACGGTGCACGACTTCGACACGCAGGA
>CAYQNV010000017.1:0-4028 GCA_964418975.1 uncultured bacterium | reverse complement strand
ATCGCGCTGCTCCGGCAGGCGCTGGCCATCGAACCGGGCAATGCGCTCGCCTGGGCGTGCCTGTCGTGGGCGGAGACCCTGGCGGCGATCACGGGGCACGAGCAGCTCGACTCGGGGATCGCCCGCGCCCGAGACGCGGCGACACGGGCCATGGCGCTCGAGCCGAACCTGGCCGAGGGCCATCTCGCGTTGGGCTGGGTCCAGCTCTGGTACGACTTCGATTGGAACGGCGCCGAAGCTTCCTTCCGCCGAGCACTCGAACTCGCCCCCGGCAATGCCGAGGTGTTGCGAGCCGCCGGCATGATGGCCCATGTCCACAGCCGCTACGAGGAAGCCCTGGGATATTGCCTCCGCGCCCTCGAACAGGATCCACTCAGCATCTCCAGCTACACCTACCTCGCGCGTGTGTTCAACGCCATGGGGCGGCTGCCCGAGGCCGCGGAAGCGTTTCGCAAGGGGCTGGAGATCTCGCCGGATGCGACCTCGATCCACTCCCTCCTGGCGCTCGTGCTGGATGAGCAGGGCCGTCGCGACGAGGCTCTCGCCGAGGCGTTGAAAGAACCTTCCGAGTGGGCGCGGTTGCTCGCGCTGGGGATCGTCCACTACCACGGCGGTCGGCCCGAGGAGTCGCGGCGGGCGCTGCAACAGTTGATCGAGTCGAACGCGGCCGACGCCGCATACCAGATCGCGGTGGTGCACGCGGTGCGGGGTGAAAGGGACGCCAGTTTCGAGTGGCTGGAGAGGGCCTACGCACAGCGCGATTCGGGCCTCGCCTTCATGAGAGCGCACCGGCAATGGCGCTCGCTTGAAGACGACGCGCGATGGCGACCATTCCTGGAGAAGATGGGATTCTCGGACTGACATGGCGCTCGGCCCCGGTACCCGGCTCGGTCCCTACGAAATCCTCGCTCCGCTCGGCGCTGGCGGCATGGGCGAGGTGTACCGCGCGCGCGACACGAGGCTTGGGCGCGACGTGGCAATCAAAGTGCTGCCCGAGGGCTTCGCGCGCGATCCCGATCGCGTCTCTCGGTTCGAGCGCGAGGCGCGGACCGTAGCCGTCCTCAATCATCCCAACATCGTCGTGTTGTACACGATCGAGGAAGCCGACGGCATACGGTTCCTCACCATGGAGTTGGTCGAAGGCCAGAGCCTCGACCACCTCCTCTTGGGCGGCGGCCTCCCGATCCCTCGCCTGCTCGACATCGGGATCGCGCTCGCGGATGCCTTGGCCGCCGCGCACGACAAGGGCGTCGTGCACCGCGACTTGAAGCCTGGCAACGTGATGCTGACGGGCGAGGGTCGGGTGAAGGTGTTGGACTTCGGGCTCGCGAAGCTCTCGGGCCCGGACTCGGATCCCTCCGCCACGCAGGCGGCGACCATGGCCTCGCCGCTCTCGACATCGGGGCAGGTCATGGGCACGGCGCCGTACATGGCCCCGGAGCAGATCCGGGGCGAGCCGGTGGACGCGCGCACCGACCTCTTCGCGCTGGGCGTGGTGCTCTACGAGTTGGCGGCCGGGCGCAGGCCTTTCGCGGGCGCGACCGCGGCGGACGTGACCTCGGCATCCTGCGGGACGCGCCGCCACCGCTCGAGCGCGTGCGCGCGGAGCTGCCGAGGAGCCTGGAGCGGATCGTCGGCCGCTGCCTGGAGAAGAGCCCGAGCGATCGTTACCAGACGGCACTCGACGTCGGCAATGAACTCCGCCGGGAGAAGCAGGCGCTCGAGGCAGGGAGTGGCCCGAGCCGCCGCCGACTCACGCCGATCATGGTGGTTGGAGTGCTGGCCCTGATCGCCGCGGGCACCTGGATCGTAGCGAGCCTGAGGCAGAACGCTCGGGTTCAGTGGGCGAGGGCGGAGGCGATACCCCAGATTCGCGCGCTGGCCGACTCGGCGAACATCGAGGGGGCATGGGCACTGGCCCAGCAGGCTCGGTCGGTGCTTCGCGACGACAAGTTGTTGGTGCCGGTGTGGCCGCGCATCTCCCGGATCGTCAACGTGCGCACCGATCCCCCCGGCGCCCGGGTGCTACGACGAGCGTTTACCGGATCCGATACCGCGTGGCGCGACCTGGGTAGCACGCCTCTCGACAGCCTTCGAGTTCCGCTGGGTGGCTGGTACCTGCGGCTCGAGAAAGACGGCTATCGGTCGCTACAGGTGCTGGTTGCGGGAAGTGTCGCGGACCTGGAGTTCGCGCTCGATTCCGGACAAGGGCCCACCGTGGGCATGGTACGGGTGCCGGGTGGCCTCATGCCGGAGTTGAATCTTCCCGGCCTGGAACAATTTGGCGGGGGCACGCTCGACACCTACTGGGTGGACGCTCACGAGATCACGAACCGGAAGTTCAAGGAGTTCGTGGATGCCGGCGGGTATCGGCGTCGCGAGTTCTGGAACGAAGCGTTCGTGTTGGACGGTCGGCCACTCGCGTGGGAGGCCGCGATGGCCCGGTTCACCGACCGCACCGGCCGCCCGGGGCCCGCGTCCTGGGAAGCGGGCGACTTCGCCGCAGGTCAGGCCGACCACCCGGTGAGCGGCGTGAGCTGGTACGAGGCGGCCGCCTACGCCAAGTTCGCCGGCAAGTCGCTGCCCAGCATCTTCCACTGGGTACGGGCGGCGCGCACCACGGCGAGCGCGTACATCGTCCCTGCAAGCAATTTGGAGGGCCACAGCCCTGCTCCGGTGGGCTCGTACGCAGGCATCGGCCCCTACGGCACGTTCGACATGGCCGGGAACGTGCGCGAATGGTGCGCCAATGCCTCGGGCGCCGAGCGCTATATCCTGGGCGGCGGCTGGAACGACCCGGGCTACGCCTTCAACGACGACTATGCCCAGCCACCCTTCGACCGGTCACCCACCAACGGCATTCGTCTCGCGCGCTATTGGGAAGGCGACTCGACCCTGGTCACGCTTGGTCGCGCCGTGCCGCGCGCCTCCCGCGACTTCTCCAAGGAGCGTCCGGTCGCGGATGGCATCTTCGCCGTCTACCGCCGGCAGTTCGACTACGACCATTCCCCCCTGAACGCAGCGTTCGAGGCACGCGACACGAGTGTCGAGGACTACGTGATGGAACGCGTCTCCTATGCCGCGGCGTATGGCAACGAACGGGTGACCGGCTACTTGTACCTACCTAAGCGCGGCCGGCCCCCATACCAGACCGTGGTGTTGTTCCCGGGTTCCGACGCCCTGACCATGCGCACGTTTGACCCGGCGCGCTACGCCCGCATCTTCGACTTCATGGTGAAGGGCGGTCGCGCCGTATTCATGCCGATCTACAAGGGCACGTACGAGCGCGGCGATGGGTACGAAGGAGATACCGCGCACGAGTCGAACGTGTACCGGGACCACGTGGTCATGTGGGTCAAGGATTTCCGGCGATCCGTGGATTACCTGGCGACGCGCGCCGACGTGGACACCAGTCGACTCGCCTACTTCGGCCTGAGCTGGGGAGGCGCGATGGGCGGAATCATTCCCGCGGTGGAGCCGCGCATTCGCACCGTCATCCTGTACGTCGCCGGACTCCAGATGCAGCGGAGCCTGCCGGAGGTCGAGCCACTCAACTTCCTGCCGCGGATCACGGTCCCGGTGCTGATGCTGAATGGGCGCTTCGATCATTACTTCCCGGTCGAGTCGAGCCAGCGGCCGTTCTTCCAGCTTCTGGGGACACCGCCCGCGCAAAAACGGCAGGTCATCGCCGACGGCGGGCACTTCGTGCCGCGCAACCAGGTGATCGCCGAGTCGCTCGATTGGCTGGACCGCCACCTGGGCCCGGTCCGATAGCGTTCGGGGGGGGGGCGGCAGGTGATCTGGCGTGTTGCACACCTTGGCGTTCTCTCGGTGCAACCGGGCACATGGTCCACACTTCAGACCGGGCACATGGGTAACACTTTTCAGGCTCCTCTCAGATTTCCGTGGGAGCGCCGGCCTGACTTGACCGTGTAGGTGCTCCGGTTCATCCATGACTCTTCTTCTTGGCGGAAGGAGGGGTCAGAGGGATGAACCAAGAGCGAGGGGATTGTGTCGCGGCCTACCTC
>CAYQNV010000016.1:0-6405 GCA_964418975.1 uncultured bacterium | reverse complement strand
CTCAAGATCGTTCGGCCGCCGAAACCGGAAGGCAAGTGATGCGCTCCAGGCCAATCGGACTCCTGCTGGTGCTCGCGTCGCTATTGGTCGCCGGATGCGGGCAGAGGGCGGAAGTCGAGCAGCAGGCGAGTTCGACCAGCGCCGCCACCACCGCGAGCGTCGCGGCGGACATGTGCGCCGAGCATGGAGTGCTCGAGGCCATCTGCACCAAGCATCACCCGAAGCTCATTCCCGTCTTCCAGGCCAAGGGGGATTGGTGTCCCGAGCATGGCTTCCCCATGTCGGTCTGCCCCATCCACCACCCCGAACGCGGCGGGCGGCCCGAGGCGCAAGTCGCCATGGACGACGCGCCGGCCAGTGGCACCAAGGTCCGCTTCCGCACACTTCAGGCGGCCAAGGACGCCGGCATCGAAACCGTTCCGGCCTCGGCAGGAGTGGAGGGGGCGGGGGTGTTCGCGACCGCCACGCTGGTTGCGGACGCATCACGCATGGCGGTCGTGAACCCGCGCGCGGCCGGCGTGGTCCGCTCGATCCGGGCCGACCTCGGAAGTCGTGTCGCTCGCGGCGCGACTCTCGCCATCCTCGAGAGCTCCGCGGTGGGCGAGGATCGAGCGCGGCTACAGGCGGCCAAGGCGCGCGCCTCGGTGGCCGAAGCGAACTACCAGCGAGAGAAGGAGCTCCATGAGAAGGGTGTCTCCGCACTCCGCGAGGTCCAGGAGGCGGAACGCGAGTGGACGGCAGCCAGCGCCGAAGCGGCGGCGGCCGCCGGCGCGCTCGGCATGATCGGAACCGCCGCGGGGCTGGCCGGCACATACGAGCTGCGAGCCCCGATCGCCGGAACGGTCACCAAGCGCACCGCCACGGTGGGCACACTTGTGGATACCGACGACGCGCTCTTCGAGATTCTCGACACGGCACAGCTCTGGGCCGACATCGACGTGCCCGAAGCACATGCGCCGAGCGTGCGGCCCGGTCAGCGCGTTGTGCTGAGGATCGACGGACTTCCCGGCCGAGAGTTCGAAGGCATCGTGAAGTTCGTCTCGCCCTCGATCGACCCACAGACTCGTACCGTCAAGGCCCGCGCGCTCCTGCCGAATCGGGACGGGGCGCTGCGGGCGAACATGTTCGCCAAGGCGCGCATCCTCAGCCACGCCAATGGCGCCGCCGTGTTGGTCCCCAGGGCCGCCGTGCAGGACGCGAAAGGGGTCCAGCTCGTCTTCATACAGCTCGCCCTCGATTCCTACGAGGCCCGACGAGTCCGGACGATGCCGGCGGACAACAACATGGTCGCCGTCACCGCCGACATCAGGCCCGGCGACCGAATCGTCACGACCGGCAGCTTCCTGCTCAAGACCGAGACGCTCAAGGAGAGCATCGGGGCGGGCTGCTGCGAGGTCGAGGCGCCGAAGAAATAGCCGGCATGCTCGATCGGGTCATTCGTTGGTCCATCCAGCATCGCCTCGCGGTGCTTATCGGCGGGTTGCTGCTGGCGGCGCTCGGGATCCACGCGTTCCTGCGGCTGCCGCTCGATGCGTTCCCCGACACGACACCGGTGCAGGTGCAGATCAACACCGTGGCGCCGGCATTGTCTCCGCTCGAGATCGAGCGCCAGATCACGGCGCCCGTCGAGCAGGCGATCTCCGGGCTGCCGCGCCTCGCCGAAGTGCGCTCGATCTCGAAGTTCGGCCTTTCGCAGGTCACCGTCATCTTCGAGGAGGGGGCTGACATCTACCTGGGCCGGCAGGTGGTGGCCGAGCGAGTCGGCAGCGTTTCGCTGCCGCCCGGCATCGAGCGGCCGCAGCTGGGGCCGGTCGCGACCGGGCTGGGCGAGGTCTTCCACTACCTGGTCACAGGCGCCGGAAAGTCGCTGGCGGAGCTGCGGACCATCCAGGACTGGGTGATCAAGCCGCAGATGCGTTCGGTCTCCGGCGTGGCCGAGGTCAACACGTGGGGAGGAGATGAGCGCCAGGTCCAGGTCGTCGTGGATCCGGCCCGCCTCGAAGCGCACGGGCTGACGCTGGGCCAGCTCATCGAAGCGCTCGAGGCCAACAACGCCAATGCCGGTGGCGGCACGCTCGACCAGGCCGGGCAGTCGTACTTGATCCAGGGTATCGGCATCGTTCAAAGACCCGAAGACGTCGGCAGCATCGTTGTCGCGTCCCGTGGCGGCGTCCCGACCTGCATCGTCGACGTCGCTCGCGTCGTGGAAGGTCGTGAGATCCGCCGCGGCGCCGTCACGGCGGACGGCAAGAGCGAAGTGGTGCTCGGCCTGGGCTTCATGCTCATGGGCGAGAACAGCCATGACGTGACCCGACGGCTGAAGACAAGGTTGACGGAGGTCCGCAAAACTCTCCCGACCGGCATTTCGGTGGAGACCGTCTATGACCGGACCAGCCTCGTGGATCGTGTCCTTCAAACTGTGGAGAAGAACCTGTTCGAAGGCGCGCTGCTCGTCATCGCGGTGCTGTTCATCTTCCTCGGCAATGTGCGCGCCGGCCTGATCGTGGCGGCCGCGATCCCGCTGTCGATGCTGTTCGCCTTCGACCTGATGCTGCGCGCCGGCATCACCGGCAGCCTCATGAGTCTCGGGGCGATCGACTTCGGACTCATCGTGGACAGCTCGGTGATCATGGTCGAGAACACCGTGCGACGCCTGGGCGAGGACAGGAGTGACAAGACGCGGCAGGAGGTCGTCCTGGAGGCGGCGCTCGAGGTGCGCCGGCCCACGATGTTCGGTGAGCTCATCATTCTCATCGTGTACCTGCCGATCCTCGCGCTTGAAGGCATCGAGGGGAAGCTGTTCCGGCCGATGGCCCTGACCGTCATCTTCGCGCTGCTCGGCTCCCTCATCCTGTCCCTCACGCTCATGCCCGCCCTGTGCGCCACGTTCCTGCCACGGCGCATGGCCGAGCGGGACAACCGATTCGTCTCGGCGATCCAGCGCCGGTATCGCCAGGGCTTACGCTGGGCCATGGCGCGGCCCAGGCTCGTTCTCATCATCGCTGGTGTCCTGCTCGTCAACTCCGCGCTGCTCGCGACCCGGCTCGGATCCGAGTTCGTGCCGCGCCTGCGAGAGGGGGCGCTGGTCATCAACACGGTCCGCCTCGCGGGCGTCTCGGTGGACGAATCGGTGCGCTACGGCATGCAGATCGAGCGCACCCTGCTCGGAGCCTTCCCCGACGAGATCGAGCGTGTCTGGACCCGCACGGGAACCGCCGAGGTCGCGACCGACCCTATGGGAGTGGAACTCTCGGATGTCTTCATCACCCTCAAGGACCGTAAGCACTGGAAGAAGGCCCGGTCCCAGGACGAGCTCGTCAAGGCCATGGAGGCGAGGCTCTCGGCCATGCCGGGCATGCGCATGATCTTCACGCAGCCGATCGAGATGCGGGTCAACGAGATGATCGCCGGCATCCGCTCGGACGTGGGGGTGAAGTTGTTCGGCGACGACTTCGCGACGCTCAAAGCGAAATCCCGCGAGATCGAGCAGGTCATGCGCGACACGCGCGGGGCGGCGGACGTCTTCGCGGAACAGGTGACCGGCCAGCCGGTGCTCGAGATCGCGGTGGACCGCGAGGCGATCGCGCGCCATGGGATCAACACGCGAGAGGTGCTCGATGCGGTGGAAGCGCTCGGTACGAGGGAGGTCGGCGTGATGCAGGAGGGCGAGCGCCGTTTCCCCATCAGCGTGCGGCTGGACGATCAGTACCGAACCGACGTCGCTGCCGTCGGCCGAATCCAGGTGACGGCCGCGAGCGGCGGGCGCGTGCCGCTCGCGCGACTGGCGCGTATCGGCGTGGTCGAGGGCCCCTCGACGATCAATCGCGAGTGGGCCAAGCGCCGCGTCGTCGTCCAGGCGAACGTTCGGGGCCGGGATGTCGGCAGCTACGTGACCGAGGTGCGCCGGAAGATCGAACGCGAGGTCAAGCTGCCGCCCGGCTACTTCGTTCGATTCGGTGGACAGTTCGAGCACCTGGAGCGGGCGCAACAGCGGCTCATGGTCGTCGTCCCACTGGCGCTCGGCCTCATCTTCGGCCTGCTTTATCTGACCTTTCGCAGCATCCCCGATGCCGCGCGTGTGTTCGTGGCCGTACCGCTCGCCGTGGTCGGCGGAGTGGTGGCGCTCTGGTTGCGAGGGCTCCCGTTCAGCATCTCCGCCGCCGTCGGGTTCATCGCCCTGTCCGGCGTTTCGGTCCTGAACGCCCTGGTATTGGTCTCGACGATGCGCCAGATGCTCGGTTCCGGCACCGCGATCGAGGAGGCGATTCCCGCAGCGGCCGAGCGGCGACTGCGTCCCGTCCTTATGACCGCGCTCGTCGCGAGTCTCGGGTTCGTCCCCATGGCGCTCAACACCGGCATCGGCGCCGAGGTGCAGCGCCCGCTCGCCACGGTCGTCATCGGTGGGGTCGTGTCCTCGACCGTGCTGACGCTGTTCGTTCTGCCGGTCCTCTACCTCTTGACGGAGCGACGCCGTCGACTTCGATCGGAGAGCGCCGCCGCCATCCAAGCTGCCGGGTCGTGAGCCGGCGCCGCGGCTGGCTGGTGGCGATCGGATTGCTGGCCGTGGCACAACTGGGCGCGGTTCTCCTCTGGCAGCGATTCGATCAGCAGCGCAAGGTCGCTGGACCGCTGGTCGCCATGGAGACTCGTTCGGAGCCCGGACACGACCTGGTGACGGAGCGCCGCGACGGGTCGCTGCAGCGCATCGCCGCCCGCTCGGATCGCTTCCAGCTCATCCATTTCTGGGCGACGTGGTGTCCGCCGTGCCGGAAAGAGCTGCCGACACTGCTTGCGCTCGAACGGCGCGAGCGAGTTCGGCTTCGCGTCTGGATCATCAGCACGGATCCCGAATGGGGGCCGATCCGCCAGTTCTTTCGAGGCGCAGTCCCGGCTGCCGTTGTCCGGGACGCGAGTCGTGGCTATCAGAGGTACGGCGTTACCGACCTTCCCGACTCATATCTCCTCGACCCGGCGGGTAGGACCGTTGCACGCTTCGCAGGCGGCCAACGCTGGGATTCGCGCGAAATGGGCAGGGTCCTCGATCGGCTCATTCGGGGAGCGCGCACGGTCCTCTAGACCTCGCGCGGCGCCGATCCGAGACGTCAGGACACTCGTCGCAGCCAGTACTGCTCGACCATGACCTTGCCCATGTGCCACCACCTGCTCGGCGGGTGGAGCCGGATCTCCGGGGTCGGCTCGGCGTAGAAGTCGCCCTTCCCGAAGCCTGCCCGCCCGTCCCCGGCCTCCACGAAGCACTCCCCGTGGCCATCGAATGCTGCGGGCGCTCCGCGACCCGTGAGGCTTCGCGCGATGTTCTTCGCCACGACGATGCCCTGCTGGTGCGCGAACATGCCTGCCTTGGGGAGGGGCTTGCCCATCTTGAGCGGGATGGACACGACGTCGCCGATCGCGAAGACGTTCTCGTGCGGGGTGGCCAGCGTGTGGCGGTCGACCTGCATCCAGCCGGCCGCCGCGACGAGCTCCGATTCGCGTACCACTTTCGGGGCCCGGTGCGGCGGCACGAAGACGAGGAGGTCGTACTCCGCCGACGGGCGGCTTTCGAACTGGAGCATGCGTCGGCCCGGGTCTACCGACTGGATCTGGTGGTCGGGGTGGTACCGGATGCCCTTCGCCTCGATCATCCCGCGCACCGCGCGCGAGACCTCGGGGCCGGCCACACCCAGCGGGCCAGGTTCGGCGGCGTAGAAGTCGAGTTGAACCCGATCGCGCACGCGGCGCTTGCGCAACTCCGACTCGATCAGCATGGCCGCCTCGTAGGGTGCCGCCGGACACCGATACGCGGGAGCGGCCGTGAGTAGGGCGATGCGGCCGCTCCCAAATGACGCGAGGTGCTGCCGCAGCCGCTCGCTGCCGGCCAGGTCGTAGAAGCTGTCGCCGGACTCGGCCAGTCCGGGGATGAGCTCGGCGGCGTATTCCGCGCCCAGCGCGATGACGAGGTAGTCGCCGCGCATCGACTGGCCGTCCACGTCGACCACTCTGCGAACCGGATCGATCTTCCGGATCTCGCCTCTCACGATCTCGATCCCGCGTCGCGCCAGCCGGGAGAGAGGTCTCGAGATGCTGGCGCCGGTCCGCTCGCCCGTCAGCATCCAGAGATAGGAGGGAGCAAAGGCGAAGGACTCGCCCCGCTCGATCAGCACGACGCGATGGGCGGCCGGCAGCCGCTTGCGCAGCTCGCGCGCGGCGGTGACCCCGCCCACGCCTCCGCCCAGAACGAGAATGGTCTTGCCGGTGACGGGCATTGGTCGAACCTCGCGGGTTAGAAGATGAGGGTCCTGTCCACTTCGAGCGTCCAGGCGGTCAGCTCGTCCATGGTGCTGCGACGCGTCCCTTCGATCAGCTCCGGCTCCGTGATCCCGCGCGCGTCCATGCAGGTGCCGCAGA
>CAYQNV010000015.1:0-21396 GCA_964418975.1 uncultured bacterium | reverse complement strand
CCGGCGGTGGTGGCGCTCGTGCTCACGGCGGCGGCGACGCTTTGGTGGGGACTCCAGGCGCAGGGCCTGTGGCTTGCCGCGCAACGGAGCGTGTCGGGGCTCCTGTAGTCCCGGAAACGCTCCCGGGTCCTTCTCGCCAGCCATCCCCCGATGGGCCAGTCCGAAGAACCCGGAAAGCATCTTGGGCGCGCCGTCGCGCGGGATCCCGGTCGAACCCCCCGCTCGCGCACACCACGCGCATGGGGGATAAGCGTGAGATCGGAATGGAACCGGAACTGGAATCTCACGCGAGACCAGAATCGTGGCGCAAGTATGACCCAGTAGGCTTTTGTACACTCCACACAAACCCAACATCGAGTAGAATCCACATAGTCCCCCCGCAAAACCAATGAGGCCCATGTCTGAACACACGATGGGTCCTCCGACTCCCGACGGCCTGCTGACGGAGCTCTATGAGGAGCTCCGAGCGCTGGCCGCTCATCATCTCAAGGGAGAACGGGCGGACCACACGCTTCAGCCCACCGCTCTCGTTCACGAGGTGTACCTGCGCATGCGCGGGCGGCCGGGACTGGATCTCGAAGGGCGGACGCACTTCATGGCCGTGGCCTCCATCGCCATGCGACGTGTGCTCGTGGACCATGCCCGGGCGCGGACGGCCTTGAAGCGAGGGGCGGGCGCCACGCACGTGTCGGTCGGAGAGGCCAACGCCATCACGCCGGATCGTACGCAAGACGTGCTCCTGGTGGACGCGGCGCTGGCCAAGCTCGCCGTGGTGGACCCGCAAGCGGAGCGCATCGTGGAGATGCGCTTCTTCGCGGGCATGACCGAGGTCGAGATCGGGAAGGTCCTGGGCGTGAGCGACCGCTGGGTACGCAAGCAGTGGGCGTTCGCCCGGGCCTGGCTCCGCCGGGAGCTCGAAGGGGAGTAGCGCCCGCCCCCCGGGGCTACCGGCGCCGGTCGGGCCCGCGGCCGGGTTCGCCGGACTCGAGCGCCGTGCGTTCGTGGTCCACCGAGCGCACGACGAGCGAATCGCCGCGCGCCGTGGCCAGCGAACGCGCGTACGCCAGATGATCCCGCGCAGACTCGCGGTTCGCCATTGCGCCGAGTAGCTCGAACCGGGCGCGTTCCCACATGCCACGGCGCAGCCAGTGGTAGCTCGCCTGGCGCGGCAGGCTCGTGGCCGAGAAAGCAGCCGAGGTCTCACGCAGACGTGCCTCGGCCGAGTCGAGCCACGCGATCTCACCCGAGGTGCGCGCCAACTCGAGGCACGGCACCACCTCTTCTAGACGGAGCCAGGCGCGCCTCGGCGGGGCCGCGGTAGTGCCGCTCAGCACGCGGCGTGCGGTGTCGAGGTCGTTCAGGGCGGTGAGCAGCCGTCGGGTGCGATCGCTCGCGTCGGCAGTGAGCCGGGCGCTCGCGAGCGCCAATCCGGCGGCCTCCTCGCGCGTCTCCGCGAAGATGCGTGGCCGGTCCGTGCCGCGATAGTCGGCGCAGGCCCGCAGGTAGCGCGCGGCCGTGTCGAGGTAGGCCACGGAGCCCCGTTGCTCCCCGAGCGTGCGATAGGCGCGGCCCCGCTCGAAAAGCAGCGAGCCGAACGCCGGCCAGTCCTGCGAGAACGATCCGCGGTGTGCATACGCAGAATCGGACCACGTCGTGGCTCGGCGCGCGGCCTCAGCCGTGCCCCGAAAGCGGGCCAGGTCCGTGGTCACCTCGGCGAGCGAATTGTAGCAATACGCGATGCGCTGCCGGACGATCTCGTGGTCGTCGAGTTCGCTCGGGGAGCCAGCCCGGCCCCAGCGGCGCGTATTCTCCGCGAGCGAGGCTTCGGCGTGACCGAGGGCCCGGTACAGCATGGCCGGCCGGCCCCACAGCCGATACAGCGCCAGGTGAGCGGTGGCGAGCAGGCTGGTGAGCTCCTCGTTCGAGATCTCGGCGCTGCCGAGTTCGGCAACCTGTTGGTCGGCAAGGCTCCCCGGCAAGGTGTCGACCGGGGTCGCCAGCGCATGCTCCAGCGTGACGACCGCCTGGCGAGCGGGCCGCACGTCCCAGGCGAGCTCGCCCAGCAGGAACTCCGCGGTGCCCAGGTCCTTCTCGAGCCGGCGCGTGAGCACGGGCAGGTGGCGGAGCGGGGGCACCTGCCCAAGCAGCGCGCGTGCGCGGGTGAGCAGGTCGATGACCTCGCGCAGCCGTTCGGGGGAGCGCTCGCCGTCATAGAGGATGGGCGTCGCCTGCACGATGAGCGTCTCGGCCTCGCGATAGGTGGCCAGCACGCGTTCGCGAGGCACCGTGCCCTCGCCGCCCAGCATCCAGGCGCCCACCACCGCCCCGGCCACCAGCAGGATCGCCACCGCGGCGGTCAACCGCTGTCGTTGCGCCGACCAGCGCACCATCCGGCGCACGAGGCCGGGGCCGTGCGCGCGCACGGTGCGTCCTTCGAGCCGCCGGCGAAGATCGTCCGCGAGCGCGCCGGCATCCGGGTAGCGATGGCGCGGATCCTTCTCGAGCGCCATGCTGACGATGCGCTCGATCGGGCCACGCAGTTCACGTGCGGCCTGCCCCAATGGCGGCGGCTCGAGCGTGAGGATGGACACGATCGCCCGGTGGAGCGAGACCGACGACGCCTCGTAGGGCAGCCGGCCCGCCAGCACCTCGTAGGCGACCATGCCGAGCGAGTAGACATCGGAGGCGGGGCCCACACCGGCGGGCTCGGCCTGCACCTGCTCCGGGCTCATGTACTGGGGCGTCCCCACGAGCTGGCCGGTACGGGTGGCGAGTTCGGTCGGCCGTTCGTCGCCCGCCAGCAGACGGGCCACACCGAAGTCGAGCACCACGGGTCGGCCGTCGGGGCGCACGAGGATGTTGGACGGCTTCAAGTCCCGGTGCACCACCCCGTGCGCATGCGCGTGTTGTACCGCGTCGCAGATCGCGGCCAGCAACGCCAGGCGGCCGGGCAGAGAAAGCTCCGTGGCCTGCACGTGCTCGAGCAGTGGACGTCCCTCGACGAACTCCATCGCGATCCACGGCTGTGGCACGCCGCCGGGCCCGAGCGTGTCCCCCACGTCGAGCACGCGCGCGATGCCCGCATGGTCCAGGCGGCGCAGGATCTCCGCCTCGAGCCGGAATCGCTCGCGCAGCTCCGGCGACACCGCACCCGCGGCGAGCACCTTGATGGCCACGAGGCGTCCGTCGCGTTCCGCCAGCTGCACCACGCCCATGCCGCCGCGTCCGAGCTCGCGCACCACACGGTAGGGTCCGAAATGCCGCTCGCGCGGCAGCGCGAAATCCGCGAGAGCCTCCGCACCATCGAGCGGGGCGTCGAGCACGGAATCCTGCTCGCCGTGCACGAGGAACAGCTCCAACACCTCGCGGCGAAGCACCTCGTCGCCGCCGCACGCCGTGGCCAGGAACGCGGCGCGGCGACCGCGTGGCACATCCAGCGCGTCGAGGAAGATCTGCTTGACGCGCTGGTGCCGCGCGGCGGCAGCGGCGTCGTCCGGCAGCGAAGGCATCAGTGATTTTCCCACGTGCCGGGTGTGACCAGCTCCACCGAGTGTTCGCCCGGGTCGCGGAAATAGAGGCTCCGCCCGCCGCGGTCCCAGTCCACGCGGCTCTCGATCTGAACGCCGTGCCCCACGAGCCAGCGCTCCCATTGGTCGAGGTGCTCGCGATCCACGCCGAGGGCCAGGTGCAGGGGGCCGGCGCCGTCGTGCGGCGGGATCCCACCCCCCGGCCAGCGCACACCCTGGGTGGTGGCCCCGCGGTGGAACAGCAACAGCACGGTGCCCCCGCCGGCGTCCAACGCGACCAGGCGCTCGTTCCCGCTCATCACGCGCAGCCGCAGGACGTCCCGGTAGAACGCGACGGCCGCGGGCAGGTCGTCGAAGTAGAGCGCGGACTCGACCAGCGACTGGATCGGCGTCGGCGGGTCCGGTGAGCCGGTTGGCAGGGACATGCGGCCTCCCGCGGCCGCCAGGCCGCGGCGGTCTCGTCAGGTTGCGGTCGCGGGCGGCAGCGCGTCGTCGGCGGATCCGGTAGCCGAGCCGTCTCCCGGGGGGGTGGCGTCGCGCTCGCGGAACTCCGTCTGGCCGCAATCGGCGAGCCGCGAACGCAGCCACAGGAATGCCCCGACGAACAGCCCGAGGGGCAGCAGCGACAGCGCGATGGTGCTGGCGAAGAACGCGAACCGATTGGCGGGATTCCCACCGCCGCACACGGCACAGGCGTGCGCCACGCCGGGGGCGGCGAGCAGTACCGGCACGAGGGCGATGAGCGAGCGCAGGTTCATCGGTACACCACCAGCCACAGCACGGGCCACACCAACACCACGAAGTACCAGAACAGCTGTGCGGCCCCGAATCGCGCCGCCGGCATGCGCTCGGCGAGCAGCGAGCTCCAGCACCACACCAGCAGCGCCAGCGCGCCCACGGCGTGCAGCGCGTGGCAGCCGATGATGAGGTAGAAGAAGCCGCCCACCTGGCTGGAGGACAGCGTCAGGCCCTCGCGCAGCAGCGCCGACCACTCGGCGCCCTGCAGCAGCACGAACAACGCGCCGAGTCCCACGCCCGCAGTGAGTGGCGCGCGCGCCGCGGCCTGGCCGCGGCGTTGGAGCGCACGCTGCGCGAGTGCCACCAGCGCTCCACTCGCCAGCAGCGCGAGCGTGTTCCACGCCGTCTTCTCGAACGGCAGGCGCGGCTGGTCCGCGGGCGGCCAGCTGCCCGGTGGCGCGGAGTTCCGCACGATCAGGTACGCCGAGAGGAACGCCGCGAACACCATGACCTCGGTGAACACGAACACCGCCATGCCGAACAGCACATGGTCGGTGAAGCCGCGCCGCGGCAGCGCCCGCGCCACGCCCGCCTCAGGGCTTGCCATGCTCCGCGCTCCCGGCCCCTGCGCCCTCCGGGTGCTCGGACGTGTCGCCGGCCTTCCCGTCCGCGTGATGCGGTTGGCTGGGGGTGAACGTGTTGTGGAAGTTGGCGTCCTTCTTCCAGCCCTGGCCCTCGCCCTTCTGCACGTCGGGCGCGAGCGCGCCGTACAACAACACCATGAGCGCCAGCGCCACCAGCAGGATCCAGTGGACGATGGGCTTCTCGATGTCCAAGTGCATGAAGTTCTTGGCCACGATGTAGGCCTTGACCAGCGCGACCCCGAACGCGGTGATGAGCGTGAGCCAACGCAGCCCAACCATGGGGCCGACGACGCTGACCACGAGGAGCACGACGAGGATGCCCCAGATCTTCACGTAGTTGCGCTCGTGACCGTGCGACGGGCCATGCGCCTGGGCGTGAGTGGACATGCGGGTCTCTCCTCGGGGGTTACTTGGCGATGTACAGCAACGGGAACAGGAAGATCCACACGATGTCGACGAAGTGCCAGTAGATACCCACGTTCTCGACGCGGTGCAGCTCCTGGTTCTTCTTCGCGGTGGAGGCGACCCAGATCATCACGGCCATGCCGGCGATCACGTGGAACGCGTGCAAACCGGCGGCGGTGTAGTAGTAAGACCAGAATCCGCCGGACTGGAGCGTGAAGCCCAGGTGGATCTCGTGCGTCCACTCGAACGCCTTGACCACGAGGAACACGAGGCCGCCGAGCACGGTGAGGTAGAGCAGGCGCGCGGCCTTGGGGCCATTGCCCTTCTCCGCGGCCTGGTGTGCCAGTACCGCCGACAGGCTCGAGGACAACAGCACGAGCGTGTTGAACGCCCCGGCCCAGGTGTTCGTGTGCGCCGCCTGTTCCGCCCACTCCACGTGCGCGAGCCGATGCAGCAGATAGCTCACCAGCACGCCGCCGAAGATGACGATCTCGGACACCAGCACCCACCACACGCCCAGACGGCCGGTGGGGATGTTCATGCTCGCGCGCTGCGTGGCGATGGTCTTCACGCTCATGGCCTCACACCCTCTCGTTCTGGGGCCAGTAGTCGGTGTCGCGATCGGGGACCGCGTACTCGTAGGGCCCGCGGTACACGGTCGGCATCTCCTGCCAGTTGCCGTGCGGCGGAGGCGAGTCGGTCGTCCACTCCAGCGTGTTGGCCTTCCACGGGTTCTTCTCGGCCTTCTTGCCGCGGAACATGCTTACGATGAAGTTGTAGAGGAAGATGAACTGGAACAGCAGCATGACCACGAGCGCCACCGTGGACATGATGCGCAGCGAGTGCATGGCCGGGTTCGCGAGGTCCGGGAAGTGCGTGTAGTCGTAGATGCGCCGGTGTTCGCCCGAGAGCCCGAGGAAGAACATGGGGATGAAGATGAAGTTGAACGGGATGATCGTGCCCCAGAAATGGATCTTGCTCAGGGTCTCGTTCATCATCCGGCCGAACATCTTGGGGAACCAGAACGTGATCCCGGCCAGCGTGCCGATGATGGCGATGGGGTAGAACGTGTAGTGGAAGTGCGCGACCACGAAGTAGGTGTCGTGGAAGAAGATGTCCGCGCCGCTCGCCCCCAGGTAGATGCCGGTCACGCCGCCGATCAGGAACTCCACCATGAACGCGAGCGCCCACAGCATGGGCGCGCTGAACCGGATCGATCCGCCGTACAGCGTGGCGATGTACAGGAAGCACATCTCGGCGATCGGGATGGAGATGAGCACGGTCGTGACCGTGAACACGTTCGCCATGCGCGGGTCGATGCCGGCCACGAACTGGTGGTGGGCCCACACGAAGAACGATAGCGCGCCGGTGGCGATGACGGTGTAGATGACCGTCTTGTAGGCGAACATCTTCTTGCGGGCGAACACGGTCATGATCTCGGCCACGATGCCCATGGCCGGCAGCAGCACGACGTACACCTCGGGGTGGCCGAAGAACCAGAACAGGTGCTGCCACAGCACCGGGTCGCCGCCGCGCGTGGGGTTGTAGAACGCGGTGCCGAGGTTCTGGTCGAACAGCAGCATCACGGCGCCGGCGATGAGTGGGCCGACCGAGGCCATGAACAACAGGCTGGCCACCACGATCATCCACACCACGAGCGGCACGTCGAACGCCTTCATACCCGGTGCACGCGCGTTCATGGAGGTGACGATGAAGTTGATGCCTCCGAGCAGGAACGCCACGAACTCCAGCGCCACGGCCAGCACCCACAGGCTGCTGCCCATGGGGGTGAGATTGTACTTGGCGATCGAGGACAACGGCGGGTAGGCCGTCCAGGCGCCGCCGAACCCGCCGCCCGGCACGAACCACGACACGATCAGGATGACCGCGCTGAGCAGGAATATCTGGTAGCTGAGCCGGTTGATGCGCGGGAATACCATGTCGTCGCAGCCGCACATGAGCGGAATGAGGAAGTTCCCGAACCCGGCGAGCAGTACGGGCATGGCCACCCAGAACACCATGATGCTGCCGTGTTGCGTGATGAGCGAGTTGTAGGCGTCGGGGGAGACGTGCCCGAAGAACGGGACGTTCATTCCGGGATAGGCGATCTGCATGCGGAACACGTACGCCATGAACCCGGCGATGAGCGCCATGGCCATGCCGGTGAACATGTACTGCATGGCGATGACCTTGTGGTCCGTGGACCAGAAGTACTTGACGAACCAATGCGGCTCGGCGTGTCCGTGGTGTGCGCCGTCGTGAGCTTCCGCGAGAGCGTGCTGGGTCATCGGGTCCCCGTCAGTTCGTGGCGCCGGCGGCGGCCGCGGTGGTGGAGTCGGAGGCCGCGGCGCCGGCATCGGCGACCGCGGAATGCTTCTGTACCCAGGACGCATGCTGCGCCGGGCTCTCGATCACGATGCGGCCGCCCATGATGCCGTGGCCGATGCCGCAGATCTCGGCGCACAGGATGTCGTAGGTGCCGCTTCGCGTGGCCTGGAACCAGCCGGTGATGATGCGGCCCGGGATGGCGTCCTGCTTCAGGCGGAACACCGGCACGAAAAAGCTGTGCAGCACGTCCTTCGACTCGAGCAGGAAGTGATAGGTCTTGCCCTCGGCCACGTGCAGCGTGTCGCTGGTCCACACGTCATCGGACGTGTCGAGCGTGCCATCCGTGCCGGAGTGCTGAAACGACCAGGTCCACTGCTGGCCGACCACGCGGATGGTGTCGTCGGGAGGCGGCAGCGTCTGCTTGACCTTCGCCCACACGCGCACCGCCGCCACGATGATGACGACATCGCAAATGAGGATGAGCGTGTGCGGGATGTTGATCCACTTCTTGAGATGCGGCTCCTTGCCGGTGATGTACTGCGCCTTCACGCCGTCGCGCGCCCGGAAGCGCCACATCAGCCAGAAGAACATGATCTGCGTGGCGAAGAACCACACGCCCGTCAGCCAGGTGACCAGCACGATGAGCCCGTCGATGTCCCCGGCGAACGTCGCGGCGCGTGGAAGATTCAGGATCATCGTTCGCTCCCCCGGCTCAGAAGATGAACAGGAACACGCTGCCCACGAACAGCACCACACCCACGACGGTCCAGATGAGCGTCAGCTTGGCGGTGTGCTCCGCCCAGTCCTCGTCGAAACCGTCACCGGCCACGTTACGCCTCCGTCACTTCTGCAGGGTTCGGATAAATGCAATCACGTCGTGCATCGCCGTGCTGTCTTCGAGCGTCGTCGCCATGGCCGCCATCTGGGCGCCCATCGCGTCGTCGGGGTGCGCGCCGCGCATCCCCGACTTGAACTTGGCGATCTGCGACATCATGTACCAGTCGTACTGGTGCGTGAGCGGCGGGGCGCCGAGCGCCTCGTTGCCCTTGCCATCGTCCTGGTGGCAGGTCACGCAGATGCTTTGGTAGCGCATGCGACCGGCGGCCGTATCGCCCATGACCATGGTCGCCGCGGGCACGCGGCCCGGCAGCGTTGCGACGTACTCGGCCACCGAGGCCAGATCACCCTCGCGATAGAGCGACTTCGCCATGGGGCGCATGCGCGCGCCTTCCAGATCGTGCGGGTGGGCGCCACGCATGGCACTCTTGAAGTTCTGGAGCTGGCGCTCCACGTACCATCGCGGCAGTCCCGCGATCGCCGGCGCCCCGATCAGTTCCTTGCCGAGGCCGTCCTTGCCATGGCAGGGGAAACAGGTGTCGAAGATCTGCTCGCCGCGGGCGAGCCCCGGCCCGGGAGTCTGGGCGCACCCAACGAGCAAGAGCGCGGCGTAGGCGACCGCGAACGGGAGGAAGAGAGCCTTCCGAGACAAAGCTGCCTCCGGAATCGGGGTGGTGGCGCGCGTGCGGGTCGCACGCTGTGAGCGGCCGCGCCCGGCTGCTGGCCGAGGCCGCCCACATCCGGTCCAACCGAGCGCTTATACATGATTCTGGCATGGGCCGGCAACCCCGCGGGGCAGGGCAACCCCAAGCGGCGAAGGAAGTAAGGGCGGGCTCGCTCCGCTAGCGAACGCGCAGCCTTGTGGGCGACCGCCAGCCTCTCCTATGGTGCTTGCCCATCGCAGCGCCCTGTCCCACCCAGCTTCCGAGGGTCCGTTGGTCCGATTTCCGGTTCGCCGCGTAACCCGGGTGATGGATGACTTGCACGGGAGCCGCTCGTGAGTGAGTTCGACCGGGATCGGCGCTGCCTTGAACGGCTGGCGGCGCGGGACAGCGGTGCGCTCGCCGAGCTGTATGACCGCTACAGCGACCTGCTCTACTCGCTCGCGGCGCGCATCGTCGGAGCCGGGGCTGACGCGGAGGAAGTGTTGCAGGACACCTGGATGCAGGCGTGGAGGTCCGCTGGCACCTACGACCCCGCGCGGGGCGCCGTCGGCGCCTGGCTCGTCACCATCGCTCGCAGTCGCGCGCTCGACCGCGTGCGGAGCCTTGGCTCGCGGCGTCGCGCCGAGACCGCCGCCGCGGAAGAGGCCGCCACCGAGCCCGCGCCGCCCGCGCCGGACCCAGCCACAGGCTACGCGCGCCGCATGCTCAAGAAAGACGTGGCCGCAGCACTCACGGCACTCGCGCCGCAGCAGCGCCAGGTCGTGGAGCTCGCCTACTTCGAGGGGCTCTCGCAGAGCGAGATCGCCGCGCGCCTCGACGCGCCGCTCGGCACCGTCAAGTCGTGGACGCGCCAGGCGCTGCTCAAGCTACGCGAACGCGTGCCCGTGGAGGGACTGCCATGAGCCGCCACCGCGACGAACATCTGGACCTGTGCGCGGCGCAGGTGCTCGGCATGCTGGACGACGCCAGCCGCGCCGAGCTCGAGGCGCACCTCGCCACGGGTTGCGAGGTGTGCCTGGCGGAGCTGCGCGCACTCGCGGGCGGCGCCACCGTGCTCGCCCTGTCCGTGCCGCAACTGCGTGCGCCGGCGGCGGCGCGCGAACGCGTGCTCGCGGCCATTCAGGCGGAGGCGGCGGCCGCGCCGGGCGACACCGGCCCGCCGCAGCCAGGCATGCCCGAGACGCAGCAGGTGCTCACGCTGCCCGACCGGCCGCGCCGGAGCATGGCCGCCTGGGGCTGGGCCGCGGCGGCCGCCGTGCTGGCGGTGGCCGGCGTGTTCGCGTGGCAGCGGGGCGAGGACATGGGTCGGCAGCTCGCCCAGGCGCGGGCACGGTCGGCCGACCTCCAGCGCACACTCGACGACGAGCGCCGCTGGGCCAGCCTGCTCGAAGCTCCGGGCACGCGCGTGGTGCGGCTCGCGGCCACACCGGATGGCGACAGCACGCTCGCCGCGCAAGTGCTCTACGATCCGGCCTCACGCCGGGCCATCGTGGTGGCGCAGCGGTTCTCGCTGCCCACCGACCGCGACTACGAACTCTGGGCCATCACCATGGCCGGACCCACGAGCCTTGGCGTGGTGCGCGCGGATGCGAACGGTCGCGCGGTCGTACGTCTCGAGAACGTGGGCGGAGCCGAAGTCGTCGCCGCGTTCGCGTTCTCACTCGAAGCCAGCGGTGGATCCCCCGACCATCACAAGCCTTCCGGGCCCGTCGTCATGCTGGGTCGACTCGACGGTTAGTCGGACGGGGGTTCCATGTCACGCTGTGGTTCGTCACCGCGCTCCGCGCTCCTCGGGCTGCTGCTCCTGCTGTTCGCGGCGCCCGGGACCGCACACCAGTACTGGCTCTCGCCGAGCCAGTATTCGCCCGCCCAGAAAGAACTGGTGGACGTGGGGGCCTGTTCGGGCACGGGCTTCCGCGGCGAAGCGAAGCCGTGGGCTCCCGAGCGCTGCGTGAGCTTCTCCTTCTTCACCTATCGGCCGTTCTCGCTCGCCGAGATGGCTCCGTCGGGCAGCACGATGTGGGCACGCCAGACGTTTGCCGATGGCGGCGGAACCTGGCTCCAGTACCAGTCGAACCACGCGTTCGTCGAGTTGCCCGCCGACGAGTTCGACGCCTACCTCTCCGAGGAAGGCCTGTCCGGACCGCTCACCGAGCGACAGCGCTCGCCGCACCCGGGCGTGGTACGGGAGCGCTATCGACGGTGCGCGAAAGCGTGGTTCCGCGGTGCCGACGCACGACGGGCGAGCCGGCCGCTGGGACAGCCGCTCGAGCTGGTCCCGCTCTCACGCCCCGGGGAGTCCGCGACGCTGCGCGTTCGGGTGCTGTGGCAAGGTCGCCCGCTCTCCGGCGCAATCGTGAAGACGTGGCGCCAGCCGCTCGCGGCCGACGGCCACACGCGGGCCCTCGCCGATCGCGATTCGGTCGCCCAGGTCGAACAGGCGCGCAGCGATGCGCGAGGCGAGGTGCGATTGGGCGTGGTCGAGCCGGGCGAATGGCTGGTGAGCACCGTGCACATGGTGCCGAGTCCCGACCCCACGCTCGCCGACTGGGAAAGCACGTGGGCCTCGCTCACGTTCGCGCGTCGCACGGGGCCCGCGCCGGTTCGCGTCTGGCGCCGACGGTGAGGGAGGGCTCCGCGCCGCGCGCGTGGGTGACGCGCGTGCTCGGCGTTGCGGCCACACTGTTCGCGATCTCACTGCTCGCGCTCCCGGCACGCGCGCACGACGTGTCCTATGCCCACCTCGAACTCCGCTGGGCCGGGGAACGCGTCGACCTCTCGCTGACCGTGCACCCAGATGACGCCGCCCTGGTGCTGCGCGTTCCGATGCCGGAGTGGTTCCTGGAGCCGGAGTTCCTCGCTCGCGCGGGTCCCGCGCTCGCGGATTCGCTGGCGCGACGCTGGAGCGTGCGGGTGGATGGCTCACCACTCGCTTGGAGCTGGTCACAGGCGCGGCCCGACCCGCGCGGCCGGGGTGTGCTCCTGACGGGCACCAGCTCGCTTCCCGCGCCCGCCGCCTCGCTCGAGGTGCACGGTCCGGTGTTCCCCGAAGTGCCAACGCACGAGACGTTCCTCACCGTGTATCGCGGCGATCGCCTGCTCCGACAGGACGTGCTCACCGCCACCCATCGCGAGGCGCGCGTCTATGCCGCGGGCACCGCCGGCACGTTCGCCGTGCTGCGCACGTTCGTGCCGGCCGGCGTGCACCACATCGCCATCGGGCCCGACCACATCCTGTTCGTGCTCGGCCTGCTGCTGCTGGGCGGCGGCATCCGGCGGCTGTTGGGCGTGGTGACGGCGTTCACTGCCGCCCACAGCATCACGCTGGCGGTGGCCGCGCTCGGTTGGGTGCGCGCACCGGGCCGCCTCGTGGAGCCGGCCATCGCGCTCTCGATCGTGTTCGTCGCGTTCGAGACGCTGCGCTCGCGGGGTGCGACCCGCGACCTGCGCGGCCCACTGGCGTTCGCGTTCGGCCTCGTGCACGGCTTCGGCTTCGCGAGCGTGCTGGCGGAGTTCGGGCTGCCCCGCGAGGCACTGGGCTGGTCGCTCGCGGGCTTCAACGTGGGCGTCGAGCTGGGGCAGGCGGTGATCGTGCTGGTGGCCGCACCGCCGCTCGCGTGGCTCGCGCGGCGTTCGCAGAGCGCGCACCGTCGGCTGGTCACCACGCTGGCGTGGGCGATCGCGGCCGCGGGCGGCTATTGGTTCGTGGAGCGCGTGCTCGCGGCGCGCTGACACTGCCACCGGCTCGGGGCTGCCCGGTCGCGGTCAGCGTCTGGCCGTGCGGCTCACGGCACGCGCCTGCAGCCGGCCCGGCCCGGCCGGGCGCTGGGGCGTTCCACCCAGCGAGCTGCCGTTCGGAAGCTGAGTTGGCGCGGTGCCTGCCACACGAACGTGAAACCCTGCCGCCTGGTCACGCGCCGGCATGCGGTTCGCATGGGGCAACCCGCGTCGCTCGCGAGTCGTAGAGGTCTTCGCGACGCAGCAGCGCCCTACGCGTCACGACTTCCCGGCCCGCGCCGCCACCCACGCGCGGCGGGAACCAGGAGGTGCCCATGCGCCGGATCGCAGTCGCGCCGGAGTCGCGCCCGGTGGCGCACACCATCGTCCCGCCGCACGTATTCGCACACCTGGCTCGGCTGCCGGATACGCACTGGCCGGGGCTCGCGGAAAGAGCGCGCGAGAGCCTCGCGTTCGCACTCGAGGTGCGCGCCGAGCGCTGCTCGCTGCGCGGCCTCACGCCGCTTCACACCACGCCCGGCCACGGCCCGCGCCGCACCGTGTTCGATGCCGATCACGGCTTCGCGCTACCCGGCCGGCAGGTCCGGCACGAGGGCGAGGAGGCCACCGACGACGTCACGGTGAACGAGGCCTACGACGCGCTCGGCGCCACCTATCAGTACTTCGCCAAGGTGCACGGGCGCGATTCCATCGACGGCCGGGGCCTGTCGCTCGACGCCACGGTCCACTACCGGCGCGCGTTCAACAACGCGTTCTGGAATGGTCGCCAGATGGTGTTCGGCGACGGCGACGGCGAGATCTTCGGGCGCTTCACCCAATCACTCGACGTGATCGGCCACGAACTCGCGCACGGCGTCACCCAGTACGAGGCCGGGCTCGAGTACGAGGGCCAGAGCGGCGCTTTGAACGAGCACATGAGCGATGTGTTCGGCTCGCTCGTGAAACAGCACGCCCGCTCGCAGACGGCACGGCGCGCGGACTGGCTGATCGGCGCCGGCCTGTGGGCCGAGGGTGTAAAGGGCGTGGCACTCCGCAGCATGAAGGCGCCGGACACCGCCTACGACGATCCGCGCATCGGCCGCGATCCGCAGCCCGGCCACATGGACGGCTACGTGGACACCGACGACGACAACGGCGGCGTGCACATCAACTCGGGCATCCCGAACCACGCGTTCTACCTCGCGGCCATCGGATTCGGGGGCCGGGCGTGGGTCAAGGCGGGAAAGGTCTGGTACCTTGCACTCACGCAGGTGTTGCGCCGCGACGCCGACTTCATGGTGGCGGCCGCTGCCACGGTGGACCTGGCCGGACGCGAGTTCGGCACCAAGGGCGCGAGCGTGGTGCGTGCGGCGTGGAAGCAGGTGGGCATCGAGGTGAAGGGTTCCGCGGGTCGCAAGGCTCGAAAGCAGCCGACCGCGAGGGCCGGAGCGAAGGGAGCCGTGAAGCGTGCGGATCCACGTGGTGCAGAGCGGAGGCATCGCCGGGCTTCGTAGCGAGCACGACCTCGACACCGATCGTCTTCCGGTCGAGGCCCAGCAGCGACTGGCGCAGCTGGTGCAGGGCGTGGCGTTCTTCGCGCTCGCGCCGCGGCGGTCTTCGCACCTGCCCGACATGATCCAGTACCGCGTGCGCATCGAACAGGGTGAACGCGCGCACGAGGTGCAGTTCGACGACGGCTGCGGCGAAGCCTCGCTGCTCGAGCTGGTCGAGCGCGTGGCCGAGCTGGCGCGGGCCGCCTCGCGTTCGTGAAGCGCAGAGCCGGGGCGAGGAGGCGCGCATGCAAGGTTCGCTGAGGATCCGTTGCGCTTCCAAGGCCAGCGTAGTCGGTAGGCCCGCGGGCCCACTCGATCCGTGGCTCGGCCGGCTGGTGAAGCTGGTGCCCGGCGAGGTGGTGGCCGTCTACCTCGGCGGTCGTGCGTTCGCCGAGGCGCGATTCGCGGGGGAGTGGCCGCTCGTCTGCCTGGTCCTGGTGGTGGTGGTGCGCGCGTGGAGCACGGCCGACCGGCGCGGGCCACAGTGGATCTCGGTTGGCGTGGCCGCGTCGTCGTTCGTGCTCTGGGTGCACGCCATGGGGGGCCGCTTCCTCGGCTGGAGCATGGCCCCGGACCTCGCCGCCCTCGGCGTGCTCGTGTGGACCACGCTGGTGCCGGTATTCTGGCGGGGCGACGAACAGGCCTGAGCGCGCCGTCGCGGCGCTCTCGGCCGCGCACGATCTCGAACCCCGGGAGCACCGCCATGGATCGCCGTCAGGCCTTGAAAGCGTTGGCCATCGGATTGACCGCCGCCTCAGTCGCGCCCTCCACGCTGCATGCCGCGGGCGAGGTTGCGGCCAAGCCCGCTGTGCCGACGACGCCGGCGCCTGGCGCCATGCCCGCAGCGGCGAGCGGACCCTTCACGCTGCCGCCGCTCGGCTACGCGTTCGACGCGCTCGAACCCCACCTGGACGCCGCGACGATGGCACTGCATCACGACAAGCACCACGCCGCCTACGTCACGAACCTCAACAAGGCCGTGACAGGCCGGAGCGAACTGGCGGGCTGGAGCGTGGAGCGGCTCCTGCGCGAGCTTGCGAACGTCCCCGAAACCATCCGCAGCGGCGTGCGCAATCACGCCGGTGGGCATGCCAACCACACACTGCTGTGGAGCTCGCTCGACAAAGCGGGTGGTCGCGCACCGAGCGGCGAACTGGCCCGCGCCATCGACGCCGCGTTCGGCTCGTTCACCGGGTGCCAGGAGCGCCTGAACGCCGCCGCGACGAGCGTGTTCGGGAGTGGCTGGGCGTGGCTCACCACCGACCCCTCGGGCCGCGTGCAGGTGGAGACCACTCCGAACCGCGAGCGGCAGCGCTAGTCGAGAGGATATTCCGCGGTCGAGGCTCACTCCGGGCGAGGTAGAACGTGTCCAAGCTGCGCTTCAAGATCTCGATGTCGCTCGACGGATTCGTCGCCGATCCCAGCCAGCTCGTGCGGACGGTCGCCGCCCCCGGCGTGACGCACCTCAAGTTCGCGAGGCGTTGAAACGACGGTGCCGGCCAGCGCGTGGACTCAGGGGCCGAGCCCCGGCAGCCGCCACACGAACGCCTCGCCCGCGTCCCCTTGGACCATGCGCTCGGTGTCCTCGGGCACCACGAGCAGCGCGTGCGCTCGCGACTGGGGCGTCAGGTGCCCGGAGAGCTGCAGGCCCGCGGGGGTCGCCCACAGCACGCCGTCTCGCCATTCGAGCGTCACGCGCACGAAGTCGGTGCGGCCGGCGCGCGACTCCACGTCGGCGCCGGCGCGCACCGGAACGCGCGGGCGGTCGAGCGCGGCGTGACCTTGCAGCGCGCGGAGCGCGGGGCGGACGAGCACCTCGAACACGCACGCCACTGATGCGGGATTGCCGGGCAGGCCAAAAAACAGCTTGCCGTCCGGCGCGCCGAACGCCTGCGGCCGGCCGGGCCGCATGGCGACGCGCCAGAGTTCCAGGCCGGCGAGGCTCGCCAGCGCGGTCCTCACGGGATCGTGGTCACCCGCGGACACTCCTCCGAGCGTGAGCACCACGTCACAGGTCTCGAGCGACTGTCGCACCCGTGTCGCCACGCGGCCGGCATCATCCGGCAACCGCTCGGCGCGCATGACCTCGCAGCCGCTCGACTCGAGCAGCAGCCGGGCGAGCGGCAGGTTGCTATCGCGGATCGCGCCGGGGCGCAGCGGCTGGTCCACGTCCAGCAACTCGTCACCTGTGGACAGCACCGCTACTCGCGGCTTGGGCGAGACCGCGACCCGCGGACGTCCGAGGGCCGCGAGCAGTGCCAGGTCGTGCGCCGACAACTCGCGACCGGGTTCCAGCACGAGCGCGCCGGACGGCAAGTCGGCGCCCGCCGCGCGCACGTGGTCGCCAGCTCGCGATGGCCGCCGCACGACGCAGCGCTCGCTCTCGCCCGTGCCTCCTCGCTCGCACTCCTCGAACGGCACCACGCCGTCTGCGTCCATCGGTAGCATCGCGCCGGTCATGATGCGCGCCGCCTCGCCCGCGGCCAGCGGCCGCTCGCTCGCGCGGCCCGCCGGGAGCACTTCCACCACGCGCAGCGTGACCGGCGAGGACTCGCTCGCGGTCCCGAGGTCGGCCACGCGCACGGCGAAACCGTCCATGGCGCTGTTCCGGAACGATGGCAGTGAGTGGGGCGCGACCACCGCCTCGCGCAGCGCTCGCCCCAGCGCCTGGGCCAGCGGCACGCTCACGGCGGGCAACGGCTGCGCCGCGTCAAGCACACGCGCCCGCGCCTCGGCGTAGCGCAGCAGCCGCGGCGCGGTCACGAGCGGCGCCGTGTGCCGCGCGCGCGTGGACGTTGCGCGGACGCGCGCGTGCGCCGCCCCGTCGCGCCACCGCGCGCCGGCGCGGCTCGCCGCCACTCGCCGGTCCGGCCACCGCGCTTCTCCCACAGCGCGATCTCGCCGATCACCATGCTCCGGTCCACCGCCTTCAGCATGTCCACCAGCGTGAGCGCCGCCGCCGCGACCGCGGTGAGTGCTTCCATCTCGACGCCGGTGCGGCCAGTGGTGCGCACGCGGCATTCGATCGCCACTGCGGCCGGTCGCGCGATCCGCGTGAACTTGACGTCCACCGCCTCCACGCGCAGCGGGTGGGCCAGCGGGATCCACTCGCCGGTGCGCTTGGCCGCCATCACCGCGGCGAGGTGCGCGGTAGCGAACACGTCGCCCTTGGCCGAGCGGCCCGAGCGCAGCAAGCGCAGCGTGGCGGCCGCCATGCGCACGCGCCCACGCGCCACCGCCTCGCGCAGTGTCTCGGCCTTGGGCGTCACGTCCACCATGCGGACACGGCCGCGCGCATCGAGATGAGAGAGTCGTGCCATCGGATCGCGAGCATAGGAACGCGCGCGAGAACGGGCAAACGCGTCGCTCCCCACGTCGCGCCGCGTTGACCCGCGTCGGGCGCTGCTCGTACATTCGATGCTGGTACTAATCCTTCCATGGCCCCCCTGTCCGCCCACCGCCGCCTTCCGATCTCGTCACGCCATGCGTTCGCGCTGGCGTTCGACCTTGCCGTCCGCCGCGATGCGCTGCATTCGCTGTGGGTGCCGCTGCTCCTGCACACGCCCTGGCTCGCCATGCAGGCCGTGCTGCCTGCGCCGGACGAGCCCGGCGGCCTGACTGCGCGCAACCTGTTCTTGAACAGCGTGGTGCTCGTGGGCGACTTCCTCGTGTCTCTGTTGGTGGCGGGAATGCTGCGTTTCCGCGCCCGCTCAGTGTTCAACACCGTGCCCGGGAGCGCTCCCGCCGACGTGCTCCAGTGCTATGCCCGTGCGCTCGGCCGCCTGCCCTGGCTGTTCGTGACCGAGCTGCTGCGCAACTCCGCCATGTTCGGGGCCGGGCTCTTCCTGGTGCTGCCTGGCGTGTGGGCGGGCTTCCGGCTGTCCATGGCCACCGAGGCCGCCGTGCTGCGCGACACCACCGCGTTCGGCGCGTTCGCACGGTCGTTCCATCTGACGCCGGGACGGCTCGAGCGCTGGCTCGAGATGATCGCCATCTCGGTGGCCATGGTGCTCACGCTGTTGTTCACGTGCGCGGTGTTCTTCATGGCCGTGCCCGGATCGTCGTGGTCCACGTGGGTCACCGTGGGATTGTTCGTGCTGCCGCTGGTGATGTCCGTCATCCAGTACGCCTGGACGTTCTTCTACCTGCGCCTCGAAGAGATCGACCAGCCGGGCGTGGCGGGAGATATCCTCCCGGCCGAGGTCCGCGCGGGGGCGGGCGGGGGCGGGTCGGGTGCTACGCCCGGGCCACGGCTCACGCTGGTCGAAGGCCCCCGCCACGGGACGGGCCCGACCGGTTGAGTCGAGGGCGGCTGGCGTGTCATCTTGAAACAGTGAACCCCAGCCGCCCGGTGCCCGCCCCCTCGTCTCCCGGAGGCGTCGCTTGAGCGGCGTCCGACCGAGCGCCGGCGCCGGCGCGGGTGGGCGCGCACCGCGCCTGGCATCGACGGACTTACCGCTTTCGCCCATCGTCGGCGCGAGCGCGCGCATGCAACGGCTGCTCCGCCTGGTGGCGCGCGTGGCGCCCACCGAGAGCACCGTGCTCCTCCTGGGGGAGAGCGGCACCGGCAAGGAGCTGGTGGCGCGCTCGCTGCACGTGCTCTCGAAGCGCGCGCAGGGGCCGTTCGTGGCGGTGAACGTGGCGGCGCTGCCGGAGTCGTTGATCGAGAGCGAGCTGTTTGGTTACGCCAAGGGCGCTTTCACCGGCGCGTCGATCGACCGGCCCGGCTTGGTCGAGGAAGCGCATCGCGGCACGCTGTTCCTGGACGAGATCGGGGACATGCCGCTCGCCACGCAGGTGAGGTTGCTCCGCACGCTCGAGAACAATGAAGTGCGACGGCTGGGGGAGAACACGCCGCGCCTGGTGGACGTGCGCGTCGTGGCCGCAACGCATCGTGACCTCCAGTCCTTGGTGGCGGAGGGCCGCTTTCGCGCGGACCTCTACTACCGGCTGAACGTGGTGCAGCTGGAGCTACCCGCGTTGCGCGAGCGCGCTGGCGACATCGGGCTCCTGGCCTCGTACTTCCTGGAGCGCTCGGCGCGTCGCACGGGACGGCGTGCGCTGCGATTCGCGCCCGAGGCGATGACGTTGCTGGCACGGCACGAGTGGCCGGGCAACGTGCGCGAACTGGAGAACGCCATCGAGCACGCGGTGTCGGTGTCGGAGGGTGAGTGGCTGGGACCTCAGGACTTGCCGGCCTCGGTGCGCACGCCGCGGCTGCTCGCGCGCGGTCCGGCGGAGGAGGCCCCGCCCGCGACCGACGAGTCGCTGCCGCGCGGCGGCCGCTCCCGGGCGGTGCGCGACCCCGATGCCCGCTCGCTGGACGACGTCACGCGCGAACACGTGCTGCGCGTGCTCGCGCGCCACGACGACAACGCCACCGCGGCCGCGCGCTCGCTCGGCGTGTCGCGCACGACGCTGTGGCGCATGCTCAAGCGCTGGGGCGTGTCACGGCGACCCGCGAAGGGCCGCTGACGGGAGTGCCTATGGCATCGGACCGGCGTTACTACGACGACAGCTACACGCACCAGTTTTCGGGCGACGTGGTGCAGGTGGGGGAGCACCGCGGACAGCCGGCGGTGGAACTTGCCGCCACATGGTTCTATCCCGAGAGCGGTGGCCAGCTCGCGGATCAGGGCGATATCGCCGGCGCGCGCGTGCTGGACGTGCAGGTGGATGACGACGAGCGCGTCTGGCACGTGCTGGCCGCGCCGCCCGAAGGCGGCGCCGCGCTTCGGAGCACGGGTCCGCTCGCCTGCGCGATCGACTGGGAACGACGGTTCGATCACATGCAGCAGCACACGGGACAGCACATCCTGTCCGCGGCGTTCGAACGCCTGCGCGACGCTCCCACGGTCTCCAGCACGCTGAGCGAGGAGCGAAGCGTCATCGAGGTGGGGCTCGCCGACGTGGACTGGCGAACCGTCGAGGCCGTGGAGGAGGCGGCGAACCGCGTGCTGTGGGACGACCGAGCACTCGTGCTCCACTGGACCGACGCCGAGGGCGTCAAGCGCTTCCCGCTCCGCAAGCCGCCCCAGGTCGCGGGTCGCATCCGCGTCGTCGAGGTTCCGGACTGGGATTGGTCGGCGTGCGGTGGCACGCACACGCGCCGCACGGGCGAGGTGGGTGCCATCAAGATCGTGGGCTGGGAGCGTATCCGCGGAAACGTGCGGTTCAGTTTCCTGTGCGGCGCCCGGGCGCTGCGCGATCATGCTTGGCGCACCGAGCAGCTGCTCGAAGCGGCGAAGCGGCGGAGCAGCGGCGAACGCGAGCTGATTGCGCATCTAGAGAGAGCGCTCGAGGAGCGCGAGGACTTCCGCAAGCGGCTCGCCGCGATGACGCTGCGCCTGCTGGCCGACGAGGCGCGCGCGGCCGTTGGCGCTCCGCCCCGAGCCGTCGCCGTGCTGGCCGACGTGCGCTCGCGCGAGGAGACGCGCGCGTTCGCGCTCCAGTGCCTCGAGGCCGGGGCACCCTGGGTGGTGTCGGGCACGCGCGCACCCGAGCCCTCGCTCGTGCTGGCACGCGTCCGGGCCGACGCCTCGCTCGACCTGAGGCCGTGGCTGCCCGAGCTACTGGCCGCGGCGCGCGGCAAGGGTGGGGGCAGCGCCGACATGGTGACGGTCGCGCCGGCGGACGCCGCGGGGGCGGAAGCGGCATTCGCGCTGGCGCGCGAGCGTCTCGAGTCGCGCGCGCGCTGAGTGGAGCGAGAACCGCTCTCGGGTTCGGTGATTCGCCACCGACCTTCGATTGACCGCCGGCCGCGCGGCATGACATGCCTTTCGTGGGTCTAACGCTCGGCATCAGCGCCGCACCGCTCTTGGCGCGGCCGCTGGAAGGCGTTGTTATTGATTGGTGTGTAAGTAATGCAATGCCACAGGACGTCAAAGGGACAAGCCCGAATGCGTGATGCAGCTCCACAACCGTGCGGGCGCGCGGCGAAGTCTCTCGAGCTCGCGCATCACATCGAGCGCGAGGTCGAAGC
>CAYQNV010000014.1:0-6128 GCA_964418975.1 uncultured bacterium | reverse complement strand
GCCGCCGGGCTCGCGGGTCACGAGCGGATCGAGGCCTCGCGAGCGCAGGCGGGCTGCGAGCCGCTCGAGCTGAGTGCTCTTGCCCGAGCCCTCGCCCCCCTCGAAGGTGACGAAACACCCGGACATGAGGCTAGCGTCCCCCGCCCGCCTGTCCCGCCGCCTCCGGAATCATGCGAAAGGGATCAGCGCCGGCGGGCGCCCGCCCGGGCCGCGCGCCCGCGAGCCGCGACACGCGCGCGCGCAGGAGCGCGTTGTGCGCGCCCATCCGCGGACACGCCGGCCGCGGCCGGCTCGCCATTCCTAAGCCCCACGGCCTTCTTCAGCCTTCCCGCCTCCGCGAGCTTCCTCGCGATGCGGCCGTGGCCGTAGGTGCGGATGAACTCCTCGGTCATGGCGCGCGCCACATCGTCGGGGTACTGCACCGGCGGGGACTTCTTGAAGTACGCGGAGGGCGCGATCAGCGCCCCCTTGAGCCCGCGATCGAGGCCGAGCTTGGCGCAGCGCACCGCGTCGATCACGACGCCGGCCGAGTTGGGCGAGTCCCACACCTCGAGCTTCATCTCCAGGTTCAGCGGCACGTCCCCGAACGTGGTGCCCTCCATGCGGATGTGGCACCACTTGCGGTCCTTCAACCACGGCACGTAGTCCGAGGGCCCCACGTGCACATCCTCGGCCGGCAGGTCGTAGGGGATATTGCTCGTGACCGCCGACGTCTTGCTGATCTTCTTGGACTCCAGGCGCTCGCGTTCGAGCATGTTCATGAAGTCGGTATTGCCGCCGAAGTTCAGCTGGTAGGTGCGGTCGATGCGCACGCCCCGGTCCACGAACAGGTTCGCCAGCACGCGGTGCGTGATGGTGGCGCCGACCTGGGACTTGATGTCGTCCCCGATGACGGGCAGGCCCTTCTTCTCGAAGCGCTCCTGCCAATACTTCTCGCGCGCGATGAACACCGGGATGCAGTTCACGAACGCGCATCCGGCCTCGAGCACCTGCTCGACGTACCACTTGGTGGCCTCTTCCGAGCCCACGGGCAGGTAGTTCACGACCACGTCGGTCTTGGTGTCCTTGAGCAGCTTCACGATGTCCACGGTGGAGCCCGGGGCCTTCTTGATGATCTGCGACAGGTACTTGCCCAAGCCGTCGTGCGTCATGCCGCGCTGCACCGTGACGCCCAGCCTCGGCACCTTCGCGAACACCACGGTGTTGTTGGGCCATGTCCTGATGGCGTCGGACACGTCCTTGCCGACTTTGTTCGCGTCCACGTCGATCGCCGCCGAGATCTCGACGTCGCTGATGTGGTACCCGCCGAGGCTGACGTGCATCAGGCCGGGGACGCGCTCCGTGGCCTTGGCGTGGCGGTAGTAGTGAAGTCCCTGAACGAACGACGAGGCGCAGTTCCCCACGCCGATGATCGCGACACGCACCTTGGAGCCCTTGGAGCTCATGGGACCTCAGACCTCCGCGGAATCGCCACCCGTCGGACGGGTGCGTTTCCACACATGCGCCATCCGCTGGATCGCGGTGGCGAAAGAGAACACGACGAGCACGAGGAGCGCGGCCGGCATGACCGGCCCGAGCCCCGCGTAGCCCGCGATGATGAGCAGCACCATTCGTTCCGGCCGTTCGAACCAGCCGACCTTGCACTCGAGCCCGAGCCCCTCGGCCCGGGCCCGCGTGTACGACACCATCAGCGAACCCACCAGCGCGAGCATGGCCAGCATGGCGATGACCGCCCACGTCACCGGCTCGAGCTCGTTATGGAGATTGGCGATCACCCGCTGCGGGTTGCTGGCCATGTCCACCAGATTGAACATGTAGAACCACGCGATGCCCATGAACAGCGCCGCTTCCGCGACGCGGTCGAGCGTGGAGTCGAGGAACGCCCCGAAACGCGTGGCTCGCCCCGACCGGCGTGCAAGTTGGCCATCGAGGATGTCGCAGATCCCTGCGGCGAGCGTCACCGAAGCCGCGACCCGGAAGTGCCCCGTGGCGAACTGGAGCGCCGCGGCGATGCTCAGGAGAAAACCCAGCGCAGTGAGGTGGTCCGCCTTGAGCCCGATGGCGAGCAGCCCACGCACGAGCGGGTCGAGCCACTGGTGGGCGAGCCGCTTGAGCACGTCCTTGTAGCCGCTCACCTCGCCCTCCGGGCTCGGGACCAACACCTCGGGCGCGCTCACTCGGTGTCCGCGATCGCGGCGGCGCGTGCGCGCCCGCGTTCCGACCGTGTCCTGCCGCCCAGTACCAGTACCATCTCGCCTCGTCTCCACTCGGCGCGCAGTGCGGCGCGAACCTCGCGCGCACTGCCGCGCAACACTTGTTCATGCAACTTCGTCAGTTCGCGCGCCAGCGCGATCGGACGCTCCCCCCACACCTGCTCGAGGTCGGTGAGGCAAGCCTCGATACGGTGCGGCGATTCGAACACCACCACGGTCTCGCGCTGTTCGGACAGCTCCTCGAGCCGCCTCCGCCGCGCCGCCCCCTTGGGCGGCAGGAATCCCGCGAACAGGAAAGCGTCGGTGGGCAGGCCGCTGACCTGAAGTCCAGCAATCACCGCGCTCGGCCCGGGAATGCTCTCCACCCGCACCCCTGCGGCCACCGCGGCCCGCACCACGGGATACCCCGGATCGGCGATTCCCGGCGAACCTGCGTCCGTCACCAGCGCCACGTCCTCCCCTGCCTGGACGCGCTCCACCAGCGATGCCGCCCGAGCACGCTCGTTGTGCTCGTGCAGGCTCACCACGCGCGCCGGGATCCCGAAGTGCGTGAGCAGCCGTCGCGTGTGACGCGTGTCCTCGGCGGCCACGAGGTCGGCCTCGCGCAGGACGCGAAGCGCGCGCGCGGAGACATCCTCGAGGTTGCCGATCGGCGTCGCCACCAGGAACAAGGTGCCGGGGCGGCCGGAGGGTCGCTCGTGGGTCACACTTGATCCTTAGTGAAGAGGCGGGAGACCGATGCCGGAAAAGCGGACGGAAGTTAGCACGGGGGTCGGGGAGCGTCCACCGCTCGGCCGGCGCCGGAGCCGGCGAACTCCCGCGGGGGCATGGACAGCCCCTGGGGCCCCTGGACCGGGCCCCGGCCGGGCGCGGCGGACCGGCTCACCGCCGGCCGACCGCGGCGGTCGCGAGCACCTCGCGGCACACCTCGATCGCGCGTTCGACCCCCGCGTCGTCCACGTCGAGATGGGTGATCGCGCGAAGCCGGCGGGGGCCGTAGACACTCAGGCGGACGCCGCGCTCGGCGAGTGCGGCGGCCACGCTGCGCGCGTCGGGGATGGGCGGCTCCAGGTCCAGGTACACGATGTTCGTCTCGGCCGGCAGCACGCGCACACCGTGAATAAGCGCCAGCGCGTCGGCCAGTCGCTTGGCGCGGGCGTGGTCGTCCGCCAGTCGCGCGACATGGTGATCGAGCGCGTGCAGGCAGGCGGCCGCGAGGATCCCGACCTGGCGCATGCCCCCGCCCCAGCGCTTGCGCGTGCGACGCGCCGAGCGCATGTGCTCGGTCGAGCCGGTGAGGATGGAGCCCACCGGCGCACCCAGCCCTTTGGAGAAGCACATCATCACCGTGTCCGCGCAGGCCGCCCAATCGGCGATCGGAACTCCGGTGGCCGCGCTGGCGTTCCACAGCCGCGCCCCGTCCAGGTGCACGCGCAGGTTCCGCGAGCGCGCCAGGTCCGCGAGCGCGCGCAGCCGTTCCAGCGGCACCACCGCGCCGCCCGCGCGATTGTGCGTGTTCTCGGCGCACACGAGCGTGACGCGCGCGATGTGATCGTCGTCGTCGCGCAGCGCCGCCGTGAGTGCTTCGAGCGGCAGCAGCCCGTGCTCGCCACGGATCGGGTTGGCGAGGCAGCCGGAGTTCGCCCCGAGACCTCCCGCCTCGTAGAAATAGAGGTGCGATTCGGCCTCGAGCAACACCTCGTCGGCGGGGCGCGTGAGCACGTTCACCGCGAGCTGGTTGCCCATGGTGCCACTCGGCACGAACAGCGCCGCCTCCTTGCCCGCGAGCACGGCCACGCGCTGCTCGAGCGCGATCACGGTGGGATCGTCCCCGAACACGTCGTCGCCCACCTCTGCCTCGGCCATGGCGCGGCGCATGGCGGCGGTGGGGCGCGTGACGGTGTCGCTGCGAAGGTCCACGGCGGTCGGGTTCATGGCAGGCCCCAGAGTGCGCTTGGACGCGGGGAAGTCGCGCCAATATAGGCCATTCGTGCCGACCGGAGTGCCGGTCTTGCAGCGGCCTGACAACTCCGCGCATGCTGCTGCGTCGAATAGAGCTGAACCGGCTACCCCAAAGGCCCTATACCGTCCCGTTCTCGCGGAGTGGAAACCACATGTTCATGTTCGGATTGGATCGCACCTGGTTCCTGTTGCTCCCGGCCATGGCGTTCGCCATGTGGGCGCAGTGGAAGGTGAAGAGCACGTTCGACCGCTACTCCCGCGTGCGCGCGACCAACGGGCTCACCGGCCGCGACATGGCGCGCCAGATCATGTCCCGCAACGGCGTCACCGACGTGCAGATCGAGCAGGTGGGCGGCGTGCTGTCCGACCACTACGATCCGGGGGCTCGAAAAGTCCGCCTGTCGGAGTCCAACTACGCGGGCGGTTCGATCTCGGCCATCGCCGTGGCGGCGCACGAGGTGGGACACGTGCTGCAGCACCACCAGGGCTATTTCCCGCTGCAGATGCGCGCCGGCATGGCGCCCGTCGTGGGCATCGCCAGCACCGCGGCCATGCCACTGTTCCTGATCGGTCTCCTGATCGGGGCCCGCACGCCGTTCGCCGGCCTGCTCATGGACCTGGGCATCGTGTTCTTCGCCGGCGCGGTGCTGTTCCACCTGGTCACGCTGCCGGTGGAGTTCGACGCCTCGCGGCGCGCGCTGGTCCAGTTGACCGACACCGGCGCGGTGCGACCCGACGAGGTCGCGGGTGCCAAGAAGGTGCTCGATGCCGCCGCACTCACCTACGTCGCGGCCGCGGCCATGGCGGCGCTGCAACTCGTGCGTTTGCTGGTGATGCGGAACGACCGCCGGTAACCACGGATGCCGTGCGCCCCGGGCCCCGATCAGGGCCCGGGCGCACCGGCCGGCTCGAGCACCTGGCGCAGCACGCCGTAGAGCCGCGGGTAGTGTTCGAAGAACTCCACCACGTCGCGCATCTCGCGGCTGTCGGTGCTCCAGCGAAGCGCGCGCTCTGAGGCGCGCCGGGCCTGGACGGAATCCCCCGCCGCCGCGGCGCTCATCCACAGCCCGTACCAGCCCACCGGATCGTCGGGCACGCGCTGCAGCAACCGCTCGAACGCGCTCTGCGCCTCGCGCGGGGAATCGGCGATCAGCGCGGCCGCGCCCCACAGCTTGAGTGCGCGCGGCACCGGCGTCTCGAGCGACAGCTGCCGGTAGGCGTCGCGCGCGACCTCGTAACGCTCCTCGTTCAACGCGCGCAGGCCCTTCCAGTCGAGCACGCTCGCCCGGTGGGTGGCGCTGCGCGCGGGCGGGCCAGCCACGATCGCGTCGGCGCGCGCAAAGCCGCGGTCGAGATCGGTGAGCGAGAGACTCATGAGCAGGAACGGCACCACCATCGAGAGCGCGAGCCCCACGCCGAGCGCCGCCGCGCGCGGGGAATCGTGAAGCCCGCGGCCGATCGCCCAGGCCGAGGCCACCGCAAACGCGGCGCCGGCCGCGCCGAGTGAGTCGTAGTCGCGGAACGATCCGAGCGGCAGGTAGACGAACAGCAGCACAGGAACGAACGCGAGCACGAGCGTGCTGAGCAGCAGTGCCGGCGCCGAGCGCCGGGCCCCGGCCAGCGCGTAGAGCGCGAGTGGCGCGAACGGCGCGTGCAGCAACACCGCGTTCGCGGCGTCGAGCAGGCGGAGCGGTGCCAAGCCCGCGGCGAGCGCGCCGCCTTGCTGTCGCACCTCGCTCGGCAGGAAGTTGACGCCCACATCGAACGTGCGGATGACGTGCCACAAGCGCGGAGCCTCGGCGAAAAGCACCAGTGCGGGCAATGCCAGCGGCCAGAGCTTCGCGCGCGACACCCGTTCGCGACGCCACGCGAGCACCCCGGCCACCGCCCACACCAGCATGAGCGGTAGTCCGCCGCGATGGAGCGCGATGCCTAACGAGACCGCGACCGCGA
>CAYQNV010000013.1:0-25287 GCA_964418975.1 uncultured bacterium | reverse complement strand
CGTTCGGCATCCGCGGCCAACGACATCCGCGGCCAACTACACCCGCGGCCATGACTCCGGGGACGCAGGCCGACGGCCGAAGCTCCGGGCCTGCAATCGGTGTGACCACATGGTTCGACGCGGGGAAGTCGAGCGCTCGATCGCCAAGAGCGAGCAGCACAAGATAGTTCTTGCTTCGGTTCTGGACGATTCATAGCATTCGGCCGTCCCGGACCCCCGGCCGGCTCTTCGCAACAGCCGCGGGCGTCGTCCGTTCCGCGACGGCTCTCACTTCCTCGGTCCCGACTCAGGTGAGCGCCGCTTCTCGCGGACCGAGGCTTCTATTGACACGCGAGGGCCCGCGTTCGATGCGAATCCCCCGGTCAGCGCAAGTTCGATTCGAGAGTTAGCCGTCTCACCAAATTCAGGACGAGACGCGGCGGCCGATCAAGGCAGGTGGTTACTGCCTCGCGAAGCCCGCGACTCCGTCCGGAGGACCGCGCGATGAAGTGGCTCGCTTGGATCGCATCATCTTGGCGTGCGAGTGTGACGGCGGTCGTTCTCTCGATCGCCACCGGGGCGTCCGCACAGCAGTTGATGCCGCCCTACGTGCCGGGCGAGATCATCGTGAGGTTCAGGGACGGCCTCGGGGCAGCGGAGCGACAGATCATCCTCGCGGACCTGGGTGCCGTCGCCACGAATGCGCTACCCGGCATCGGCGCGGACCACGTTCGGATCGTGGAGCAGGATGTGAGCCCGGCGATCGCGCGCTACCGTTCGAATCCCGACGTGATGTACATCGAGCCGAACTTCCTCCTGCATGCCGACCGCGTCCCGAACGACCCGTTCTTCAGCAATCTCTGGGGAATGCGGAACACGGGCCAGACTGGCGGCACGCCGGGTGCTGACATCCGCGCCACCCAAGCATGGGAGGTGAGTACGGGCGGCTCGAACGTGCTCGTGGCCATCATCGATACCGGCGTGGACTACAACCACCCCGACCTCGCAGCGAACATCTTCATCAATCCGGGGGAAATCCCCGGAAATCAGGTGGACGACGACCACAACGGGTTCGTGGACGACGTGCGGGGGTGGGATTTCATCAATCGCGACAACGACCCCATGGACGATATCGACCACGGAACCCACGTGGCGGGCACCGTCGGCGCACTGGGCGACAATGGCGTCGGCGTCGTCGGTGTGAGCTGGCAGGTTCGATTGCTCCCCATCAAGTTCCTCGGCCCGCAGGGCGGGTCCACCGCGGACGCGATCCTGTCAGTCGACTACGCCACGTTGATGGGGGCCGACATCATCAACGCGAGCTGGGGCGGCGCGGGCTTCTCCGAGGCGCTGCGCCAATCCATCCTGCGCGCCGAAGCGGCCGGCATCACGTTCGTCGCGGCGGCGGGCAACGATGGCAGGAATACCGACTTCAGCCCGCACTACCCCTCGAGCTACGACGTACCCGGCCTCGTGTCGGTGGCGGCCACCGATGCGAACGATGTGCTCGCGTCGTTCTCGAACTATGGCGTGGTCAGCGTGGACCTCGCCGCTCCCGGCGTCGGCGTGCTCAGCACGGTCCCGAACGGCAGCTACTCCGTGTTCAATGGAACCTCGATGGCGACGCCACACGTCGCTGGCGCGCTCGCTTTGGTGTACGCGCGCAATCCGGGCATCACGCCGCTCACAGCGAAGAGCCTGATCCTGAACACCGTGACGCAGCTGCCGTCGCTGGCCGGACGAGTCCTCACCGGGGGCCGCCTCGACGCGTTCCTGGCGATCGCCGAGGCCGATAGCGTGCCGCCGGACCCGGTCGCCGACCTGCGAGTGACGGTCGTCCAGGGCGATCGGCTCGAACTGGCGTGGACTGCGCCGGGCGACGATGGCGCGGTTGGTCGCGCGAGCCGGTACGACGTGCGCTACTCGACGGCCCCGATCACCGAGGCCACATTCGACTCGGCGACGGCGGTTTCGCCGCTGCCCGAGCCTGAGCTTGCGGGCACCGAGCAGAGCGTGAGCGTGCGTGGACTCGACTTCTCGACCGCCTACTACCTGGCGATGCGCGCGAACGACGAGTACGAGCACGCCAGCGCACTCTCCAATGTCGTGCAGGCCACCACGCTCGGCCCCCCGGACATCGATGTGGCGACCACGTTGGTGTCGGCCGCACTTCACACCGGCCAGCGCTCGACGGTCCCGCTCGCGATCGGCAATCTCGGAGCGAGCGAACTCTCGTTCACCGCCGAGATCGAAGCGCCCCCCGGCGCAGCCGTCCGGGTGGATCAGGTCGGCAGCGACGGTCTCCCGATGACCGTGATCGCATCCGGCGTCCCGATCTCGCTCAGCAACCGCGATTCCGACGCCCCCCCGTATCCCGGAACGGTCGAGGTGAGTGGGGAGATCGACCACACCTCGAGCGCCTCGGTGGCGATCTCGGGGTCGGGGCGGCTCGTCATCTCGTCCACCGAAGAGGTGTTCGGAAGCCAGCAGAACTCGTTCTTCGCCGGGCCGCGGACTCGAGGCAATGCGTTCGAGTGCACGACCACGCGAAACCTCCACGAGCATCGGTTCTTCCTGGACCCGTCGGGCAGCACGCAGATCTGGTTCCTGGTCTACGAAGGCGTGGCGCGGGTGGGCACCTACCAATTGGTGAGCGCCTCCCAGCTGAATCCGGCGGGGCCGGGGGCTGGTTGGTACAGCTCCGGACCGGTCGACGTGAACATGGTGGCCGGCCGCTTCTACCTGGTCGTGGCCTCGTTCGAGGCCGCGAGCACCTACTTTAACCAGCAGGGGATCTCGCCCTACCCGGTGCCCGCCTCCTTCGGCTCGCTTCTCGCCGGAGTGGGTTGGGACTGGGCACCACCCGCCACGTTCCCACCCACCACGTTGATGGACGTACCCGCCAGCGCGTTCGGGAACCCGGTGGCGTACTACCAGACGCTCGTCACCGGTAGCTCGATCGAGTGGCTCGCCCTCGATCCCGACACCGGACAGGTTGCGGCGGGTAGCGTGGGGACCGTCGGCGTGGTGTTCGACGCCGTGGGCCTGACCGGCGGCGAGTACGACGCCAACGTCCATATCCGAAGCAATGATCCCGACGAGCCCTCGGTCGTGGTGCCCGCGCATCTCAGCGTCACCAGCGCACCGGATATCGCGCTGGTTCCGCCGATACTCGATTTCGGTCCGGTGTTCGTGGGCGGTTCCTCGACCCGCACGTTGACGGTCATCAATCGGGGTACCGAGCCGCTCACGGTGCACGGCCTCAACTTGTCGGGGACAGGATTCACCGGCGTGCTCGCGGGATTCAGTCTCGCGCCCGGCGACTCGCACGCGGTCGTGCTGACCTTTAGCCCCACCACCGCCGGGCCGGGCCTGGGCCAACTCACGGCTTCGAGCAACGACCCGGATCAGCCCACCGCCTCGGCGGAACTCGTGGGCCAGGGCCTCGTCCCGCCCAACATCTCGATCGCGCCGACGTCGGTCTCGGCCAGCCTATTCACGGGCCAGCAGACTTCCAGCGTGGTGACGGTTTCCAATACGGGTGGCAGCGACCTCGTGTTCACGACGCTCACCTCGAACTTCGCCGCGGTGGCCCCGCCCGAGTCCGGCCCCGCGCCTGCCAAGGGCGAGCCCGATCCGCGCGTCGGCGATCCGGTCGCCGCGGGTCGTGGCGGCCCCGACGCGTTCGGCTATTCCTGGCGCGACAGCGGCGAACCCGGCGGCCCGGTCTTCAACTGGGTGGAGATCTCCGGCACGGGTAGCGCCGTACCCATCTCCGGTGACGACTGGAACAGCGGCCCCCTTCCGCTCGGGTTCACGTTCCCCTACTACGGCCAGAACTTCACCTCATTCCGTATCTGTTCCAATGGCTGGATCAGCTTCACTTCGCCCTCGGCTCAGTACACCACGTTCCCGCTGCCCAGCCTGGGCGCGCCGGAGAATCTGCTGGCGGCGTTCTGGGCCGACCTGTTCACGACGCCCAGTGCCGTGTTCTACCGCTATGACGGCACGCGGATGATCGTCGAGTGGCGCAACGTGACCTATCTCGGCGGGTCCGTACCGTTCACGTTCCAGATCCTGCTCTACCCCGACGGTCGGATCGTGTACCAGTACCTGAACATGGGCGGGACGCAGACGTTCGCGTCGGTGGGCATCCAGAACGCGACGCGGCAGGTCGGGCTCAACATCGCGTTCAACACGCCTTACGTGCGGAACGGGCTCGCGATCGAGATCGCGGCGCTCCCGCAGTGGCTGTCGGTGGAGCCGGAGTCCGGGACGATCCCCGCCGGTGGTCAGCTCGATCTCGCGATCGGTTTCGACGCGAGCGGGATGGCGGGCGGAGACTTCAATGGCAGCGTGATCATCAACAGTAACGATCCGGTACGTCCGCGCGTCTCGGCCACCGCGCACCTGCATGTTAATGCTGCGCCCGACATCGCGCTCTCCAGGAATTCGTTCGACTTCCCGCCGGTGTTCCTGTCGCTTGCCGCGACCGAGTCGCTGACGGTGCAGAACGTGGGCGCCCTGCCGCTCAACGTGTCGGGGATCACGTCTTCGCACGCGGATTACACGGTGCAGCCCAGCGGGGCGTTCACCGTTGGTCCCGGACAGTCCCTCATCGCGCTCGTGACGTTCCGGCCCAGCAGCGCGGGCCCGACGCCTGGCACACTCACCCTGGCCTGCAACGACCCGGACGAGTCCCAGCTCTTGCTGCCGCTCACGGGAACCGGAGTCGTCCCGCCCGACATCTTGGTGTCGCCCACCTCGTTCAGCGAGGCGCTATTGAGCGACGAGACCACGCAGCGAACGCTGACCGTGTCGAACACAGGATCGGCCCCGCTCGAGTGGACCCTGACAGTGGCCACCAGCGGGCCGCAACCTGCGCTCGGCGCAACACCCACGAGTTGGCAGGAACTCGGACCCGTCGCGGCCACCGTTCCTCGGAACCTGAAAGACCCGGGCGCTACGGCTACCGCGATTCTCGCCCGCTACGAGTGGGCCCCGGAGACCATCAGCGTCCTGCTGTACTCGGATGATCCCTCGCATGCGCCGGGGGCCCACTGGGCGGACTTGGCCCTCCAGACGGCGGGACTTCCGTACACGGCGGTCTACAACGACCCGCTGACGTTCGGGAGCGTGCTCAACAGTCGACATTGGGATCTTCTCGTCATCAATCACGAGAACTTCTTCGCGGTTGCGGAGCACTGGAACGCCGTGGCAGCCCAGCTCGCCGCGGGCGCGCACGCGGTGATCAGCACATTCGACCTCGACGGCTCCCACAGTCCGCCGACGACGCTGTGGAGCACGCTCGGGCTGAGTTCGAACAGCGACCTCTTGACCACCTCGCCGGTGTATTGGTGGGATCCCGCGCATCGGCTGTTCCACTCGCCCGAATCGGTGCCGCCGTTCTCGCAGTTCACCGAGCTCTTCTCGGACAATGGCGACCGCGCCTCGGTATTGCCTGGTCGGGAAACTCCAGCCGGATTTGTGGTCGCGAGGCAAGCCGGCCAGTCGGCGATCGTGATCGCCGCCGACCGTAGTGCGATCGTGAACACTTTCGTGCTTTCCGAGAACAACTCGGACCTGGACGGCGACAGCCGACCCGACGCCGTGGAGCTACTCACGAACGAGATCTCGTTCTTGCTGCAAACGTGGCTCACCGCGGAGCCGAGCGCTGGCACCGTGGCTCCCGATAGCAGCGCCGATGTGACCGTGACGTTTGACGCTCGCCAGCTTCCGGGTGGCGACTACGTCTCGAGCCTGGACATCGTGAGCAACGACCCCGACGAGGCCAGCATCGTGGTGCCGGTCTCCCTGCATGTCACCGCGGTTCCGGACATCTCCGTCGAACCCGACAGCCTTGACTACGGACCGGTCTACCTCGGGCTGAGCGTTCTGGACACGCTGAGCGTGAGCAACACGGGGCAGGACGTGCTGATCGTGAGCGCCGTCACGCTCTCGAGCGCGGACTACTCGGTGGCGCCGACCGGCGGCTTCTCGTTGCCGCCCGGCCAGAGCCGCACACTCGTCGTGACGTTCCAGCCCGTCGAAGCCGGGCCGCGGCCCGGCACGCTGGTGTTCGACTCCAACGATCCGAACGAGGCGCAGGTCTCGGTGACCCTGTCCGGAACCGGCGTGGTCCCGCCGGACATCGTCGTCACGCCGACGGCGGTCGCCGTCTCGGTCGGTCCGGGACGCCGCACCGCGCGCACGGTGACGGTGCAGAACACGGGGGGCAGCGACCTCGTGTTCACGGCACTCGCCGCGAACTCCGCCACGGCGACAGCGCCCGTGTCCGGCCCCGCGCCTGCCAAGGGCGAGGTCGATCCGCGCGTCGGCGATCCGGTCGCCGCGGGTCGTGGCGGCCCCGACGCCTTCGGCTATCGCTGGGTCGACAGCAATGAACCCGGTGGCCCGGTCTTCAACTGGGTGGAGATCTCCGGCACCGGTACCCCCGCTCCGTTCTCCGGCGACGACTGGAACCACGGACCCGTTCCCCTCGGGTTCACATTCCCCTACTACGGCCAGAACTTCACCTCGTTCCGTATCTGTTCCAATGGCTGGATCAGTTTCACCTCGCCCTCGGCGCAGTTCTCCACGTTCCCGCTGCCCAGCCTGAACGCGCCCGAGAATCTGCTGGCGGCGTTCTGGGCCGACTTGTTCACGACGCCCAGTACCGTGTTCTACCGCTATGACGGCACGCGGATGATCGTCGAGTGGCGCAACGTGACCTATCTCGGCGGGTCCGTACCGTTCACGTTCCAGATCCTGCTCTACCCCAGCGGGCGGATCGTGTACCAGTACCTGGACATGGGCGGAACGCAGACGTTCGCGTCGGTGGGCATCCAGGACGCGACGCGGCAGATCGGGCTCAACATCGCATTCAACACGCCGTACGTGCGGAACGGGCTTGCGATCGAGATCGCGGCGCTCCCGGAGTGGCTGTCGGTGGAGCCGGCGTTCGGGACGATCCCCGCCGGCGGGCAACTCGATCTCGCGCTGGGATTTGACGCTGCGGAGCTGGCGGTGGGTGACTACAACGGCCGGCTGCTGATCAACAGCAATGATCCCGACGAGCTCGAGACGAGCGTGGCGGCCACGCTTCACGTCGTCAGCGACCCCATCCTCGAGGTTTCCGCGACCGCGCTCGCCTTCGGCGAGACGTTCGTGGGATTCCCACGGCGACTGCCGCTCTCGATACGAAACGTCGGCGTGCAGCCCGCTCACATCTCGAGCATCACCGCGGGGACTCCGGAGTTCACGGTCGAGCTGCCTGTCCCCTTCGTGCTGGCGTCCGGAGAATCCACGCAGACGAACGCCGTGTTCGCCCCGACGGCGGCCGGCACGTTCAGCTCCACACTGACCATCGCGAGCGACGCGTTGGAGGCACCGCATCTCGTGACGGTGGACGGCTTCAGCCTGTTCCCACCGGTGGTGGACGTCACCCCGAACCTGCTGCGGGTCTCGGTCCCCGTTGGCCGAAGCGGCACCGGCACGCTGCACGTCTGCAACACCGGCGCGAGTGTGCTGCGTTACGGAGTGCGCGCGGTGAGCCTGCCCGGCGGTCCCGCGGCAACGCTGCTCGGCGGTGTCGAGGGCTTGCTGGCCGCCAACACGGACGGTCGCGCCACGAGCGAGCTACTGCTGGAGCAGGCCTCGCGCCGGGCCGACGCGCGCGCCAGGTCGCCGGTGACCCTGACGGCCGCGTCGCCACTTGGCGAACTGCCCGACGGCACCGCGGCCGATCCCCCCGCGCCGACGCTCGGCGTCCCCGGTTCCGCCGCGCTGCTGCCGCCCGATCCACTGCCGCCGCCCTGGATCCTCATCGGCGAGCCCGGCGGCGAACTGGCCCCGGGAGCCTGCGCGGATCACATCGTGCAGATGGACGGCACGCCCTTCGCAGCGGGTGACTACTTCGCGTTGCTCTATGTGGAGAGTAACGACCCGGCCCGACCCATCGTCACGACCGTGCTGCAACTCCACGTGACCGAGCCCGTGCTCGTCCAGTTCGACCTCAAGGAGAAGAAGCTCGTCCTCCAGGAGCCCGCCATGCACGCGCGGGTCGAGGCGTCCGTTCGGGTGCCGGCCCCCTACACCCCGGGCCAGATCGACGTGGCCACCATCCGTCTCAATGGCACGGTCACGGTCGACTCGTCACGGTCACCGCGCATCGAGCAGGACCGGGACGGGCCGATGCTTGTGATGTGGTTCCGACGTGCCGACGTGCTGCTGCTGGTGCCGTCCGGAAACGTCGTGCCGGTGACGATCACCGGCGATCTCGCCACGGAGACACTTGTGGGGCATGACTCGGCGGATGTTCGCCGCGGACGTGTCAATAGCCCACATCGCGACCAGGTCGTCGCTGCGTCGCAGCCGTTTGACGTCGCCTACGAGGTCACCGGAGAAGCCTCGCACGTGTTGTGGGTGACGCTGCTCGCCTCCTTCGACGGCGGCGAGCACTGGACAGTCCAGGCCAGCCACCTGCCCAATTCGGGGCAGATTCGCTGGTTATCGCCCTCGATCACCTCGGAGAACGCGCACCTGGCGGTGGTGGAGGTCGAGGCGGAGGGCGACTCGAGTGTCGTGCAAGGCGTGATCGGCGTCTCGGAACGCTTCGCCCTGCGGGCGAGCCTCGCTGCCATGCTTCAGCACACCCCCACACGGCTGCTGCCCGTCTCTCCCAATCCGTCGTCCGTCCTGACGCCGCTGGCGTTCGCGATCGCGCAGGCGGAGGAGCCCGTACTCGAGATCCTCGATCTTCAGGGAAGGCTCGTCCGGCGCATCCGAACCGGCCCACTCGGAGCGGGGAACCACCGGTTCGAGTGGGACGGCCGCGACGAACGCGGGGCGGCGAGCGGAGCAGGAATCTATTTCGTGCGGCTTCACACGCGCGCCGGCCGGTGGAGCCAGCGATTCATTCGCATGCCCTGAGCCATGCAGCTATGTGACGATGCGATCCGCTCCGCGCGAGCCGGATCGCATCGTCGCGTGCTCGCACGGCCTCGGCGCTCCCCTTGCTACCGCAGGAACGGAATTCGCGTCGAGGCGGTGCGGCCGCCCGATTCGAGGCGGGCGACGTAGGATCCCGGTCGCACTGCGCGGCCGTCCTCGTCCAGGCCGTCCCAGCGCACCTCGATCCCCGTGGCGCCGTGGAGAAATGCGGAGGCGGTGAATGTGCGAACGGCTCGCCCGAGCAGGTCGTGGATGACGAGGAGGGCGGGCGAGGTGCCGTCGTTCAACAATAGGATCGCGGAACCCACCGCCGGCGATACCTTCAATGACAGTTCAAGTGCGATGGCCGGCGGCGAAGGCGGTGACGAGGGCCCCAGGATGCGCCCGATCGAACCGGAGTTTGCCGCGAAGTTCACCGCCTGCCGGCAGAACCACAACGCGCCGTCCGGCCCCACCCGCCAGTCGCTCACCGCGTCGAAGCCGGTCCCCCACGCGACCAGCGAGGGCTGCCCCGGCACGGGCGGAGCGATGGCCCAGACGCCGCTAGTCTCCTCGAGCCGGTGCAGCAAGCCCGAGTAATAGTCGTTGGCGAACAGGTCACCGTCGTACTCCACCGGCCAGCTCGTGCTCTTACCGCTCACGCGGCGATAAATTCCCGCCGACACGATCGAGGCCCCGCCCGTCTGCGTGGTGCGGTCGTAGTCGAAGATGGGCGCGACCAAGCCGTCGGGCTCGGGGCCGCAGTCAGACCCATGCGTGCCCGGCGCGAAGCCCTCGCGCCACGGCCAGCCGAAGTTCGCCCCCAATGGGGCCGCCGCGGCGGGACTTCGCGCGCCGAGGGGAAAAAAGATCGGCGGCGCGAGCAAGCTCAACTCCTCGCGCTGCACCTCTCCCACGTCACCGATGGCGAGCGTGCCGAACGCGGGGTCCACCTGGAACCGGAATGGATTGCGCAGGCCGTACGCGGCCACGAGCCTCAAGTTGGAATCCGGTGAGGTGGCGAACGGATTGTCGGGCGACGTGAGTTGCGCGCGGAACGCACTCCCCGGGCCCGGCGGCAACAGATCGGTGCGGAGCCGCAGGATCACACCGCGCAGCGTGCCCGGAAGCTGCGCCGCGCACGACACGGCGTCCTCGCCGAGGCTGGCGTAGAGCACGCGCTCGATGCCGAATCGTACGGTGCCGCCGTTGTGGTTGTCGGCCTGGTCCGGAATGTCGTCGATCAGGTCGAAGCGCGACGCCGGATCGCCGACCAAATCGGAGCCACTCGTGCCGTCGAGGTTTCCGGCGAGCGTGAAGCGGGCGATGCGGATGTGGCGTGGTGTGGCGACATCGTAAAAGACGTAAACGTACGGCCGCGACGGAAACGCGGGGTCCACCGCGATGCCGAGCAGTCCGCGCTCGCCACCCGCCGCCACACCCGGCACCGCCAGCACGGGCGTGGGCTGCACGCCGGCCCCGCGAGTGAAGACGCGCACTTGTCCCGTCAACTGCTCGGCGTAGAGCACGCGTCCGTCGGGCAGGAAGTCGAACGCGACCGGTGCGCTCAGCCCGGGCGCGAGGGTTTCCACCGTGAAGCCCGTCGGAACGGTCTGCGCCTGGACGGCAGGCGCGGCCAGGAGCGCAAGTGCAAGCGGCAGTGCGAGCGATCGCATGGTGCGCGGAGCATAGTCCGCCGACACGCGGCTGGGAATCGCCATTGCGCAATCCCGCACCCGGCCCCGATACTGCCGCGCCATGACACTCCAACACTCGTACCGCATGCTGGCCGGGCTCGCGGCCGGCGTCGTGCTGGGCGTGGCCGCGAACATTGCGTTCGGAGACGCCCCGGCGCTGCAACAGTTCGTGCGGCTCGTCACCGAGCCTGCCGGCAAGATCTTCCTGCGGCTCCTGTTTGTGCTGGTGCTGCCGCTGATCGTGTCGGCGTTGGCGCTCGGCGTGTCGGGGCTCGGCGACCTGCGCTCGCTCGGGCGCATCGGGTTGAAGACGTTGGCTTACACGGTGGTGGTCTCCACCATCGCCGTGCTGATCGGCGTGGGCATGGTGAACCTGTTCCAGCCCGGCGCCGGACTTTCGCCCGAGTTGAAGCAGCGGCTGCTGGCGCAGGCCAGCGCCGCGCCGCCGCCGGCGCCCGGGGCCGGTGCGACGGGCGTGGACTTCGTGGTGGCGTTGGTGCCCAGCAACATCGTCAAGGCCATGGCCGATGGCGATATGCTGGCGGTGATGGTGTTCGCGCTCCTGCTCGGGGCGGGGCTTGCCGCCACGCGCACCGAGTACGCACGACGGCTGGAAGAGGTGCTGCAGGGGCTCTACGAAGTCGTCATGCGGCTGCTGGGCTTCGTCATTCGCCTGGCCCCGATCGGCGTGGCTTGCCTCACGTTCACGCTCACGGCGCGGCTCGGCTACGACATCCTGTGGCAGCTGGGCGCCTACGTGCTCACGGTGGTCCTGGCGCTCGCCGTGCAACAATTCGTGGTCTACCCTTTGAGCGTGTCGTGGCTGGGCGGCATGAACCCGATGGAGTTCTTCCGCGGCATCCGCGAGGCCATGCTGACGGCGTTCTCCACCGCGTCCAGCAACGCCACGCTGCCCACGTCGCTCGCCGTGGCCGAGCGCGAGTTGCGGCTGCCGTCACACGTCTCCCGGTTCGTGCTCACGGTGGGATCCACCGCCAACCAGAATGGCACCGCACTGTTCGAGGGTGTGACCGTGCTGTTCCTGGCCCAGTTCTACGGCGTCTCCCTCACGCTCATGCAGCAGGTGACGGTGGTGTTCATCTGCATCCTCGGAGGCATCGGCACCGCCGGAGTGCCCGCGGGCTCGCTGCCGGTGGTGGCCATGATCCTCGGCATGGTGGGCATCCCGGTCGAGGGCATCGGCATGATCCTCGGCGTGGATCGCCTGCTCGACATGTGCCGCACCACGCTCAACGTGACCGGTGACCTGGCGGCCGCCGTGGTCGTGGCACGCGGCGAGTCGGAACCGCGACCATTGCCGGAAGTGTGACGCCCCCCGCGGCATTCGGCGCGCTGGTGGTGGGCGCCGGCATCAGCGGGCTCGCCACGGCGTGGCAGTTGGCGAGGATGGGCGTGCCGCGCGTTGCGTTGGTGGAGCGCTTCCGATTACACCACGATCGCGGCAGCTCGCACGGGCAGGGCCGCATCACGCGCAGCACGTACTCGGACGAGCGCTACGTGCGACTCGTGCGCGTGGCGCATTCCGAAGAGTGGCCGCGGCTCGAACGCGAGAGCGGCATGCGGCTGCTGCACCCGACCGACGGCATCTTCTTCGGCCCGCCCGAGGGCGAGCTCGACCGTTGGGCGCAGGCGGTGGCGGCAGCGGGAGCACCCGGCGTGGAACGGCTCGCGCCGGCCGAGGCTCGGGCACGATTTCCCGCGTTCGCGTTCCCCGATGCGCACGCCGTGCTGCACGATCGCACCGCGGCTGTTGTGGCGGCGGCTGACACATTGCTGGCACTGGACCGACGCTGCCGCGTCGAGGGCGTGCATGTGCTGGAGGAGACCCGTGTGCTGGGGCTGGAACCTGCGGCCGACCCGGTGGTCGTGGACACCGATCGCGGTCGGCTGCTTGCGGAGCGCGTCGTGGTCACTGCGGGGGCGTGGGTGTCAGAGCTCGTGCCGTCGCTCGCCGCGCACACGCGCGTTGCCCGCCAGCACGTGGGCTACTTCCGACTCGGCGTGGCGGCCGAGCGCATGACGCCCGGTGCATTTCCGGTGTGGGTCTACCTGGGCGACCCGGCGCGCGGCCTCTACTACGGGCTTCCCGCGTTCGGGCGCGAGGGCGTGAAGGCAGCGCTGCACGGGGTCGGCGCCGAGGCCGACGATCCCGAGCAGGAACCGGGCGCGGACCCCGTGGCGATCGAGCGCGTACGGGACTTCCTTGCGACCCAGCTCGCCGTGCCGGTGTTGGACACGCTGCATACCGAGACCTGCCTCTATACGAACACGCCCGACGAGCACTTCCTGCTGGGACCGCTGCCCGGTTGTCCGCGCGTGGTGGTGGGCTCGGCGTGCTCGGGCCATGGCTTCAAGTTCGGGCCGCTCACGGGCCGCCTGCTGGCAGAGCTGGCACTGCACGGGCGCACGACGGTGCCGGAGTTCGAGCAGTCGCGCGACACGTTCGCGCTGCCGCTCACCTGATCGCGGCGCCCGAGCCGTCGGCTGGACAGTTTGGGAGCGCTGGCCAAGAATCCCGGTCGCACAGCATCATGTGTTGCAACACATGTCAGTCTCGGGTCAAGTGTGTGAGCCTGCTTGTGCCCAGCTCAATCCTAATGACTCGACACACCCCTCGGCGGCTCGGTCCGTCGTGGATCGCGGGGGTTCCCCGGCTCCCGAACCGACTCCCCCTCACTCGTGACCTTAAGGAGTTCCCGCATGAAGCATGTGACCCGCACCCTTCTCGCCGCCCTGGCGCTCGCCTCCATGGCAACGCTCGCCGTGGCGGCGCCGACCACGTGGAAGATCGACCCCAACCACACCGAGGTCGGATTCAATGTGCGGCACTTCTTCTCCAAGGTCCACGGCCGCTTCCACGAGGTCGAGGGCACCATCGTGTTCGACGAGGTGGACCCGGCGGCCATCCAGGTGGACGCCACGGTGAAGGTGGCGAGCGTGGACACCGGCAACCAGAAGCGTGACGGCCACCTGCAGAGCTCCGACTTCTTCGAAGCGGAGAAGAACCCCACGCTCACGTTCAAGAGCACGAAGGTCACCAAGGCCGGCAAGGGCAAGTTCAAGATCGCCGGCGACCTCACCATGCGCGGCGTCACCAAGCCGGTCGTGTTCGATGCCGAGTTCCTCGGCTCGTCCGACATCAGCATGGGTGGCCAATCGCGCGGCAGCAAGGCCGGCTTCTCGGCCACGGCCGTCGTGAACCGTAAGGATTTCGGGATCAACTGGAACAAGGCGCTCGACAACGGCGGCTTCATGCTGGACGACACGGTCACCATCGTGTTGAACGTCGAAGCGGACAAGGCTGAAGCCGAGAAGCCGCAGGCCGAGAAGGCGCAATAGCTCGTCGCGGGCAGCGCCTTTCGGCGCGGTCTGCGGGTTCCCATCAACACGAACGCGCAGGACTCGGAGTGATCCGGGACCTGCGCGTTGTGCTTACTGACGGTGCGACCGGGATCAGCGGAACAGCGACTTCACGCGGCTCCACGTGCTCTTCGTCGTGGGGACGGGCGCCTGTCCAAGCTGCCCGCGGATCTCGCCGCCTGGCTTGAAGTCGGAGTGGACGTTCACGTACATCAGGCCATTGTTGAGGTTCGCCACGTCGGCTGCCGTCACGCCGCTGACGATGAAGTTCGTGAGCGTACCGTCATGATTGCCGTTGGCGAATACCCAGGGTGCTGCGGGAAAAACGAACCCGAACCGGACGCCCGCGTTGACACCCGGCGCCGCGGGGCCGTGGATGTGCGAGAGCGTGTACACGCCGATGAGATTCTGGAACGCGCACGAGATAGAGATCTCGGTCTGCGCCGCGTTCAGGACGACCGTTGCGGTCCCGGTGCCGGTCGTGACGACAGGCGGCACTTCGTTGCCGCCGGTCATGACCGTGGTGTACGTGGTCTGGGCCTGCGAGGGAACGGCGATCGCCAGTCCGAGAACCGACGCAAGGATGAAGTAGCGAGGATGCATGAGGAACCTCCGGAGTGGGACACGGCATCACGCCATGGAATGGCGGCCGGAACCAGGGCGAATCGGCACCGGCAGCCACTGGCAGTGTGCGTCCGCGAATGACGCGTCTCAATGACAAAGTGTGTGGACGCTTGCGGGCGGGCGGAATTACCGGCGATTCCGGCCACTTAGCCGCGTGGGGGCTTCGCCGCTCAACCGGAAGCTTGCGTCAGCGGCCGCCGCCCGACGGGGACCCGCCCGGCGGCGGGGCGTCCTTCTCGGCCGGCGTGGGCTTGCCAGCCTTCGCCGCCTTGTCGGCCTTGTCGCCGGCGGGATCCGTGGCCGGCGCGGCCGCGAGCGCCGCCTCGAGCAGCTTCACGTGTTCCTCCGAGTTCAAGCGCTTGAGCAGGACGAGCTGTGTCTCGGCTCCCTTGCGGTCGCCGCTCTCGAGCAGCGCCCGGCCGTAGTACTCGAGCGCCGGCGCGTAGTCCGGCGCGAGTGCGAGACACGCCACGTAGGCGGCGAGCGACTTATCGAACTTGCCGAGCTTCCGCCACGCGAAGCCCTGAAGGTTGAGCGCCTCGTGGTAGCGCGCGTCGTATTCGAGCGCGCGCCCGGCGCGGTCGATCGCGCGCTTGAACATCTTCTCCGCTTTCTTCGCGTCCGGCGATTCGGCGGCGAGCGCTTCCTTTGCCTTGGTCACGTCCTCGTAGGCGTCGAGGTACCAGGCCTCGGCCTGCTGCCGGGGCGTCTTCTGCTCGCCGGCCTGCGGCACCGTGCCGGGATTCGAGGGATTGGCCGGAGGCCGATCGTTGAATGAAGCCAACGACGGCGTGACGGCGAGTGAAAGCAACATCAACGACAGCATCAGGCGCGCGCGCATGGGTTCTCCTCGGTGTCGGCAAGTCTCGATGGCGCTATTCTGATGCAGGCGGGCGCCCGGCGCTACGTGGAATCTCGCCACGCTGCGACCGTCCCGCTTGTCACAAGCTTGAAGATCGGAGCTACCTTGCCGGACCCCACCACGCACACGAGCGCCGCGGAGCTGGGCCTCGAGGCCCTCGCGGAGCTGTTCACCGAGGCGTACGCAGGCTACGAGATCCCGCTGCACGTGGACGCAGGGGCGATCGCGTTCATGCACGAGACATTCGACTTGGTGCCCGAACGCTCGTGCGTGGCGTGGCGCTCGGGCCGCCCGGTGGGCGTGGCATTGCTGGGCGTACGCGGTGCGCGGGGCTGGGTGGGCGGCATGGGCGTGGTCCCGGCCGCGCGCCGGAGCGGGGTGGGTGAGGGCCTGATGCGCGCGCTGTTCCGCGAGGCGCGCGAGGCGGGCGTGCGGCATCTCGGACTCGAGGTGCTCGAACGCAACACCGGAGCGAAGGCGCTCTACGAGAAGCTGGGCTTTCGTGCGTTGCGCCGGCTCGAGGTGCTCACCCTCGAGGGTGCCGCCTCGGTGCCCGCGCGAACCGCCGAGGCGTGCGACCCACGCGCGGCGCGACGGCGCATCGTGGCGGCCCGGCGCGCAGCGGAACCCTGGCAGCGAGCCGACGAGACCCTCGACCGGCTCGACGTGTCCACGCCGGCACTTCGCGCCGTGACCACGCGAGGCGGCGACGCCGTGTACCGCGTGACCGACGGGCGAGCGAGCGTGCTGCAGTCGCACGCCGAGGACGAGGCGACAGCGGGGGTGTTGCTCGACACCATCCTGTCGCGCGACGGCGTGCGCGTGCTGCGCTACTTGAACGTACCCGAGGACGACCTCGCGGCCGCGGCGCTGCGCGCTCGCGGCGCCGTGCGCACGACCACGCAGATCGAGATGGCGGTGGACCTGGGGCCGACCGGGAGCGCCTGACGCGGCGGGCTGGGGTGTGCGTGATTTGGTGACCCGCGCGGGCACGCGGTCGCCAGTGCTCGCACCGCGCGGTTCGCGGACCGGGATTCTTCCGCGATACACTCCGGCCCTCTCGCTGCCATTTCCTCACGCTTGGCTGTTCGAAAGGCCCGCCCCATGATCCGCCGTATCGCGGTATTGCTACTGGTGCTCGTATTCGCGCTGGCGTTCATGGCGTGGAGGCGCTCCCGGGCGCCGGTGGCCGAGACGCCCGCGCCGCGTGTGTCCGGGCTGCCGGACTCCATCGTGACGGCCCCGGCAACGGATCCCGGGGTGACGTGGACGCCTCCCGGGGCCTGGAGGCTGGAACCCGCGCGCGCCATGCGGCTCGCGACCTATCGCTTGGGAGGGCCCGGCCGCGACGATGGCGCCGAGTGTGCGGTGTTCTTTTTTGGAAAGGGCATCGGCGGCGGCGTGGATGACAATGTGGATCGCTGGGCGGCGCAGTTCGTGGGTGCCCCCAATCCCCGACGCCGCGTCGTGAGTGTCGCGGGCCTGGACGTGACGCGTGTCGAGATCCGCGGCACGTTCCTCGCGCCCGGGGCCGACATGCGCTCGCAGGGCCAGGTTCCGGACTGGAGCTTGCTCGGCGCCATCGTCCAGGGTCCGCGGGGCCTGGTGTTCTTCAAGTTCACCGGACCCGCCGCACACGTTTCCGCGGGCACCCCTGCCTTCGACGCCATGCTCGCGACGCTCGCGTCGCACTGACCGGCCATGACCGCGGACAGCGCACGCGGCTGGGCGGAGCAGGGAGCAACCGTTGTGCTGGCCGCGTTCGAGGCCTACCGCGAACGCTTCGCGAACATCACAACGCGGGCCAGGCGCCACTTCGACCGCCAGGACTGGGCCGCCGCTCAGCGCGACTCCGCCCGCCGGCTGGATGTGTACAGCGAGTGCGTTGCGGAGGGCATGAACCACCTGCGCACGCGCCTGGGGGCGCTGGCCGAGGATCGCGTCACGTGGAGCGCCATGCGCGAACACTACCGGCGGCTGGTCGCCGACCGAGGCGACGCCGAGCTTGGGGAGACGTTCTTCAACTCGTGCGTCCGCCGCGTGTTTCACACCGTGGGCGTGGATTCGGACATGGAGTTCGTGGCCATTTCGGACTTGGATGCGCCGGGTCGCATCCCGGAGGACTTCACCCAAACGTTTCCACGTGTCGACCGGCTCGACACGCTGGTCCGACAGGCGCTCGAGCACCACGCGTTCGGCGCCCCGTGGGACGACTTCGAGGGCGACGTGCGGCGAGCGGCGGCCGCCATCGTGGCCGAGGCCGACGTGCGCCGTATCCGAGCGCTGGAACTGGCCCGGCCGGTGTTCTACCGCGGCAAGGCCGCCTATCTGGTGGGTCGGTTGCTCACCGACGGCGCGCCCATGCCGGTGTTGATCGCGCTGCGCAATCCCGCCGGCCGCGTCGTGGTTGACGCGGTGCTGCTGTCCGAGAACGAGGTGAGCATCGTGTTCAGCTTTGCGCGCTCCTACTTCCTCGTGGAGCACCGGCAGCCGCGCGAGGTGGTGGACTACCTGCGCGCGCTCATGCCACGCAAGCCGCTGAGCGAGCTCTACACCGCCATCGGATATCACCGCCATGGCAAGACCGAGCTCTACCGCTCGCTGCTCCGGCACCTGGCCACCAGCGACGACCGCTTCGAGATCGCGCCGGGCCAGCGCGGCATGGTGATGTGCGTGTTCACGCTGCCCGGCTTCGACGTGGTGTTCAAGGTGATCCGCGACCGGTTCGATCCGCCCAAGACGGTGACGCACGCGGAGGTGCGCGAGAAGTATCGCCTCGTGTTCCGCCACGACCGCGCCGGCCGCCTGGTGGACGCCCAGCAATTCGAGGGGCTGGAGTTCGCGCGCGAGCGCTTCGCCCCGGAGCTACTGGAGCAACTCGTGCGCCTGGCGGGCGAGAGCGTGCACGTGGCGGGCGACAGCGTAGTCCTGCGGCATCTCTACACCGAACGCCGCTTGCGCCCGCTCGACCTCTACCTGCGCGAGACTGACCCGTCCGCGGCGCGCGACGCCGTGCAGGACTACGGGCAGGTGTTGCGCGATCTCGCCGCCACCAACATCTTCCCGGGCGACATGCTGCTCAAGAACTTCGGCGTCTCGCGCCACGGGCGGCTCATCTTCTATGACTACGACGAGTTGGCCCCGTTATCGGAGTGCCGGTTCCGCGAATTGCCGCAGTCGTCCGATGACGACGACGGCATGGCCGGCGAACCTTGGTATTACGTGGGCGAGCGGGATATCTTCCCCGAGGAATTCCGGACCTTCCTCGGGCTCCAGGGCGACCTGCTGCAGACGTTCCTCGCCCACCACGAGGAGCTTCTGGGCGTGGCCTTCTGGCACCGCATGCAGGAGCTGCACGCCCAAGGCGAGGTCCTCGACATCTACCCGTATCGGGCCTCGCGCCGGTTGCGCCGTGGAGCGGCGGACCCGGACGATTCCAGCGGCCCTCATCCCTCGCAGGAGTTCCTCCCATGAACGTCACGCAAGGCGAACCGATCGTCCTCAAGGACGGCCGCATCATCGTGCCCGACCATCCGGTGATCCCGTTCATCGAAGGCGACGGCACCGGCCCCGACATCTGGCGCGCCTCGGTGCGCGTACTGGACGCGGCCGTGGCCAAGGCGTACGGCGGCAAGCGGCGCCTCGGCTGGCTCGAGGTGCTCGCCGGTCAGAAGGCGTTCGACCAGACCGGCAGTTGGCTGCCGGACGCCACGCTCGACGCGTTCCGCGCCTACCTGGTGGGCATCAAGGGCCCGCTCACCACGCCCGTGGGCGGTGGCATCCGTTCGCTCAATGTGGCGCTCCGCCAGATCCTCGATCTGTATGTGTGCCTGCGTCCGGTGCGCTGGTTCCAGGGTGTGCCGTCGCCGGTCAAGGCGCCGGAAAAGGTGAACATGGTGATCTTCCGCGAGAACACGGAAGACATTTATGCAGGGATCGAGTTCGCCGAGGGCTCGCCCGAGGCGGCCAAAGTCTTCGCGTTCCTCGAGAAGGAGTTCCCTTCGAGCTACAAGAAGGTGCGCTTCCCCGCCTCGAGCGGCATCGGGTTCAAGCCCGTGTCGCGTGAGGGCAGCGAGCGCCTGATCCGCGCGGCCATCGAGTACGCCGTCTCGCAAAAGCGCAAGAGCGTCACACTCGTGCACAAGGGCAACATCATGAAGTACACGGAGGGCGCGTTCCGCAACTGGGGCTACGCGCTGGCCGAGCGCGAGTACGGCGACCGCGTCTACACCTGGGAACAGTGGGAGCGCACCAAGGCCGCGCGCGGCGAGGAGGCGGCAGCCTCCGAGCAGAAATCGGCGCTGGCCGCGGGCCGCGTGCTGGTGAAGGACGCCATCGCCGACATTACGCTGCAGCAGGTGCTCACCCGCCCGGACGAGTTCGACGTCATCGCCACGCTCAACCTGAACGGCGACTACCTGTCCGACGCGCTCGCGGCACAGGTGGGCGGCATCGGCATCGCGCCCGGTGGGAACATCAACTACGTCACCGGCCACGCGGTGTTCGAGGCCACGCACGGCACCGCTCCCAAATACGCGAACCTCGACCGGGTGAACCCGGGCTCGGTGATCCTGTCGGGCGAGATGATGCTGCGCTACATGAGTTGGAACGAAGCGGCCGACCGGGTGTTGCAGGGCATGGACGGCGCGATCGGCGCCCGCACCGTGACCTACGATTTCGCACGTCTCATGCCGGGCGCGCAGGAAGTGAAGTGCAGCGCGTTCGCCGATGCCATCATCGCGCACATGAAGTGAGGTCCCTCGGGACCTCTTCCCCCGGCGGGCCCCAGTCCTGGGCGCCCGCTCTGTCTTGGAGGTTGAGGTTGCTCCTGCATTCGCCGGTCTTCCGCACCGCGCGCTTGGGGCTGGCGCTGTGCGTCGTTGCCACCCTGGCGGCACCCGCGGTGCGCGCGCAGGCGCCGACGCCCGCGCTCACCGATTCCCTGACCTGGGATCCCGCGGTGCGCCGGGGCGTGTTGCCGAATGGCATCCGCTGGTTCATCAAGAAGAACGTGAAACCGGAAGCCCGCGTGTCGCTGCGCCTCGCGCTGCCGGTGGGTTCCACCGCCGAGGCCGACGACCAGCAGGGCATCGCGCACTTCGTCGAGCACATGAACTTCAACGGCTCCGCGCACTTCAAGGACGCGGATCAGCTCGTGGGCTACCTGCGCGCGATCGGACTTCGATTTGGCGCCGACGCGAACGCCTACACCAGCTTCGACGAGACCGTGTACATGCTCGACGTGCCCACCGACCGCGACTCGTTGCTCAAGATCGGCCTCGACGCGCTGTCCGACTTCGCCGGCCGCGCGACCTTGAGCGACAGCGAGATCGACAAGGAACGTGGCGTGGTCATGGAAGAATGGCGGATCGGGCGGGGCGCGCAGGAGCGCATGCAGCGCAAGCAGTTCCCGCTCATCTTCGAGGGCTCGCGCTACGCCGATCGCCTGCCGATCGGCAAGCCCGAAGTGCTGCAGGGCATCACCTACGCCCGGCTGCGCGACTTCTACCGTGACTGGTACCGCCCCGAGTGGATGGCGGTCATCGCCATCGGCGACATCGACCCGGACAAGATGGAACGGCTGATCCGCGAACACTTCCAAGACCTGCCCAAGCGCGCCGACGCGCGCGCGGTGCCGCGCTTTGCGGTGCCCGACCACGAGCAGACGCGCGTGGGGGTGATCTCCGACAAGGAAGCCACCAATTCAAGCGTCGCGCTGCTGTGCAAGCGCGCCCAGCGCAGCGCGACGACCGTGGATGCGTTCCGCGCCGGGCTCAAGTCCCAGTTGTTCTCGGTCATGCTGAACGCGCGCTTCGAGGAGATCTCGCATCGCGCCGGCTCGCTGTTCCTGAACGCGTTCGGGGGCAGCTTCCAGTTCACGCGTGGCACCCAGCTCTACTTCGTCAATGCCACGGTGGCGGACGGCAAGCAGGCCCAGGGCCTTGCGGCGCTGCTCGAGGAGACCGCCCGCGTGCGTACGCACGGATTCCTCGCCAGCGAACTCGACCGGGCGAAGCGGGAACGCCTGGCCGAGCTCCAGCGCGCCTACGCCGAGCGCGACAAGACCGAGAGCGCCGCGCTCGCCGCGAGGCTCGTGTCGGCGCACCTGAACAACGAGCCCGGACCCGGGATCGAGGCCTCAACCAAGCTCGCCCAGAACCTTCTGCCGGGCATCACGCTCGCCGAGGTGAACGCGCTGGCCGACACGTTGATCTCCACGCGCAACCGCGTCGTGCTCGCGGACGGCCCGGACAAGGCCGACGTGCCACTGCCCAGCGAGGCCGACCTGCGCGCACTGCTCGATCGCTCGGGTGCGGCACCGCCGAGTGTTTGGGTGGACCGCGCCTCGGGGGCGACGCTCACGGCAAAACGGCCGGCTCCCGGCAAGGTGAAGGCGCGCCGCACCGTGGACGAACTTGGCGCGACCGTGGTCACGTTCGCCAACGGCGTCGAGGTGTGGCTCAAGCCCACCGACTTCAAGGCGGACGAGATCCAATTCAGCTCGTTTGCGCGCGGCGGCCTGTCCACGGCGGATTCGTCGGCCTACGTCGGCGCGTGGTTGTCGCCGTTCGTGGTCAACGACAATGGCGTCGGCGGCCACAAGAACACCGACCTCCAGAAGCTGCTCGCCGGAAAGATCCTCCGGGTCACCCCGTACGTCAGCCCGTACTTGCACGGCGTCAACGGCAGCACGCGCCCGGAAGATCTCGAGACCGCGCTGCAAGTCCTCCACCTGGGCTTCGTCCAGCCTACCGAGGACCCCGAGGCGTTCGCCGCGCTGCAGGCACAGGTGCACGCGTTCCTGTCCAATCGCGCCAACAGCCCGGAACAGGTGTTCGCGGACACCGTGAACAGCGTGAACGCGGGTGGCTTCTACATGAGCAAGGTGCCCGACGCGAAGCAGACGCAGGCGGTCAAGCTGTCCGAGGCGCTGGCGTTCTATCGCAAGCGCTTCGCCAATGCCGCGGACTTCACGTTCTTCTTCGCCGGAACGTTCAAGACCGACTCCATCGTGCCGCTGCTCGCTCGCTACCTGGGCTCGTTGCCGTCCACCGGCAAGCGCACCGGGGCCTGGGCCGCCAAAGGCCCGCGCTTCCCCGCCGGCGTGACGCAGGTGGAGGTGAGGAAGGGCATGGAGCCCAAGGGCAGCGTGCGCATCACTTACTTCACGAACCGTCCGATCGAGGAGCTGGACCAGCACCGCGCGAACACCGCCGCCAGCATCCTCCAGGATCACCTGCGCAGCGCCCTGCGCGAGCTACTCGGCGGCACGTACAGTCCTTCGGCGCGCTTTCAGCACCAGTTTCCGCTTGATGGCTACAGCACCATGACCATTTCGTTCGGCTGCGACCCGGCGCGCGCGGACACGCTCATCGCCACGACGCTGGCCGAGATCCGCAAGCTCACGTCCGACGGCCCGAGCGCCGAGGACCTGAGCAAGGAGCAGGAGGTGCAGAGGCGCGAGCTGGAAACGAGCGCAAAGCAGAATGGCTTCTGGACCGGCTCGTTGCAGACGGTGAGCGTGCTGGGCTGGGACCCGAAGCGTATCGCGAATCGCCGCGAGCGCATCGACGGTGTGACGCGCGAGGCGCTGCACGAGACTTACAAGGCCTACTTTCCCGCCGATCACTACTCGGTTCTGCGGCTCGCACCCGAGCTGGTGAAGTCGAATCCCTAGGGCTGTTTCCAGCGTACGAGCCGCACGCCCTCGGCGCGCGCCACCACCTGCTCACGTGGGACGGTGGCGCGCCGGCTTGGCCGCATCAGGGCAGCTTGTACCGGGGCGCCCGGCGGCGGCATGATGCCATCCTGATGCGCTCAGCCTCCCACGTGCTCGTCCTGCTCCTCGTCGCGACCGCTGCAGTGGCGCCCGTCGGCGCCGCGACCCGCGGCCTCCTGCCGGCCGAACGCAAGCTCGCCGAGCGCGTGGAGCGCCATGTGCCGGCCGGACTCGCGTTGCTGGAGCGCGTGGTCAACGTGAACAGCGGCACCATGAACTTCGCCGGCGTGAAGGAAGTGGGCGCGATGTTCGCCCGCGAGCTGGACGACCTGGGCTTCAAGACGCGTTGGGTCGAGGGCGCGGCGTGGGGCCGCGCCGGGCATCTGGTCGCCGAGCGAGGCTCGCGCGGGCCCAAGGTGCTGCTCGTGGGACACCTCGACACGGTGTTCGAGCCCGACAGTCCGTTCCAGCGCTACCAGCGGCTCGACGACTCCACCGCGACGGGGCCCGGCGTGACCGACATGAAGGGCGGCAACGTCATCATGCTGTTGGCACTTCGTGCGCTGCGCGAGCAGGGCGTGCTCGACCGGATGCGCGTCTCGGTCGTGCTCACCGGCGACGAGGAGAAGCCCGGCGTGCCGATCGAATCGGCGCGAGCGGACCTGTTGCGCGCCGCCGAGGGCGCCTCGGCCGCACTCGGGTTCGAAGACGGCGACGGCGATCCGCGCCACGTGGTGGTGGCCAGGCGCGGCAGCTCGAGCTGGCAGTTGCGCGTGCGGGGCACGCCCTCGCACTCCTCGCAGGTATTCACCGACGACGTCGGCGTGGGTGCGATCTACGAGGCCGCACGGCTATTGCAACAGTTTCGCGACTCGCTCGGGCACGAGCCCTACCTCACGTTCAACCCGGGACTCATCGTGGGCGGCACCGCACTCACGCACGACGCCGAGGCGGCGCGCGGCACGGCGTTCGGCAAGAGCAACGTGGTGGCCGAGAGCACGCTCGTGACCGGCGACCTACGCGCACTCACGCTCGAACAGCGCGAGCGGGCGCGCGCCACGATGCAGCGGATCGTCGCCGACACGTCGCCGCGCACGTCGGCCTCGATCCACTTCAGCGACAGCTACCCGCCGCTCGCCCCCTCCGACGGCAACCGTCGCCTGCTGGCGATGCTCGACCTAGCGAGTCGCGACCTGGGCCTGGGCTCGCTCGAGCCCGTGGACCCCGCGCGAGCCGGAGCCGCCGACGTGTCGTTCCTGGACGGCCGCGTGCCGATGGTGGTGGACGCGCTCGGCTTGAAGGGCACCGGCGGCCACACGGTCAAGGAGACCGCGCGACTCCAGAGCCTCGTCTGGCAGGCCAAGCGCGTCGCGGTGACGCTCGCGCGCCTGGCCGGGACGAAACGCTAGGCCTTGAGGCCGGCCACGCGGTTCAACTGATCCAACAGCACCTCCGGCCGGGTCAGCGCCGGGGACGCCATCCAGCGCTGGTGCGGCTCGTTCCCCAGCAGCACGACGTTCGAGCGCGCTGGCTTGGACCGGCTCGGGCGCCGGGCGGGCCGAACGAACCCGAACCGCAACCGGCACAGCTCGAGGTCTCGCGGCGACCCGGTGAGGAACGTCCAACCTGGACCCACGCGGTACTGCTTCTGGTGGTCCAGGAGCCGAGCCGGCGTATCGCGCTCGGGCGAGAGCGAGAACGAGTAGAGAAACACGTCCCGGCCACAGCGCTCCCCCAGCAGTTGCTGGAGCTTCACGAGATTCTCGGTGGTCGCCGCGCAGCCGTCGTCGCGGCATTCGGTGCTGAAGAACTGGATCAGGACGTTCTTCCCACGCAGCAGATCGTCGTACAAGCGCACCTTGTGGTTCTCCTGCGTGCGGAGCACGACGTTCGGGAAGTACTCGTCGTGGAAGCCCTCCACCGGTCGCACCCGGCGTGGGCGAGCGCGCTCACCCAGCACCTGTAGCACGGGAATTGCGACCGCGGCCACCGGCAGGAGCCCGAGCAGCGCCAGCATCCGACGCCGGTTCATGCCACCACCTTCCACATGAACATCAGGCCCTGGTCCCCGTTCACCGCGTCGAGGCCGTGGG
>CAYQNV010000012.1:0-7420 GCA_964418975.1 uncultured bacterium | reverse complement strand
ACAACCGCAAGCTCATCACGCCGGAGATGGAGAAGCGGCCTTCGGAGTCAGTCAGGCCGCCCTTCGGGACACCGACCAACGCCACATTCGCGAACGGGAGTGCGTGTCCCGTCCGCTTGTCGGTGACCTTGCCGGTGAGGGTGCCCTTGTCCTCAGCGCGGACGGAAGTTGCCGCGGCGAACACGAAGAGGCAAGAGAGAAGGAGGCGAGCGATGGGTCTCATTGGGTTCTGGAGAAGGTGGGGCAGGAACTTAGGCCGCGTTTCCAAAGCCCGTCAAGGAACCATTTCGTAACGGGTTGGCTGGCGCGACCAGCGCGCTCCGGGCGTACTCATTCACTCCCGGTCCGACTTCACCACCAGCAACTTGCCGCGCTGGGTCGGTCCTCCGGCGTGGTCTTCCACCGTCCACAGGTAAAGGCCGCTCGCGATCGCCTGCCCGCGGTCGCTGATCAGGTCCCACGCGAATGTGGCCCCCGAGAGGGCCGGGGCCCCGGTGTCGGGGTTCCGCTCCGGCGTCCAGACTCCTCTGACGTTCTCTGTATGGTAAACAGAACCGTCGAAGGCCCGGAGCATCACTTGATCTCCCGCCAGAGTATAGACACGGATCGTGCACCGTTCGGGCAGCCCGCCGAACCACACCAGCTTATCGCGCGGGGACAGGCCGGCGTCCCATGTGGCCTCGACCCGATAGGGATTCGGATAGACATGGACGGAACGCCACTCATCTATGTTCGCCGATGGGATAACAAGAAACTTGTTCTGCGTGAGCCCGCTCTCGAGGCTCTCGACGGTACGGTCTCCGGTGTCGTAGCTGGTGACGGCTCCCCAGTAGCGGAAACCGTCCTTCAAGCCTTCGACCCGACGGCGATACCGGTAGCTCACGCCATCGCGCACGAGCGCCTCGGGCGCCAGCGCTGGCTCGAGCCCGGTGTTGAAGCCCGTCGTATCCGCGAGGTCGAACTGAGTGACCAGCCGGGGTTGTTGGCGGTCGAGTCCCAGGTACAGGCGATAGCCCTCGAAGTCGCGCCCGCCGGGTGCCGGGCTCGTGGGATCGGACACCGACTCGGGCGAATCGTCCCACCAGACGTCGGCGTGCCGCGTGCCCGCCACGACGTGGACCCGGGGTGAGGGCGGCGCACTCGGCAGCTGGTAATCGAGATCGTGGGCGAACTGCGCGTAGTCCGCATTGGCAAGGAACGCACCCTGCTCCTCACCCCCCACGAACGCTACATCCAGCGAGACGCTGTCGCCATGGCCGACGAACGGGAACGGACCCACGCTCAGGAGCTGGATCGGCGAACACTGCCCGAGCAGCAGGCAGCCAGCCGGATCGTCCACCTGGGAGTCGCTCATGAGCCGGTATTTCTCGACATCCTCGTCGCGGCTGGGGTCCCCCGGCTCGTAGGACCACCAGCGCCAGTGGACGCGCTTGTCCGCGATCCCGCCGGGCGTGACGCCCAGCAGCTTGACCCCGGCCCAGGGCGGCACCAACGAGTTGCCGCAACCGGCCGGGTAGGGGGGTGCTAAGCAGAAGTGCTCGACGTACAGTCGCCGCGCCGCGTCGTACTCGATGTGGGCCTTGTAGTACCAGGATCCCGGCCCGGAACCGCCGGTGGGTGGCCATTGCGTGTAGCGGTTCTTGTCACCCGACGCGAGCTGGGCGTAGATGCCGAGCCACACATCGCGTAGTGGCGGCCCGGCGTTGGTCACGACGTAGCGCGCCACCACGAAGTCGTCCGCCGTGCGCAGCGTGAACCCGAGCGTCGTCTGTCGAATCGAGATCCGCAGCGGGGTGTGGCGTTCGAGCTGGTTGCCCCGCGGTTCGCGCGGTTCCGAGTCGGTGTAATCGGTCAACAGGTCCTGGTCGCTCACGGCGGCGCGCGCGTACACGCGGCTGTTGGGGATCCGGGAGCGCTCCGACACCACGTCCGAGAGCGGCGTGAACTCCGTCTCGTTCGCGGATGCGTTGCCCTGTGCGGCGTCCACGAGACCCGTGCTCACGCCGGTGAACGCACCTACGTCCGACAGGGCGAGCGCGCCCACCCAGAGTCCCGCGCGCGACATATGCTCGAAGCCCGAGCCGAGCGGGAACTCGAACGAGGGCGAACGCGAGGTGAAGTTATTCCCGAGGAATCCGTAATTGGTGACCGTGAGCCCGACGCGGTTGATGTTGGCGAGTCGCGCCACGTAGCGCACGGTGTGAGTACCGGCCGGAGCCACGCTCGGGCCCGTACACACCACCAGCAGGCAGACGACAGCCGTGGCGCAGCCGGGGCCCAGTCGGACGAGAGTGCGAGTCATGCGGCCGTCCTGCGCACCCGCGGCGTCAGCGGCTGTCGTGCGGGTACCGGATGCCGAGCGCCCAGTGAAGGTAGCTGGGCGAGTCTCCCGTGGTCCACACCGCGCCGTCGCTCGTGATCGTGCCGGTCCAGCGCGCGCTCGCCACGAGCTGCGTGTTCCATGCGACGACCCAGCCCAGCCCCGCGCCCGCGACCCACGAGGGATCCAGTTGCTCGCCCACCGCACTCGCCTTCTCGCCGGTGGCGGACGCGAGCACGAGGCGTTCACGCGCGGACACCACACCGCCGCCGCCCTCGAGCAGCCATTCGGCCTGGCTCCCGAGCGCGCGCCGGTACTGGAGCAGTCCGTGCACCGCGGTGGCGCGCAGGCGGCGGTTCAGGTCGTAGGGCCCCGCGCCGTCCGTGAACGGCAGCCCATTCGTGTTCGCCTGGTCCACGAACTGGAATGCGTCGTCCCCTTCGCTTCCGAAGTAGGCGACGCGCGCGCCCAGCACCCAGTGGCGGCGCACGCCCAGGCTGGCCGTGATCGCGAAGCCCGGACCGGAGGACACCAGCGACGAGAGCTCCGCCCCGTTCGCGGCGGCCACGGTTCCCTGCGGCGAATAGAGGACGCCGTCCACCTGCAGCTGGAAGCCGGGCACGCCCGACTGGGCGCCCGCCGCGGCCGGCAGCAAGAGGGTGGCGAGCAGGGCGATGATGTGGCGACACGAGCGCATGGGGTCGGCCTCCTCGAAGAGTGGGGCAGAGTAGCGCATCGCGGGCCGCCCGCAAGCAGGATGCACGCGGCAGGAGGCCGCGAGCCCTTGCGCCGGGCTCGCCCCTGTCGCTAGAGTCCCGCCCCGGCTTCACTCGCTCCCGCAACGCCGTCCGGAGACTCGATGAACTTGCGTTCCCATGCGCTTCGCGGCTTCGCTGCAACCCTGCTGATCGCGATGGTCGGAACCATGGCCTGCTCGAAGCCCGAGACCACCGCGCCGGGGATCGACAGCGAGATCCTGGTTCAGGGCGCGGGCCCGGTGGGCGTGGTGCCCCCCGAGGCGAACGAACCCTGGTCGTGGGCGGTCAACTCGATCGATTCGGTCGTGTTCGTGGAGGACATCGATTCGACGCGCCTGGAAGTGACGGGCTTTCGCGTCAGCGACCCGCTCGGCAACGCCGTTCCCGGCACGGTGCGGTTCGTGGCGAGAAACGCCTACATCCGCTACACGCAGGCGTTCCCGAGCGCGGCGTACGGGTTCCGCATCCACAATCCGCCGCCGAACCGGCTGCTCGGCAAGGTCTACTTCATCCCCGAGCGTCCGTTCTCCGGTCACACCGAATACACATACATGCTGACCACCGGGATCCGCATGCAGCAGGGGGCACTCCGCCGCGACGTGGTCCGGTTCCGGTTCACGACCGGCGACTCGGTGGCGCCGCCGCCACGGGCCTCGCTCTAGCCGACGCGCCGCGAGCGACGCAGCGCCGAGCTGCGCGCTCAGTAACTCCCGCGCAGGTCGTACTCGCTCGGGAACGCGTCCATGAACACGCGGTCGATCTCGAGGTTGACCTCGCGCAGCATGCGCGCCTTCTGCGGATACGGCATGAACCCGCTCTTGAAGCCGTTCAGGATGATGCGCTTGACCTCGTACGGCGAAAATCTGAACGCGCGGGCCGCCAGTGCGATCTCCTCGCTCACCGTGGTCGCCGACATCAACCGGTTGTCGGTGTTGAGCGTGACGCGCAGTCCCTGGCGGAAGTAGTCGCCGCACGGGTGTTCCTTGAGGTTGCGCACCGCGCGCGTCTGGATGTTCGACGACAGGCACATCTCCAGCGGCACGCGGTGGTCGCGCACGTAGCGCAGCAGGTCCGGAGCCTCGCGCAGGCGCGTGCCGTGCCCGATACGATGCGCGCCGCAGTAGTGCAGCGCCTGGCCGATGCTCTCGGCGCCGAACGCCTCGCCGCCGTGCACGGTGGAATTGATGTTGTGCTTGAGGATCAGCTGGAACGCGCCGCGATGCGCCTTGGCGGGGTAGTCGCGCTCCTGGCCGGCCAGGTCGAACGCCAGCACACCCCGGCCCTTGTAGGCCACCGCCAGTTCCGCCAGCGCCATGGACACCTTGGGCGCCATGCTGCGAATGCCGCAGATGATCACGCCCGTGGACATCTCGTACTTGGCACCCGCGTCGCGCAACCCGGCGATGACCGGGTCGACGATGTCCTCGAACGTCAGCCGCTTCTTCCGGTGCAGGATGGGCGAGTAGCGCACTTCGAGATGGCGCACGTTCTCGGCGGCGCAGTCCTCCACCAGCTCGTACGCCGTGCGGTAGAGCGCGTCCTTCTCCTGCATGACCGCCAGCGTCAGGTCGAAGATCTTGAGGTAGTCGGCCAGGTTGCGCGTGCGCTTGCCGGCCTGCAGCAACCGGGTGAGTTGGCCGAGGTGCGTTGTGGGCAACCTCACGCCCTGGTCCTGCGCCAGTTCCAGCACGGTGCGCGGCCGGAGACTCCCGTCCAGATGGCAGTGGAGCTCGGCCTTGGGCAGCCGGCGGATGGTCTCGAGCGACAGCCTCACCGCGGTCCCTCCAGGGCCATGATCTTCTTCACGCGGCGCTCGTGCCGCCCGCCCGCGAACTCGGTCGCTAGGAACAGGCGCACCATGCGCACCGCGGCGCCGCGATGCACCACTCGCGCGCCAAGCGCCAGCACGTTCGCGTCGTTGTGCTCGCGCGCGTTCCGCACCGTGGCGTCGTCGTGGCACAGCGCACAGCGCACGCCCGCCACCTTGTTGGCCGCCATGCTCGAGCCGATGCCGGCGGTATCCACCACGATGCCGCGCGCGGCACGGCCGCTGGCCACCTCGCGCGCGACGGCGGCGGCAAGGTCGGGGTAATCCACGGCGTCGATCGAATGCGTGCCGCAATCGTGCACATCCCAGCCCATCTCCTCGGTGATGGCCCGGCGCAGCACTTCCTTCAACGCGAATCCACCGTGGTCCGCCCCGATGGCCACCCGCCGTGGTGAGACGGGGCGTGCCGGCGCGGGAGCCGGCGCCCGGGCCGGGGCATCCGCCGAGGCGGCGGGTCCGGAGCCGAGGGCACGGTCCACCGCATCGCGCACGAGCCGGCGCACCTCGTCTTCGCTGGGGGTCCGCATTGGATCGCGCAGTCTAGCGCGGACCGTTCCGGGAATGCGAGCGCCAGTGGACATGCCCCGGACACCTGCCCCCCGGGGGCATGCGGTATGATTCTCCGCCGTCCTCGTCGTGCTTCTCCCCAGCCAGGAGCCCCCGTGCCCCGCTTGGTTCGCCTGCTCTTCGCCTTGGCACTCGCCACGACCGCCTCGGCCGCTCGCTCCGCCACGCTCGCCGACAGCACCGTCCGCGAGGCATGGCGCCTCGAGAACGGGCTCGAGGTGCGCACCACCCACGTGCCGGGCGGCGCGGGCGTCTCCATCACGGTGGCGTACCGCGCCGGGTCCGGGTACGAGCCGGCGGCACAGGAAGGGCTGTCCGCGCTGCTGGCGGAGCTCCAGTTCATGAGTGCGGCGGGCGACGTGCCCGAGCGCACGCGCGAGGAGCTGCCCAGCCTCCGGCCGCTGGGTTGGGAGGTCCGCCCCGGCGCGCGCCTCGTGCGCTTCACCGAGATCGCCACCCACGACCAGCTGCCGGGCGTACTGCAGCAGGTGGCGAAGCGCATGGCGGGCGTGACGGTGGCCGAGACGGATGTGCGGACGGCACTGGCGAACGTGCGCCGCGACGCCGGAGCGCGCCTGTTCGGCTCCGCCACCGACGCGCTCTACTGGCGGACCGCCGCGATGGCGCGCGGCTTGAGCGACGAGCGACTCGTGCGCGCCGCCGGCCTGCATGGCCTGGACCGACTCGCCGCGCGCGACGTGGCCCCGTGGCTCAAGCGCTGGTACCACCCCGGTAACGCCTCGCTCGCCATCGCCGGCGACCTCACCGGTTACGACGTGCGCGCGATCGTGGGCTCGCTGTTCGCTCCGCTCGCGGGCGGCCCCGCGCTGCCGGACACGGTGCGGGTCACGCTCCAGGGCGCCAAGCGCACCGTGCCATGGAAGGACCTCGCGGCGCCGGCTGGCGCCATCGCCGTGACGGGACCGGCGCTCACCGACAGCCTGCATCCCGCGTTCTTCCTGGGCATGATCATCACCGGGCCCGCCATCACGGAGTCGTGGGGCCCGCCCAAGCCACCCCACATCACTCGCTTCCAGTATTCGTTGATCGACGAGCCGGAACTGGTGCGTTTCTACCCGCCGGTGCGCGCGGATGCGAGTGACCCGGACCTTTTGGCGGGCGCACTCTACGAACAGCTCATGGTGGTCGGCGGCCAGAACGTGATGGGGAGCATCCTGAATCGTGTGAAGCGAAGCGTCGCCTGGCTGATGGGCGGCGAGCTGCCACGCGAGCTCAAGGGGCGTATGCAGGCCGACGCGGGCGGGCTCGGGACACTCTCGAGCGGAATGGCGACCCGTGCGCTGTTGCTGGGCGATGGCTTCTGGGCCGACTATCTCGCGCGCTTCGACCGCATGCTCATCGGGCACAACTACTTCTACGAGTGGATCTCGGCCCCGGAGCACCAGAGCACGCTGTTGCTCACGCCCGCACGCTGACTCACGCGCGTGGGAAGCGTGCCGCGATCTGCTCCATCACGCCCGCCAGCTCCACGTCCCGCGCGGTGATCCCGCCCGCGTCATGCGTCACCAACGCCACCCGCACCTGCGCATATACATTGGACCACTCCGGGTGATGGTCGAGCGCATGGATGCGCAGCGCACAGGCCCCCATGAACGCGAACGCATCCGCGAAGTCCCGGAACCGGTAATCGCGAATCAGCTTCCCGCCCTCCACCTTCCACTCCCCCAACCCCTGCACCGCCGCCGAGAGCTCGCTGTCGTCTAAAGCCTTCCGCATGGGCCCCTCCTCCGTAGGCCGACAGCGTGGCACGCCACCCCGCCCCGGTCGAGCCCCGAGTGTGTGGATTGTAGGGAGCACATGATGTGACCGCTCAGAGGCGGGGGTGATAGACCGGCGGCTTCTCCCACCCAGGAGGAGCTGATGCAGGTCTATTCACCCACCGCCAAGGAGCGTGCGATGAAGATGCGACAAGTGCTGTTGGAGGCC
>CAYQNV010000011.1:0-3125 GCA_964418975.1 uncultured bacterium | reverse complement strand
AACCCGGCCGGCTGGCGCGACCGTTGGTCCGCGGGCGGCGCCGAGGAACTCCGCTCGCTCGCCGTGCTGCCGCTCGCCAACCTCTCGGGTGACCCCGAACAGGAGTACTTCGCCGACGGCATGACCGAGGAGCTGATCACGCGTCTCACCGGGATCGCCGCGCTCCGCGTGAGACCGCGGGCATCGGTCATGACGTACAGGGCGACGCACAAGCGACCCCCACAGATCGGCCGTGAACTTCGTGTCGACATCCTGCTGACCGGTTCTGTCGTGCGGTTCGGTGAGCGAACGCGCATCTCGGCACAACTGGTCCGAGCACGGGACGAACTGGTCCTGTGGGCGGAGAGCTACGAGGTGGACCTGAAGAGCGTTCTCTCGCTTCAGAGCAGAATCGCCCTGGCGGTGACCGAGCGGATCCGAGTGCGAGTTTCGGGTGACGAGCGCGCGCGCCTCGGTGCGGCTGGCGAGGTGAGCCCGCGCGCGTACGAGGCCTACCTCAGGGGCAGTCTCAATCTGCATCGGTACACCGAGGAAGGGCTTCGGAACTCGATTCGGGATTATGGTGACGCGATCGCAATCGATCCGAGGTTCGCCCCGGCCTACGCGGGGCTGGCGAACGCGTACGCACAAATCTCGAGCCTTCACATGCCTGCCCAAGACGCGATGCCCAAAGCGAAAGCTGCGGCATTGCAGGCGCTTGCGATCGACTCCACCGCCGCCGAGGCCTACAGCGTACTCGGATACGTCAAGGCGTTCTACGATTGGACCTGGGCCGCGGCCGAGGAAGACTTTCAACGAGCCATCGAACTACAGCCCGGCTCCGAGGTCGCTCACCTCAACTACAGCAACTACCTCTGCACGATTCGCCGATTCGCCGAGGCCCTCATCCAGCAACGACAAGCCGCGGAGATCAACCCGATTTCACGGCTCGCCCGAGCGCAGGAAGCGGTTGTCTTCTGGTACTCGCATCGTTATGACGAGGCAATGACATCCGCCCGCAAGATGGTCGAAGAAGATCCCATGCACTTCATCGCCCATGCAATCCTCTCGCAGTGCCACCTCGTGAAGCGCGAGTTCCCCGCCGCCTTGCGCGAGATGAAGGAAGCAAACCGTCTCGAGGATTCGGCATTCACGCTGGCCTGGCTCGGAGCCGTCCACGCCGCAGCCGGCGACCGCAAGGAGGCGCTGGCGATTCTGGCACGACTGAGGGAACGGGCCCGCAGCACGTTCGTGCAGCCATACAACTATGCCGTAATCTACGCGGCGCTGGGTGAGAAGGATCGCGCCTTCGAGTGGCTTGCTCATGGCGTCGACACACGTTCCGAAGAGCTCACGAAGCTCCTGATAGACCCCAACATGGACCCGCTGCGCTCGGACCCTCGCTTTGCTGTGGTGGTGGCCTCCGTGGGATTCACCCTCTGAATTCCGGAGCCGCCGCATGATCGGCCGCACGCTGGGCCACTACCGCGTGTTCTCGCCGTTGGGAGCCGGGGGCATGGGCGTGGTCTACCGCGCGCGCGACGAGCGACTTGAGCGCGACGTGGCGCTCAAGGTGCTCCCGGCGGGCACGCTCGGCGATGACGCGGCCCGCAAGCGCTTCCGCCGAGAGGCGCTGGAGATCGCGCGGGGGATCCACGCGAACCTCACGCCACAGGAGCACTCGCGATTGTCGTCGATCGGCCCGGTCGAGCCCGAGGCGTACCAGGCGTACCTCAAGGGACGGTTCGCCTGGAACCAGTACACGCCCGAGGGCTTCCGCGAAGCCGAGGACCACTTTCGTCGCGCGATCGCGATCGATCCCGCGTACGCCCCTGCGTGGGCCGGGCTGGCCGACGCCGCCTACGGCTTGTCGAGCCTCGATCTGGCGCCGAATGTCGCCATCCCGCGAGCCCGCGCGGCGGCGCTCAAGGCGCTCGCCCTAGACGAATCGCTCTCCGAGGCGCACACGTCGGTCGGCATCGTACGGATGGTCTACGACTGGGACTGGATCGGCGCGGAGCGCGACTTCGACCGCGCGATTGCGCTCAAGCCCGGCGACACGAATGCGCATCACTGGCGGGGGCACCTGCTCGTGTGCCTGGGCCGATTCGCGGACGGACTCGCGGAGATCCGGCGTGCGCTCGATCTCGATCCGCTGTCGCCGTGGATCAGCGCCAGCCTGGGCTTTCACCTCTACCTCGCCCGGCACGACGTGGAGGCCGCCGAACACCTCGCCGCGGCCCAACGCGTGGATCCGGAGTACTACCTCTTCGACGTCTTCCTGGGCCTGGTCCTCGAACGGCAGGGCGATCACGCGGGCGCCGTGGCCGCTCTGGAGCGAGCGGTCGCGCGCGCCGAGAACAACGACAACCTGGCGCAATTGGCCCATGCGTACGGCAGCGCCGGAAGGCGGCGCGACGCCGAGCGGTTGATCGCGCAACTCCTCGAGCGCCGGAAGCGGGGCTTCGTTCCCGCGGCGAACTTTTCGGGTGCCTATGCCGCAATTGGAAACCAGGACGAGGCTCTGCGTTGGTTGGCGCTCGCGCTCGAGGACCACTCGGAATCCCTGATCATCCTCAAGGTGGACCCGGCGTTCGATCCCCTCCGCTCCGACCCACGGTTCGAGGCGGTGCTCCACCGGGTGAAGCTGGCGCCTTAGCGCGCCGCTATCGCCCCAGCGCGTACGTCGTGCCGATCAGCAGGTGACCCTTTCCCACCACGTTCGCGTCGTCGGTCCGGCCCGAGACGCGCGCCTGGAACAATCCATACACCGCCAGCGCCGGCGCCACCCGGACGCTGATGCCCGGCGTCACATAGAGCGCGCGCATGCCCGAGTGCGCCACTTCGGCCGCGTCGGCGGATCTGTCGCCGCCGTGTGCCGAGAAGTTGAGCTGCATGAGCAGCGTGAGCCACTCGATGGGCGCGTGGCTGCCGCTCAAGCCGGCCTGGATCTCGTCGCCCACCTCGTAGTCGTCGGTGCCCTTCGTGCTCAGCCGGCCTAACACGCTCGCCGTGATCGGTTGCGTGCGCGCGAACGGCAGCGGCTGCGAGTACTGGAGTCCCGCGATCCAATCTGTGGATCCGCTGCCCGGCCGCGCGCCGGGCTCGAGCGTCGACGGTTCGCCCTGGTTCACGCGTTCCTCGTC
>CAYQNV010000010.1:0-2410 GCA_964418975.1 uncultured bacterium | reverse complement strand
GGTGACGGACCACCTGGGCAGCGTGCGCGCGGTGGTGCGGACGACGGACGGCGTGGTGGTGCAGCGGCTGGACTACGATGCTTGGGGCGTGCCGACGCTGGAGCAGGGGGCGGAGTTCCAGAGCCTGGGCTACGCCGGCGGGATCACCGACCACGACACGAAGCTGGTGCGGTTCGGCGCACGGGACTACGAGCCGGCGGTGGGGAGGTGGACTTCGGGAGATCCTTCAGGAATCGTGGACGAGTCCTTCAGCAGGTACGTATACGCGATCAATGATCCGGTCAACCTCGTGGACGAATCCGGAGCGATTCCTTGGCCGCTTCCCAAGAAAGGCGACCATTGGCGACACTACGGCAACTGGGGTGGGCCCGGCTGGAGGAATCGAGGGTTCGGCAGCGAGCTTGGCGACTACGCGTACCTTCCGTCGCACCGCCAGTACGTGCCGCCGGTCGACGCGAGGGATGAGTGCTACCGGGAGCATGACGTCAATCTCAGGATGTGCGCCAAGATTGCCGACCTGAAAGAGCGGCGTAAGTGCAGGGCACAAGCCGACATCGACCTCGCGGACTGCCTGCATAGCTTGGGCAACCGCGGATGCAAAAAGGGAGCACGCGAGACTTGGCTTGAACAGCAATTCTTCCGATGGTTCAAACCCAACGCGATCGATGGCCCGGGCGAGTTCGTTCCTTGAGCTGCTGTGCGCCCATCGGTCACCGGGAGGCATTCATGTGCGGTATCACGCTAATACACAGACTTCAATTCACAGAATGTGCTGTATAGCGGCAGGGCATCGGTGCCCAAGCACCCAACCGAGGGGCGGCAAGCCTCGACGACGGCACTTCGCGAAGCCGTGGGAACATCCGGGTAGGACCGCTTGACTGCCTCGAACCGCCAAGCGCCAATCCCAAGCCGCAGGCGCGAGCTGACGCTTCGATTGGGATTCGTAGTTTGTTGCGCCTATGGGGGAACCGTGCTCGGCTCGGTCTCGAGCTCCGGCTTGGCTCCAACCGCAGACGATTTCAATCCCATGCTGCTAGTTGGACTGATAGCGGGCGCGCTTATCACGCCGGGTGCGCAAGTTCTGCTCGCTGCGAACGTGGTGCTGTCGCTCGCTTATTTGAGATTTCCTGTGCCGAGATGGAGCTGTATTCTGCTTATCCTTGGATTCTTGATCATGGTCCGAGTAGTGACCGGAGCCTGGAGCTCGCGTTGAGGGTTGACGCCGTGGCGGGCGAGGTGACCGCCACGACTCCCGTGCGCGACGGTCGGTTCGGCATGCTGGCCAAGGTGCCGGCCACGGTGACGACAACGCTCCCCTCGGGCCTCACGCGCACGGTGAACTCGACTCGGAGCTACGGCACAAATGGCACGGTCACGGAGACTGTGAGCCTGAACGGGGCCGCGCCGTACACGAGCACCTACAACGCCGGACTCCGGACACTCACCACGACGTCACCCGAGAGTCGCACGAGCATGGTGACGCTGGATGAGGTGGGCAGGCCGATGAACGTGCAGGTGGGCAATCTCGCGCCCGTGACGCTCGCCTACGACTCACGGGGCAGGCTGCTCCTGCTCGAGCAGGGCAACCGCGGCTGGCGCTACAGCTATGACGCGCTGGGCCGCCTGGACGTGGTCAGCGACTCGCTCCACCGGGTGACGCGGCACTCCTACGACGGTGCGGACCGGGTGACCTCGCAGCAATTGCCCGCGGGCCACGTGGTGGGCTACGCCTACGACGCCAACGGCAACCTCACCGGGCTCACGCCGTCAGGAAGCTCTCCGCACCAGTTCCTCTACACCGACGTGGACCTGAACGAGCGCTACACGCCGCCGCCCTTGGCGGGGATCACCGATCCGGCGACGCGCTACGATTTCAACCTGGACCGGCAACTGGAGAATGTCACACGTCCCGACGGCGGCATCGTGGACCTCCAGTACGGAGCCACGAGTGGCCGGCTGGAGGCGATCGTCCACCCGCGCGGGACGAACACGTTCACCTACTGGGACACGCCACAGCCGGGGACCACGGTGCGGAGCGGCCAGCTGAAGACCGTCACGTCGAGCGCGGACGGGGTCACGGTGAGCTACGCTCACGACGGCCCGCTGCTCAGGAGCGAGACGTGGTCGGGAACGGTCGCGGGGAACGTCGAGCACCACTACGACCGCGCGTTCCGCGACTCGCTGGAGCGGGTGGTCGTGGGCGCGACGACGGACACGGCGGGGTTCGCCCACGACCGCGACGGGCTGCTGGTGCGGGCCGGGCCGATGGCGGTGACACGCGCAGCCCAGACGGGACTGGTCGAGGGGACGAGCGTGGGGCAGGTGACGAGCACGTCGGGCTACAACAGCCACGGCGAGCTGGCCGAGCTGGACTACGAGATCGCGGGCACCCCCTACTTCCGCCAGCTGC
>CAYQNV010000009.1:0-13080 GCA_964418975.1 uncultured bacterium | reverse complement strand
CTCGCGCCCGTGGCGACCGGGCCGCAGGCGCTGCCGCTCACGCGCGACGCCGTGGACCCCACGCGGCTGGCGCTCCAGCGTGCGGCCCTGGAGCACGCGCGCGGGGACTTCGCTGCCGTCGTGGCGACGCTCGCACCGCTTGGGCTCGAGGCCTCGCCGGCGTTCGCCGAAGCCGACCGTGCGGCGTTCCTGCTGGGCCACGCCTGGCTCCGCCTCGGGCAGCGCGAACGCTTCGCCGCGCTGGCTCGCGCGGTGGCGACCTGGCCGCAGGGATCGGTGTTCACGCGCTGGCTCGCCTTCGAGTATCACTTGAACGGAGGCTCCGAGGTGGCTGCGGCGGAGGCCCAACGGACCGGGCAGGCCATGGCCGACGCGCTCGCAGCCAACCGCCTGCTCGCGGATGGAGACGCGGCCTCGGTACTGCTGCTCATCCCGGGCGGAGCGACGAACGATGCGCTGCTGCTGCACCTGCGCTCGGTGGCACTCGCACGCCTGGGCCAGGACGACACCGTCGAACTCGAGGCGATCGCCGGCGCGGACACGTCGTCCGCGCTGGGACGGGACTTGGCCGGAAGCGCGCTCGTGCGCCTCGCTACGCGCGTCGCCGAGCGCGGCGGCGATCCGCGCCCGTGGCTCGCGCGCGTGCCCACGGCCAACCGCTTCGCCGCGCGCGCTCGTCACATGTCCGCGCTCGCCACGCTCGAGCGGGGGGATTCCGCGGCGGGCAGCGCGGCACTCGAGCGCATGCTCGCCGAGGACACGCTCTACGCCGGGCGTCGCGAAGTGGCACTGGCGCTCGCGGGCCAGGCCCTCGACCGGGGCCAGTGGACAGAGGCGCACGAACGCTACACCGCGGCCGAAGTTGACTGGCGGCGCGCGCGCGAATCGCTACGAGAGAAGCTCGCTCCCGAGGCCACGGCATCGCTGTGGTCGGCGTGGGAAAACGGCCACTCGCTCTCGGGGGCACTCATGCTCGACGGCCTGCCCGCCGCAGCACTCACCGAACAGCTCGCACGCGAAGCGGCCGACCTGTCGCTGGCGCCCGGCAACCGCGAGCCCACGCTCGAGCTGGCCGATCCGCACCGCGAGGGCGCCGTCGACGTCCCGCCCCCGGCGAGCGACGCCTGGGACCGCGTGGTGGCTTCGTCGCGCGCGCTGGAAGCGGCGCGCGGCGAGTGGACACTGGTGGCCGACTCGCTCGCGCGCGAGCGCGCGCGCCTCGGCGACGAGCGTCGTTACCTGGGCTACGGCCTGTCCGAGGTGCGCACGCAGGAACGGGCACTCGCCGAGCGTTCGACGCGGCTCGACTCGCTGCACGCGCTCATGGACGCGACCGCGCAGACGCTGTTGGCGTTGCGTGACGCCGCCTCGCTACGTTTCCAGCGCCGGGCCGCCGCCATCTTGGACCGCGGCGAAGCGCAGGAGCGCTGGATCCGGGCCATGGATCACTTTTACCTCAAGGGCCCCGACCGCCGGCGACAGGCTGCGACACCGCCGACCTGGAAAGGCCCCGACGTGGTGTTGGCGCAGGAAGGCGAGCTGGCGCAATCCCTGCGCTTCTCCGCCGGCCACGTGCTGAACGACACGCCGCGGCGCACGGCCGCGGCCTACGAGAAAGCGTGGGGGCCGCGACTGATCGACCGCGCCAGCTTGCTTGCCCTGGACGCACGCACTTCGCTGGCGTGGGCGCGTGCGCTCGACCACACCGTGGACTCGAGCCTGGCGCTCGCACACTCGAGCCCCGAGCAGGCGCGTCTCGCGGTGCGCACCGAGGCACTCGACCGGCACGCCGAGCAGCTCGCGGCGAGCGACGCAAGGCTTCGCACCGAAGTAGCGCACGAGGCGGTCACCGCGGCGTTGCGCGCGCTCGTCGACGAACGCGAGGGCCTCGACTACGGCCTCGCGGCCGCGGCCTACGCACGTTCGGTGCGGCTGTCGGCTTCGGACAGCCTGCCGGCCGCCGCCGTGGTGCGCGGCGCCAGCGAGGGCGGCGCGGACCCGTTCGAGGCCGCCTCGGACTCGGTCTCGCGCGCCGAGCGTGACGAGGCCATCTCGCGCGCGAGCATCTTCCTCGCCGACCACCCAGAATCGCCCGCACGCGGTGAGATGCGCTTCCGGCTCGCCGACTTGCTCGTGACCCAGGCGCGCACCGACTTCCGCGACCGCATGGCGACGTGGCTCAAGGCGCAGGCCGAGAGTCGTGCCGGCACGCTGCCGGTGGCGGACCACTCGCAGCCGCTCGCGCTCTATCGAGCCATCCTCGCCGAGGACCCCGACCTGCCGCACCGCGACGCCGTGTTGTTCAACGCCGGAATGCTGCTCGCCGATAACGGCGACCCCGCCGCGGCCGGCTTCTTCACCCGGTTGCTCGACGAGTACCCGGACTCGCCCTACGTGCAGGAGTCGAGCCTCCGGCTGGGCGATCTGGCGTTCGACTCCCAGCGCCTCGGCGATGGCGTCGCTCACTACCAGCGCGCGGCGGCGGGCGGCGACGCGTCGCTGCGCGCCATCGCGCTCTACAAGACCGGCTGGGCGCACTACAACTCCGACCGCTTCGAGGAGGCGGCGGTGGCGTTCCGCGGCGTGCTCGACCTGTACGCGAGCGACGAGCGAGTAAGCGTGCAGGCCGACATCGAGCATGAAGCCGAGCAGTATTTTGTCTACTCCCTCGCCGCCGCTGGCGGCGCCGCGGCGTACGAGCGTGCGTTCCCGCAGGGTGCCGAGCGCCCCTACGGTCGCCGCGTGCTGCGCGCCATGGGGCAGCACTTCCGCCGCTACGGCGAGTTCGCCGACGCCGCCACCGTGGACCAGTTGTACCTGAAGCGCTGGCCGTCGGACCCGAGCGCGCTCGACGTGGTCTCGCGCCTTGCCGAGACGCAGCAGCGTGCCGAGCGACCCGCCGAGGAGCGTGCCACGCGTCTGGAGTGGGCGGAACAGTTCGCACCGGGTGGCGCGTGGGCCGCGGCGCAGACCTCGGACTCGCTGCGCATGGCGGGTGCCGAGTTCGCGCGCTCGGCGTGGCGTGGCGTGGCGTACGAACACCACCGCAAGGCGCGCGCCTCGGGCTCGCGCGAGGACTGGCGCGATGCGTTGCGTCACTACGACATGCTGATCGCGCGCTGGCCGGCCGACACCGGTGCGGCGGTATTCGAGCTGCACGCGGGCGAGGCGAGCACCGAACTGGGCGATTACGCCGAGGCGCTCGGGCACTACGGCCGCGCGGCCGAGCATGGCCGCGACAGCGTGGCGACGCGCGCGGCCTGGCAACAGGTGGCGGTGACCGACCGCTGGTACGAAAGCTCGCGCCCCGCGGCGGTCAAGGGCACGCCGCGCGGCACCGGCCGCGATTCGCTCGCGCGCGCCGTGGTTGCCTCGGTGGAAGCCCTGCTCCAGCGTGAGCCGAATCATCCCAAGGCGGCCGACCTGGTGTGGCGAGAAGTCCAGCTGTCGCTGGCGCACGCCTGGAACGACGAAGCGCTCGCTGGGCTCGCGCGGTTCGCCCGCAGCTATCCCACCGACAAGCGCGCCCCGCTCGCCGCGAGCGAGCGGGCGCAGGTGTACTTCCGTGCCGGGGACTTCACGGCCGCAGGAAGCGCGTTCGAAGAAGCGCTCGCCGTGGCCACACGCGCCGGCGACGATTCGCTCGCACGCCGCGCCGAGCGCGCGCTGCCCGTGTGCGCCTGGCGCGCGGCCGAGTCCGCGGTGGCTAAGGACTCCACGCGTCACGAACGACACGCCGAGTTGTTCGCCGAAGTCGCGCGCCGTTGGCCCGAGTACGAGCACGCGCCGATCGCCCAGTACCGCGCCGGGCTCGCGTGGCTCGAGTCGGGCCGCACCGGCGACGGCGTGAAAGCGATGCAGGGGCTGGCCGAGCGCTGGCCCAAGCAGCCGCTCGCACGCGAGGCGCGGCTCAAGTCGGCGCAGGCGTGGGAAGCTGACGGGAAGGACGAGCGCGCCGCGCTGGCGTGGCTCGAGTTCTCGCAGAAGCATCCGCGTGACGAGAACGCTGACGAGGCCTGGCTCAAGGCGGCCGATCTCTCCGATTCGGCCGGGCAGGGCACGCGCGCCGACACGCTGCGCGCGCAGTACCTCACGCGCTGGCCGGCCGACGAGGAGTCGGCGCTCGAGATCCTCGAGCACCTAGCCCGGCGCGAGCTGGCCGCGCTCCCGAGCGGCCGGTCGGTGACCACGCTGCTCGCACGTCCGCGCACGGCCAAGTCCAAGGCCCCGACGGGGCCCGTTCCCTACCTCGCGCAATACATGAAGCGAATCGCGCAGAAACCTGCCCGGGCCTCGAAACCGCTCCTGGCCGAGGTCCGCTTCCGGTATGCCGAGGAGGTGTTCCAGCCCTACCTCGCGGCCCGGCTCACCCAGCCGCTGCCGCCCTCCATCGCGGCCAAGCAGCGGCTGCTGGACAGCGTCCTCGTGCGCTACCGGCGCACCGTGGACATGGCCGTGACGGAGTGGGCGCACGCCGCCACGTTCCGCATCGGTGAAGCCTTGGTGGCGTTTGGGGAAGCGCTGGAGAAGAGCGAACGACCTGCCGATCTCACCGGAGACGACCTCAAGGCCTACGACAACGTGCTCCTGGAGCAGAGCGTGAGCTTCCACGACCGCGGCGAAACGGTTTGGACCGAGATGCTGAAGCGAAGCCCCGGCAGCGCGGACGCGTGGACGACGCGCACCCGTGGTGCGCTCTGGGCACGCCTCGGCGACCGCTTCCTGTTCCGCCCCGAGAGCGACTTCCCGGTGGTCGAGGGGAACGGTCCGGGCCGCACGCGTGCGCCGCGATCGGCACGTGATACCTCGACTGCGGACACCGCTCGCCCCACCCGCATCGCCACGGAGGGAGACAAGTGATGCGCTTCCCTCCTCGGCAACGTCGCTCGATCGCGACACTGCTCGTGTGTGCGTGCGTCTTGCTCGCGTCCGCAGGCTGCGCGAGTCGGCTGCTCGGTCGCGGTCCTGCCGCCGCGACGCAGCCGTCCGAGCCTACGGCCGCGGCTACACGCTCCGAGAAGGCCGAGAAGAGAGCGGCCCGGCGGGCCGAGAAGCAGGCGGCCCGATTGGCCGAGAAGCGGACCGCCCAGCAGGTCGACAAGAAATCGGCTCAGCGCGTCGAGAAGAAAGCGGCCCGCGCCGACAAGCAGGCGGCTCGCGCCGACAAGAAAGCGGCCCAGCGGGCCGCAAACTCCAACAACCCGCTCGAGGAGGCGCGCGTGCGTGCCGAGGCGGAGCCCGCTGAACCGTGGTGGCCTTATCGAGTGGCCACGCTCGAGGCCCAGGCCGGCCGGCGCGAGTCGAGCGAAGCGTCGCTGCGTGCGGCGCTCGCGCGCGACCCCGCCTACGCCCCGGCACTCACACGGCTCTCGCAGGTCCTCTACGAGCAGGGCCGCCACGCCGAGGCCGTGCAACTCCTCACGCCGGTGCGCGAGGGTGGCGTCACGCTCAGCGACTCCGACCGACCCGCCGTGCTGTCCGGGCTGGCGCTGCACCAGGTGGCACTCGGCCGCGACGACCAGGCTCGCGCCGCAATGGGACTGCTGGCGCGCGGCGACCGGGATGACGCGGCCGGCGTGGCCGCCTACCTCGCGGTGCGCGACACGTCCGAGGCGCAGGCGCTCCGGCTCACCGAGGCGGCCCTGCGCGAGGCGCCCAAGAGCGCGGCGAACCACAACAATCGCGGCATCGCACTGCTGCGCGCCGCCGACCCGGACGCGGCCGAGCGCGCGTTCCAGCGCGCCATCGAGCTCGACCCGGCGCGGCCCGGTCCCTACTACAACCTCGCCATCCTCGAGCGTTTCTACCGGCTCGATACCGCCGCCGCGACGAGACACTTCCAGCAGTACTGGAGGTACTCGCACGCCGATCCCGACAGCCTGTTCGCCGAACTGGGCCGCGGCAGGCCCGCGCCGGTCGCCGAGGAAGGGGACGCCCGATGACCGCTCGCTCCCCGCTGTTGGGCCTGGCGCTGCTGGCGCTGGTGTGCGCGACGGCCACGGCCGCACCCGCGACGTCGCGCCGGTCGGCCGCGGCCGCCAAACCACGCGCACGCGTCGCCGCCGATTCGACCGCGCCCGCGCGCCCGCGCGTTGCGCCGCGCACGTTGGACGATATCCATATCGAGGGCGAGATCCCGGTGCCGCAGGTGTTGTTCATCACGGCGCGGGAGCAGCGGCGTTTCCTGGAGTTCCAGCATCACCGTTATCGGAGAACGAGTCTCGAGCTGGGACGTGCGACCCCGACGCCTTCGCGCATCGTGGTCACCGCCCCGACGGCTGCCGTACGAAAGGAGAATCACTGATGCACGAACTCGCCGGGCTGGCGTCCTTCTTCAAGGAGGGCGGACTGGTCATGTACGCGATCCTGGGCTTGGGTGTGGCCGCCGCAGGCATCGCGCTGGAGCGCTTCATCGTCATCGTTGGCGCGGCCCGTCTCGACGGTCGCAAGCTCACGAAGGACGTGCTGAACCACGTGAACCGCGGCGACCTGAACGCCGCGCGCAACGTGAGCCGCATGTCCACGGCGCCGGCGGCGCAGGTGCTGCAAGCCGTGCTCGCCGTGCCGGAGCCGGACGAGTCCCGCATGCAGTCGGCCGCCGAGGACGCCACGGCGCTGGCCATGCCGCCGCTCACGCGGCGCCTCGCGCACTTGAACGTGCTGGCGAACATCGCCACGCTCGTCGGGTTGCTCGGCACCATTTCCGGCCTCATCACGGCATTCGCCGCGGTGGGCGCCGCCGACCCTTCGCAGCGCTCGGCGTTCCTCGCCGGCGGCATCTCGATGGCGCTGAACGCCACGGCGTTCGGCTTGATCGTGGCCATCCCCACGCTGATCACGCAGGGCTTTCTCGTCGGCCTGGTCGAGGGGATCGCCGAACAGGTCGAGGAAAGCGGCATCCGCGTGACGCGCGCCATTCTCGCCTCGCCCGCGGCACGCGGTCAGGTGGTCGCCATGCCTGCGCGCGCGGCGGCCCCGGGCCAGAACCCGGCACGTGCCGCGTTCGGTCCGCAGGCGGGAGCGGTCTGAGCCATGACGGCTCGCGGCCGACGCCGGCGGAAGGACTTGACGGTCAGGACTGACCTCAAGCTCATGCCGCTCATGAACATCATCATCGCCCTGATCCCGATGCTGCTGCTGTCGGCGGTGTTCCTGGAGGTGAAGGTCATCGAGACCAGCCTGCCACGGGACGCCGACGCCTCGGCCGCCGCGGCCGAGCCCGCGGCGCCGCCGCTGGACCTGGCCGTGCACGTGCGGAAGAACGCCTACGTCGTCGAGGGCCAGGGCGTGGAACCACGCGTGCTGCCCCGCCGGGCCGGTTCCTCGACCCCGGACTCCACCACCATGGAACAGCTCACCCACGTCCTTCGCGCGCTCGCCGCGACCCACCCCGGCACCACCGAGGTGCGGATCGTGGCGGACTCGCGCACGCACTACCAGGAGGTCATCACCCTCATGGATGCGGCGCGGGCCGCGGGCCTTTTCAACGCCGCACTCGAGGGTTCGTCCTCGGAGGAGGTCTGACATGCGCCGACGCCGCAAGCGCAGCGCCGGACTCATGGAACGTTACACGGGGGACGGCGGGCTCACGCTCACGTCCATGATGGACATCTTGACGACGCTGCTGTTCTTCGTGCTCAAGAGCTACGTCACCGGCGGCGAGATCACCGTGCCGCCCCCGGGCGTGACGCTGCCCCGTTCCACGGCCGAGGCCGACATGCGCACGTCGGTGGTCGTGGCCATCGATCACGACGCCATCCTGATCGGTGGCGAGCAGGTCGCTTCGGTGAGCGAGGCGGTCGCCAGCGACGAGCTGCTGATCGCACCGCTCGCGACCCGGCTGGCCGAAGCCCGAGCGCAGATGGACGATCTGGACCGCCGCAAGGGCAAGACCGAGACCACCGCCCGGCTCGCCACCATCCAGGGCGACACCGAGGTGGAGTTCCGGCTACTTCAGAAGGTCATGTACACGCTCGATCGAAACGGGTTCCCGGACATCGCACTCGCCGTGCTCAAGAAGGCATGACCATGGGAATGACCACGGCAGCCGTCTATCGCCGTCCACTGTTCGATCCGAACGATGCGCTGCTCATGCGCTGCTGGAAGGGCTGCGCCACGGCCGCGGTGTTGCTTGTGGTCGCGGTGCGCCTGATCCCGGCGCCGCCCCCCAAGCCCGTCACCCAGATCGAGCAACTGGAGCAACGTTTCGCCCGCTTGATCTTGGAGCCCACCAAGGCGCCGCCCCCGCCGGTTCTCCCGGCCGGGGATCGCGTGCGAGCTGGCAACGCCGACCCGGGTGGCGGCGGTGGCGGTGGTGGTGGCGGTGGCGGCAAGGCCGAGCCCTCGCACAAGCCCATGCCCGCTCCGGGTGCGCCGGCCGGCAATCGCCGCATCGAGTCGATGAGTCCGCTTCCCACGGGCGGCGGCGCGGCCGGGCGTGCGCGCGCGCAGGCCGAGGTGGGCGCGCAGCTCGCCAGCACGACCAGTTCGCTCAAGAGCGCGCTGGCCGGACTCAACGCTTCACTCGGCATGACCAGCACCGCGACCGGCGGCAGCGTCTCTCGCGGCGGCCGCTCGCGAGGCGTCCGCAGCGCTCGCGGTGCAGGCGACCTGGACGCGGTGAGCGCGACGCTCGCCTCGGCCGGCGTCGGCCGTGGCGCCGGCGGTGACCTGGGTGGTTCGGCGGTCACGGGCTCGCTGGTCTCGATCGGTGACCTAGCCGCGGGTCCGGGTTGGGGCACGGGCAGCGGTCCGGGTGCGGGTTCGGGTTCGGGAGGCGGCATCGGCTCCGGCGTCGGAACGGGTGTGGGCTCGGGCTACGGCCCGGGTTCGGGCGGCGGTTCGGGCGGCGGCTCGGGTGGCGGCCACGGCACCGGCGTGGGCAGCGGCAGCGGCGCGGGACCCGGCGTCTATCGCAGCAATGCCTCGTTGCTCTCGGTGATCCAGCGCTACGCTGCGGGCATCCAGTACTGTTATGGGAATGAACTCAAGCGCGACCCGACCATGCGCGGCAAGCTGGTGGTAGCCATGACCGTGGCGGCCTCGGGCGAGGTCGCCGAGGCGACTGTGGTGCAGAACACCACGGGCTCGGCGCGGCTGTCGTCGTGCGCGCTGTCGCAGATCCGCGACTGGCGCTTCCCGGCGATCCCCACGGGTGCCACCACGTTCCAGGCGCCGTTCGTGTTCACGCCGCCGAACTGAGCGCGCTCACGGGCCGCCCATGGGTGACGGCCCATCCGAGCGCGCCGCCTCGCGGGCATTCGGCCCGGATGTGATACTGGCCGTCCATGCTCGGCGCTCTCGTCCACCTGTTCGATAGACTCGACCTGTTGCTGGCGCGCGGACCGGCCCGGGCCGGCGCGCTGATCGTGGCGCTCGTCGCTGTCTATCTCCAGGCGCACTTCTTCTGGCTCTCCGAGTCGCACGAGGTGGACTCCTACTCCTACTGGTTCGCCGCGCGCGCGGTCGCTGCGGGAGGAGACCCCTACGACACCGCGGCGCTCCAGTCGGCGGGACGGCAGCAGGAGCTGAGGCTGGTCGCGAGCGACGATCACCCGCCGGACATCTATCCCTACGTCTACCCGCCCCCGTTTGCCGGCCTGTGGCGCGCCATGACCGCACTCTCGCCGAGGGCCGCGCACCGCGTGCTGGAGTTGACTGGCACGCTCATGCTGGGCGCGGCGATGTTGCTGTTGCACCGGGTCGTGCGCCCGGCGCGCCACGGCGCGATCTTGTTCGCGGGTTTCGCGCTGACGCTCGCGGTGAACGGCCCGGCGGTGAGCTCCACCCGCCTCGGCCAGATGAACGCCCCTCTGTTTTTCGCCATGTTGCTCGCGGTCGAGGGCTACCAGCGCCGCGCGCTGCTGCGTTCCGCGGTGGCCCTGGCCGCGGCAGCACTCGTGAAAATCACACCCGTGCTGCTCCTGCTGGGCTGGGCGCTCCACGATATCGGGCCGCGCTGGCGCGCCCACGTCCTGCGCGTCGCGGCCGCGGCGGCGGGACTGACGCTCCTCTCGCTGCCGTTCGCCCCGTGGATCCACTGGCAGCAGTTCGTGGCCGCGTTCGGGCGGGGTATTCCCTGGCAGACCGAGTATTCCTGGTGGGGCTGGCTCACGCAGCATGGCGCTAGCCACCCGGCGCACCTCGCCTACCGCTTGCCGCTCTACGCGCTGGGCTCGGCGTTGCTGCTGGCGTGCGCTGCGCGCCACATGCGGCGGGTTGCGCCCAGCGACGTTCCCGTCGAGGGCGCGGCGGTCGCGACGGTCCTCGGGCTGCTGCTCTCGCCCCTTACCTGGCAGCACCACTTCCTGTTCTTCCTGCTGCCCGGCTATGCGTGGCTGGCGCGCATGTGGGCCGAGCGGCGCCTGGGGATGACGCTCGTGCTGGCGGTGCTCACGACGCTGGTGTTGCTCCGGCTTCCCGGGGCCTGGCTCTTGGTCCGACCGGCCGCGACGCTAGCGGCGTTCGCGTTGGTGACGCTCGGCCGACGAACCGCGACGCTCCCGGCTCGGGGTTGAATCGAGCTAGTAGTGGATCGTGAGGCGGAGCGTGGCGAGGATCCAATCCATGCGTTGCACCGGGACGTAGCGAACGCCGGCTTCCAGGCCTACCGCCACGATCTCCTGGCGCCGCGGGAGCGCGCTCACGTCCAGCGCCAGCGTCGGGCGAACCTCGTCCACGGCCAGGTCCAGAAAGCTCGCGCCTCCGCCACCCACTTGCAGCGACGTGCGAGCCGCGGCCACGCCCGGGCCCAGCGACACGCGCGTGATGCGGCCCGTTCGCGGCAGCCAGTGCACCTGGAGCGCGCCTTCGAGCAGGCTGTAGTCGAGCCCGGCGGTGATGCTGCCGCGCACCACGTCATGCGTGCCGAGCAGCGAAATGCCGAGCACCGGCCCGAGCCGCAGGCCGCTGCCGATCGGATAGTCCACCCCGCCCCCGACCGAGATCGAGCCACCCGGCGAGTACGAGTCCGAGAACAGGTGGCCGTAGCCGAACGAGACGTGCCCGCGCCACGGCTCGAGCCGCATCACGCCCGCGTGCGCCGGGAATGCGAGACAGGCGCCCACCAGCGTGGCGATGACAATGCGTCCGAGCGGGATGGCTCCTCCGTGACGGGTGGGCGGTGGGCTCAAGCCTCTTGGGGTCCCGAGTCGCGACAGCTTCCCTCGCGGTAGGCCAGCTCGAGCGCGTGCTGCAGTTTGGTGGACAGCTCGACCGGGAACTCGATGCGCTCTTCGTGCCGATAGAACAGCACGGTGCGGCGCAGGGTGTCCACTTCGACCCGGCAATGCGAGCAGGCTCCAAGATGTTGATCCACCGCTCCCTGCAGTTCGGCGCGAGCGGCTTCGTCGAGGTAGTCCGATAGTTGGTCGAGCACTTCCTGGCAGCTGAGTCGCTTCACGGTCGCCACCCGCCCAGGCCGCTCGTTCGTCCCATGCCCATCCGGAGCCACTCCCCAGGTTCGAGCTTCCCGTCACGCCCACGCGTCCGGATTCGATGCGCGCCGACGCACCGGGTTGCCGCCCAAATGCGGTCCCGGGCTCGGCGCAGGATGCCCGGTGGGCCCGGGGATGACAAGCGGAGGTCCGGGAGAGCGGGTTGGTGACCCGTGCTGGGATCGAACCAGCGACACCCTGATTAAAAGTCAGGTGCTCTACCAACTGAGCTAACGGGTCCCGAGCCGGATCTCGCGTCGTTATAGCGAGTCCGCCGGTGGGCGTCCAACCGGGGGCTTGGGGGCGGCCTAGTTGGACGGAGGTCGCGGGGCTGCGGCATGCTGACTTGGACTCGGGCGCCCACGCGCGGCGGCGCTCGGGTGGTCCCCTCGGCCATGGACCGGGCCCGGGCGCAAGGTCCACCCGGGCCGTGCCGATAACCCCGGGGCGGTCCCGCGCCCGCAACCCGAACTACAGGAGAATCGGACCGCGCATGTCGGAACCCAGGTCGAAGGCAAGACCCGGAGGCCTCTCCGCGAGCACCGGCGCCTGCCTCGCATTGGCGGTGTTCGCGAGCCACGTGCCGTTCCTCTCTCCCGGCTTTGGCACCGACTCGGACAGCTGGAAGTTCGCCTCGGGAATCCGCGAGTTCGCCGAGAGCGGCCGCTACACCGCCTCACGACTGCCGGGATACCCGCTCATGGAGTTCGCCACGGTTCCGTTTCAAGCGCTCGGACCCTGGGTGCCCAACGCGTTGTCCGCGATCGCGGCGGCCGCGTGCGCCTGCCTGGCGGCGCGGCTCTTCGCGCGCCATGGCGTTCGGGACGCGTGGCTCGCGGGAGCGGCGTTCGCGTTCACACCGGCGGCGTTCATCGCGGGCACCTCGAGCATGGACTACCTGTGGGCGGTCGCATTCGCACTGGCGGCCTGGTACGAAGCCGACGCGGGGCGAGCGGCACGAGCCGGCCTACTGCTCGGAATGGCCGTGGGGACCCGGCTCACCTCGGCGATGTTCGCGGTTCCGCTGGCCATCCTGTTGTGGAACGCGGGCGGCGACCGGCCGCTTCGCCGCGTGCTCACGTCACTCGCGATCGCCGCACTCGTGGGAGCGGCCTGGTACGCGCCCGGGTTCCAGCGCTACGGCTGGGGATTGCTCACGTACTCCGAGATCTCGGGGGGACAATCCTCGGCGCTCCAGTTCCTCGCCGGCTTGTTCAGGCCCGGGAGTGCCGGCGTGCCCCTGCCGCTCCTCGCGGGGCAGGCCACGGTGCTGCTGTGGGGCGCCGTAGGTTGCGTCGTGCTGGCGCTAGTCGTGGTGTCGCTGCTGTGGCAGCCCCGCGCCGCGCCGCGCGCCGGTTCGCTCGACCGGCCGCGGGCGTGGGCGGTGGGCTCGCTGCTCGCACTCGAGGGGCTCCTCTACGTGCGGCTGCCTCACGACGAGGGCTATCTGCTCCCCGCGGTGCCGTTCATGCTGCTCGCGCTGGCGGCGTTCGTCACTCCCACCCGGCTTCGCCTCGCGTGCGCGGCGCTGCTCCTGTCTCCGTTCCTCGTCGGGGTAGACGTCGAGCCTCCCAAGAAGGGCACGACACCCGCGGGGGCGAGTCCGTTTGCGTGGCGCTTGCAGCTCTCGGGCGAGACGATCGTC
>CAYQNV010000008.1:0-17066 GCA_964418975.1 uncultured bacterium | reverse complement strand
CCACCCACGCCTGGTCATTCTTGTGGTACGGGCGGGAACGCGTGCACGGAATACCATGTTGGGCGCAGTAGGCTGCCACGGTCGCATTCATGAACTCACCGCCGTTATCGGTGTCGAAGCCGCGGAGCGGGAATGGCATGCAGGTGCGAATCTGCTCGAGCGCTGCCACCACCAGCGCGCCGTCGCGGATGACGAGCGCGACGCACTCGGTCCACCCGGATGCGACGTCGGTCAACGTGAGCGTGTGGACGAAGCTCCCTGCCGTGGACTCGCCACCATGGCTGACCAGATCGGCCTCCATGTCGCCGGGCCGTGTGAACGAACAAGTAACAGTAGTCCATCCTGAACATTGAAAAGTAGACCACCCCTGTCGGGGGCTCCGCCGGGGCCACGACCCGACACGACGTAGGCTCGACCTCCTGAGGGCGCGCGGAGCGCCCTCGACGGAGGGCAGCCGATGGTCCGACAGGAGGTCTGGATGGACGTGAAGCTGATGCATCGGCAGGGTCACTCGCTGCGGCACATCGCGCGGATGACCGGGTTGTCGCGCGTGACGGTGCGCCGGATCCTGAGCGCGCCGACGCCGAAGACCTACGGCCCGCGGCCGAAGCGGCCGGGCAAGCTGGACTCATTCGTGGCGCGACTGGAGGTGCTGCTCGGCCAGCGACCGCGGAGCACCGCAAGCTGGCTGCACCGGGCGCTGACGAAGGAGAGCTTCCTCGGCAGCTACGAGACCGTGAAGCGCTGGGTTCGCGAGCGGCGACGCGAGGAACGGGCACGCGCGCGGGCGTGCGTGCGGTTCGAGACCGCGCCCGGGCTTGAGGGACAGTTCGACTGGAAGGGTCCTGTGCGCGGGTTGATCGCCGGCGCGCCCGAGCTCGAGGTGCACTTCTTCCGCTTCGGGCTGGCGTGGTCGCGGGCACGGTGGACGCTGGTGGTGCGCGACCTGCGGCTACCGGGCACGCTGGCCTCGCTCGCGTGGGCGTTCGAGCAGGCCGGCGGGGTGCCGCACCGGCTGGTACTCGACAACCCGCGCACGTGCGTGACGCGGCCCAAGCCGCACCTGGAGCTGCACCCGCAGTTCCTCGCCTTCTGCCGGCACTTCGGCTGCGAGCCCGACCCGGCCTGGCCCTATCACCCGGAGCGCAAGGGCAAGATGGAACGGAGCCTGTGCGACCTGAGCGAGGAGGGCGTGCTCGACACCGTCCACGCGAGCGTCGCGGCCCTGCAGTCGGCCGTGAGCGCCGTGGACGCAGAGCGGCTCGAGCGCGTGCACACCACGACCGGCGAGCCGCCCGCAGCGCGCCTCGAGCGCGAACGCGCCGTCCTGCTCGCGCTGCCGGGCGTCACGTTCGACCCGCGCGTGCCCGAGGTGCGGCGCGTGCTGTCGGACTGCACGGTCAGTCTCGACGGCGTGCGCTACTCGGTCCCGTACCGCTTCGTCGGCACTCGGGTGCTCGTCAAGGCCGACGCGCTCGGCGACGGCATCGAGATCTTCGCCGGCACCGAGAACGTGGCGCGTCACGCCCGTGGCGTACCGGGGAGGCCGGTGATCATCGAAGCGCATGTCGCCGAACTGCGTCGCCCGCGGTTCGAGCGGCTGCGCGCGCGGGCCGGTCGGGCCACGCCCGCCAGCCCACCGCCCGAGGTGCGGTCCGTGGTGCCGTGGCCGCAGGCGACCGTGGAGCAGCGCGACATCGAGGCCTACGCCGAGGCCGTGGGAGGTGCGCGATGAGCCAGCCCACCTACGACCGCCTGCTCACGCACCTCGACCGACTGGGGCTCGTGCGCGCCAAAGACATCCTGCCCGAGGTGCTGCGTGAAGCCGAGTTGGGTGCCACCGGTCACGCGGCGTTCCTCGATCGCATCCTGGAGGAGGAGGTCGCCGCGAGAGAGGAGCGCCGTATCCGGGGCTCGCTGCGACTGTCGGGGCTGCCGTTCTTGAAGACGCTCGATGCGTTCGACTTCGCCTTCCAGCCCTCGCTCGATCGCGCCCAGGTGATGGACCTCGCCTCGCTCGCATTCATCGCGCGCAAGGAGAACGTCCTGCTACTCGGGCCGCCCGGCGTGGGCAAGACCCACCTCGCCGCCGCACCCGCCATCTGCGCCTGCCAGAACGGGTCGTCGGTCTACTTCACGACACTCGACGGCATGATCCGCGGCCTGGCCGCGGCCGACCGTGCCGGCAAGTTGGACGCGAAGCTCCGCACCTACTCGTCCAAGTCGCAGCTTCTCGTGGTCGACGAGGTCGGCTACCTGCCGTTGACAAGGGCCGAGGCGAACTACCTGTTCCAGGTCGTCTCGCACCGGTACGAACGCTCGAGCATCATCCTGACCTCGAACAAGTCGGTGACCGAGTGGCCCGAGGTGTTCGGCGACCACGCCATCGCCACCGCCATCCTCGACCGACTGCTGCACCACAGCCATGCGCTCTCGATCAAAGGCAACAGCTACCGGCTGCGCGAGCGGACCCTGGCCGCGGCCCGTGCCCCAGAACCCCAACCCGTCCTCACGGCCTCAGGAGCCACGGCGGTCTGAATCGCCCGACCCCGCCCGTGGGGGTGGTCCACTTTTCAATGTTCGAGATGGTCTACTTTTACTTGTTCGTTGACAGGGCGTTCCAATCGGCGAACGTGCGCACGGGCACGTTCCGTTGAACGGCCGGCATGGCCCTCCGACGCGTCCTCTGGCCGGAGACCGTAGCGCGGGTGGAAGCCAGCAAACGGTCGAGGGTCGCTGCACTGGCGGCCAGCACGCGCTCACGCACCGTCGAGATCAGCGTCAGGTGCCCGTGACGCTCAAGAGCCGCCACGAGAATGGGAAGGAGCGGCTTTAGCCGCTTGCCGCAAACCCGGTCCGAAGCTTCCCAGAGAACGACCAGCGCCTCGCGCACAGCTTCATCGTACAGCGGTAGGCGCGAGCGTCGGACCGACCCGCGTGTGGCCGGGCCCGCCTTGAATAGCCGAATGGCGTGCTTGCGGTGATATCCGGTGACTGCGACAAACTCATCCAAGATCTGAAGCTTCTCGTCCTTCGTGCCTGACCGGTACCGCTCCCGAATCGCTTTCAGCAAATCTTGCCGAGTTCCCGCGTTGACCTTCCTTGCCATCGTGTCCTCCTTGGGTCTGCAGTAGTGGTAGCAGACTTCGTGAGGCAACGACCCCCCTCTCGGTAGCAGATGGGATGAGTCAATGCGCGGGAATTCTGATTGTCGTTCATCAACCGACAAAAGCCGTTTAGGAGCGTATCAGTTCTGCTCCAACCCGCTCGATGACCTGCGATTTCGGGAGTGGCGGATCGTGGGCGGTGCTACTGCCCGACGTCGCGCCGTCCCTGCGGGTCCAAGGCGTCACGCAGGCCGTCGCCCATGAAATTGAACGCCAGCAGCGTGAGCGACATGGCGAGGCCGGGGAAGATCACCAACCAGGGGAACAGCGCCAGCAGCTTGGCACCGTCCGACACCAGCGTGCCCCAAGATGCGTTCGGCGGCTGCACGCCCAGGCCCAGAAAGCTCAGGAACGCTTCCTGGAGGATCACCGCGGGCACGGTGAGCGTGGTGTACACGATCACCGGGCCCAATGTGTTCGGCACGATGTGCCGGAACACGATCGCCGCGTCGCTCGCACCCAGCGCGCGTGCCGCCTCAACGAACGTCTGGTTCTTTAGCGACAGCACCTGCCCGCGGACGATGCGCGCCATGGTGAGCCACTGCACCAGCCCCAGCGCCACGAACAGCATGAGCAGGCTCTTCGAAAAAAACACCAACAGCAGGATGACGAGGAAGATGTAGGGGAGGGCGTAGAGCACGTCCACCACACGCATCATCAAGTCATCCGTGCGTCCGCCGACATAGCCGGCGACGGCACCCCAGGTGACGCCGATCAGCAGCGACACGAGCGTGCCGACCAGGCCCACCATGAGCGAGATGCGCCCGCCGTGGAGCACGCGCGCGAACAGGTCGCGGCCCAACTCGTCGGTGCCGAACAGGTGCGCGAACGAAGGAGGCGTCGCGCCTTTGGCGAGGTCTTGCAGTGTCGGGTCCGCGAGCAAGGGGAGCCACGGCGCCAGCGCCGCCAACGTGCTCATGCCCAGCAGGAAGATGCCGGACGCGACCGCCATGCGATTGCGCCGCAGTCGCGCCCACGCGTCGGACCACAGGCTTCGCGGAGGCGCGGGCTGGTCGCTGGCCGCGAGCACCGAGGCGGGCGGGTTCAGGCCGATGCTCATGCCAACTCCACGCGCGGGTCGAGCCAGCTGTAGGCCACGTCCACGAGCAAGTTCAACACCAACAGGAACGACGCGTAGAACATCACCACACCCATGACCAGCGTGTAGTCGCGATTGACCGCGCCCACCACGAGGTAGCGGCCGAGGCCGGGGATGGCGAAGATCTGCTCGATGACGATGGAGCCCATGATGACGCGCGCCGCGGCGGGTCCCAAATAGGACACCACCGGAAGGATGCCCAGCTTCAACGCATGCTTCACCACCACGACGCGTTCGGAGAGCCCCTTGGCACGGGCGGTGCGGATGTAGTCCTGGCGCAACACCTCGAGCATGCCGGCGCGCGTGAGCCGCGCGATGTACGCCACGTAGCTCACCGACAGCGCCAGCACGGGCAGGATGCGCGACTCGGGCCCCGTCCACAGCGCGGCCGGCAGCCACAGCAACGTGAGCGCGAACGACAGCACGAACACCGGGCCCAGCACGAAGTTCGGCACGGACACGCCGGCGAGCGCCAGCGTCATGGAGACGAAGTCCGCGGTCTGGTTCTGGCGCACCGCGGCCAGCGTGCCGAGCGGGATGCCCACGACCAGCGACAACAGCAGCGCCCAACCGCCCAGTTCGGCCGACACCACGAACCCTTGAAAGATTATCTCGCGCACCTGGCGGTCGGGGTACTTGTACGACGGCCCGAACTCGAGGCGCGCGGCGTTGCCGAGGAATGCGAAGTACTGCTCGTGCAGCGGCCGGTCCAGGCCGTAGCGCTGCAGCAGTTCTTGCTTCGCCTTGGCCGGGATGTCCTTCTCGCTCATGAACGGTCCGCCCGGGGCCAGGCGCATGAGCACGAACGTCAGCGTCGCGATCACGATGAGCGTGGGCACCATGAGAAGGATGCGGCGTAGGATGTAGGTGGTCACCGGCGGGCGGCCCCCTCGGCCAGTGGTTCGTGCTGCCGCCAGTCATGATCGATCCACACGTGCGTGAGCGGGTGGACGTCGAGTGCCGTCTGGTAGAGGCCGCGCACCCACGGCTTGACCAGCTCGTTCGTGGAGTAGTGGTAGATCGGCAGGTAGGGCGCGTGATCGATGGCCAGCGATTCCGCCTCGGCCAGAGCGGCGAATCGCGCCGCCGGGTCCAGCATGCTCGCAGCCCCACGCATGAGCGCGTCGTAGCGTTCGTTCGACCAGCCGGTGCGGTTGTTGCCGTCACCGGTCACGAGCAGCTGGAGAAACGAGTTGGGATCCAGGTAGTCCCCGATCCACGACCGACGCGCCACGTCATACTGCAGCGACGACGTGGACTGGAGGTACGAGCCCCACTCCTGGTTCGTGAGCTCGATGTCGATGCCCAAGTCACGCTTCCACATGGCCTGGATGGCCTCGGCGATGCGGCGATGGTCCTCGCTGGTGTTGAACAGGATGCTGATTCGCGGGAAGCCCTTGCCACCGGGGAAGCCGGCCTTCGCCAGGCATTCGCGGGCGCGCACGGCGTCGTAGGCGACCGGCTTCGGTCCGACGTAGCCGGGATACCCCAGTGGCGTGAGGCGCCCCCACGGGTCGCGGCTGCCCTTCAACAAGTCGCGCGTGATGGATTCGCGGTCGATGGCAAACGTCAGCGCGCGCCGCACCCACACGTTGTCGAACGGTGGCCGCGTCGTGTTGACGCTGTAGAAGTACGTGCCCTGGTAGCGACCGAAGCGGTAGTCCGCGTAGGGCTTCATGTACGCCAGGTACTGCGACGGGATGTAGTTGCTCGGGTTCCAATCGATGGCGCCCGACTTGTAGAGGTTCGTCGAAGTGTTGAGATCCTCGACGGTGTAGGCCACGATCTTCTCCAGCCTCACGTTGGCACGGTCCCAGTAGCTCTCCGACGGCACGAACTCGTAGTGGTCGTTCTGCCGCCAGAAGGTCCAGCGGAACGCGCCGTTGCCCACCAGGTTCTTCGGCAACGTCCAGCGCAGGCCATGGCGCTCGACGACGTGCCTGGGCACCGGCATGAACGTGTAGAACGTGGACAGGAACAGGAAGTAGGCCGTAGGGCGTGCCAGCGTCACCACGAACGTGCTGTCATCGGGCGTCGCCAGCCCGAGCTGGGCGGGATCCGCGAGCGTGCCCTTGTTGTACTCCTCGGCCCCGCGGATGGCGTAGAGCAGGCTGGCATTGCGCGAAGCCGTGACCGGGTCCACCACGCGCCGCCACGACCACGCGAAGTCGCGCGAGGTGAGCGGCGTTCCGTCCGACCAGCGGAGCCCCGGCCGCAGGTGGAACGTGTAGACCAGGCCGTCGTCGCTGCGCTCCCAGCGGTAAGCCTGGCCCGGGCGCGGCTCGAGCGTGCGCGGGTCGGGTACGACGAGACCTTCGAATACCGCGCGCGCGAAGCGCCCATCGGGCTGACCGCTCATCACGCCGGGGTCGCGCAGCTCGGGCTCGGGGCCGAGGTTGAAGCGAAACACTTGGCCGCGCGGAGCGGCGAGCGAGCCGAAATAGCGACGGCCGTTCACCTCGGGCGCGTCGGCGAGCCCGGGCGCGCACGATGCGCTGGCGGCGAAGAGCAGAAGCAAGCTGAGCACGATTCTCACATCGCGAAACATAGCAGAGCCGTGCGACCGGGAAGGCGCGAGCGGACGGGCGGGGGAATCCGCCCGCCCCGCGCGCCGCGGCGTGCGATCCAGCGACGAATCCTCAAGCTCGCGCGCCGACCGCCGATAACCCGACCGGAGACGGGGCACACGCGGGCCGCGGAATCCTCCGAGGCCGGCGCCCCACACCACGAGGCATCCGTGTCGGATTCCACCCAGCCCTCGATGCAGGAGATCCTCGACGCGCTCGAGCGTCTCGCGGACCGTGTCGCTGCGGGACCGGGCTCGCGATTGGATGGCTTCGTGTCGCTGAGCATGCGCCGCGCCTGCGAGGAACTGCGCCGGTTCATCCCCGGACTCGACGCGGCGCCCGACGCCGAAGGCGCACGGTATCTGGCGCGTGCGGCTTCGGCCTCGCTCGAGGACGGCAACGCCCGCGAGGCGCTCGCGCGAACGCTGCGCGGCATGTCGCTGGCGCCGCATCATCCCGGGCTCTACTACCTCGCTGCCTCGGCCTGCTTCGAGTTCGGCGCGGTCGAGGACGCGATGCGCCTGCTGCGGCACACGCTGTGGATCCACCCCGGGCACCGTCCCGCACGGCGCGACCTGTCGGCGCTGAACCTGTACCTGCGAGATCGTTGGGAAGGCCCGGGCGAGATGAGTGCGGACGAGAGCTACGACGCGGTGCAGGCGGCACCCGCCGAGCCGGACCTGGCGTTTGACCTCTCGGGGGACGAGTTCGACTTTCCCGCACCGCCCAACCGGGACGAGTATGACCCCCCGCTCACGGACGAGGGCGAGGACCGCGCCGCTTGAGACTGCTGGTCCTGACGCGCGGGCTCGAGACCTCGACGCTCGACCCCGTCGCCGCCTGGATGCACGCCCTCACCTCACGCCTCGCCGCCGGCGGCCATCGCGTGACCGTGCTGTGCACCGAATTTCAGGAGACGCGGGGTGCAGCGGCGGATCCCGTGGCCGTGGACGTGCTGCGACCGACCCGGGAGCGCCTCGCCGATTCGCTCGAGTCGGCACTCGCGTCCGAGCCTGACGTGGTGCACGTGGCGGGGGCTGGCGATCTCGATGCCACGAGCATCGGGCGATTGGAGCGCGCACCGCTCCTGCTCGACATGGTGGACTGGTCGCCGCTCTGTCCCGCCACGGATCTACTGCTGCGACCGCGCGACGTCGAATGCGAGCAGCACTTTCCGGCGGCACCGTGCGGCAGTTGCGTCGGCCACGCGCACGTGCGTGCGGTGGAGCCGTTCATGGCGCTCGCACGAGGTGGGCACCGCGTGGTGGCGCACACCGCGCAAGCGCGTGACCGCACCACGCTGGCTCTGGGACGGGGAGTTGCTCTGCTGCCGGTGGGCGTGGATCCGGAGCAATTTTGTTTGAAGCCCTCAGCGCCGCCGGCACCGGAGGTGGCGGCGCTCACGAGCGAGCGAACGGAGCTTCGCGTGATGCTGCTTGGTCCGCCGACGCCGGCATGCGGCGCGCACGGCCTGCTGGACCTGATCGTCGCGCTCAACGCTCGCGTCCCTGGAGCGGAGTTCGTGGTGACCGGGCGGGATCCCGGGGACCCCGACTCGCTCGACATGCTGCTCGCCCAAGCGAAGGAGCTGGGTGTCGCCGGCCAGCTGCGATTGTTGCCGCGCGTCTCGATGGGGGACCTGCCCGCACTGCTCGCGGCGTGCGATGTGGGTGTGGCGCCGGGGCTGGCGCCCGATCCGCTCGGGCTGGCGCTCGTTCAGGCGCTTGCCGCGGGGCTGCCGGTGGCGGCGCATCCGGCGGGTGCGGCCCCCGAACTGCTGCGTCAGGGCGAAGCGGGACTGCTGGCCGACGCCTCGCAGGCCGGGCTCTTCGCGGACCAGGTGGCGGCGCTGCTTCAGGATTCGGCACGGCGCGCGGCATACCGCGAGGAGGGCCGGCTCGCGGCACTCGAACACCACGACTTGGACCGCGCGCTATTCCACACCGAATCACTCTACGAACGCGTGCGCACACCGCGGCCGCGACGCATCCTCGGCGCGCCATCGGGACCGAGGCGTGCCGCGGCCTGACAGCGCCCGCCCCGCGCTTTTCGCGGGTCGCACGAGCCGTTAGTGTGCAGCGCCCATGCACACGTCCACGACCAAGCCGCTCACCGAGGCCGACCGCCCCGAGATCCTCGAACGCCTACGCGCCGCCACCCAAGCGCTGGAGCGCGTGGCCGCGGACCGGGCGTTGCTCGCCATGCTCCCGACCGACGAACGCCAGCGCCTGCTCCAAGCCGCCGGCGAGGTGTTCCACCCGGACCCGATCGCGCGCCGCCGGCTGCTTAAGACCGTCGAGCGGCTGCGCCGCGTCGAGAAGTCGCGGCTGGACCAAGTCGTGCTCGCCGACACCGGCATCCGCGCGCTAAGGCGCCAGACCGTGTTCACCACGCCGCGGGCGTTCGCGCCCAAGGAGTTCTTGCGCCAGGACATCGCGCCGGGGGAGAACGACGAACAGGACGTGCTCGCCTCCGACGCCGCGCTTTCCGCCGGGGGCCCGACCGCGGGAGCACCCGGCTCGAGCGTCGAACCGCGCGCCTGCTACGTCTGCAAGGACCGCACGACCCAAGTGCATTCTTTCTACGATCGGCTCTGCCTCGTATGCGGCGAGTTCAACTTCGGCAAGCGCACCGAGCTCGCGGACCTGCGCGGCCGCGTGGCGTTGCTCACGGGCGGCCGCGTCAAGATCGGCTTCCAGGCGGGCCTGAAACTGTTGCGCTCCGGCGCGCGTCTGATCGTGACCACGCGCTTCCCGCGCGACTCGGCGGCTCGCTACGCCAGCGAGCCCGACTTTGCCGAATGGTCGGACCGGCTGGAGATCTTCGGGCTCGACCTGCGCCACACGCCGAGCGTCGAGGCATTCTGCCGAGAACTCCTCACCACGCGCACGCGGCTCGACTACATCATCAACAACGCCTGCCAGACGGTGCGGCGACCGCCCGGTTTCTACGCGCACATGATGGCTGGCGAGGCCGCCTCGCTTCATGCCATGCCGGAGCACCAGCGCAGGCTCCTGGGCGCCTACGAGGGCCTACGTGGTTATCACCTGTTGCCCGAGGCCGGGCACGAGCTGCTCGCGCCCGAGGTGCTGGACCAGAAAGCTGTCGAGCTGGCGGGCCTCACGCATTCGGCGCAGCTCTCGCAGGTGCCGCTCCTCGCCGAAGAGTTCCGCGCGCAGCAGGACCTGTTCCCGGTCGGCCGACTGGATCAAGACTTGCAACAAATCGACCTGCGCGGACGCAACTCGTGGCGGCTGCTGCTGGCCGAGGTGCCCACGGTGGAGTTGCTCGAGGTGCAGCTCGTCAACGCCATCGCGCCGTTCGTGCTGAACGCGCGCTTGAAGCCGCTGATGCTCCGGAGCCCCGAGCGCGACAAGCACATCGTCAACGTGAGCGCCATGGAAGGGCAGTTCTACAAGAGCTTCAAGACCACGCGCCATCCCCCCACGAACATGGCCAAGGCCGCACTCCACATGATGACGCGCACGTCTGCCACCGACTACGCGCAGGATGGCATCCACATGAACAGCGTGGACACGGGCTGGGTCACGGACGAGGATCCGGTCGAGATCGCCGCGCGCAAGACCGCCGAGCACGGCTTCCACCCGCCGCTCGACATCGTGGACGGCGGCGCGCGCATCGTGGACCCGATCATCAGCGGCGCGAACACCGGCCAGCACCTGTGGGGCCAGTTCCTCAAGGACTATCGGCCCACGGACTGGTAGCGCCGCTTGGTCCGCGAGTTCGTCCCCAGTTCGCACGACCTGCGTGCGCTCGTGCGCCTCGCCGTGCCCATCGTGGTGGTGCAGGTCGGCCTGATCCTCATGGGCGTGGTGGGCACGATCATGGTGGGGCATGTGTCCGCCCGCGAGCTGGCCGCTGCCGCGCTCGGCAACCTGTTCGTGTTCGGGCTGCTGTCGTTCGGCATGGGCACGCTGTGGGCGATGGACCCCGTCGTCTCGCAGGCGCTCGGCGCGCGCGACCACGATGCCGCCGCCCTTGGCATCCAGCGCGGGCTCGTGCTGGGCGTGGTGCTCGGCGTGGTGATGACGCTGGCGTGCCTGCCCGCCGAGTGGGTGTACGCGCTGCTTCGCCAGCCGGCCGACGTGGTGCCGCGCGCGGCGGCGTTCGTGCACGTCTCGGCCCCGAGCATCCTGGTCATGCTGCTGTTCGTGACGCTGCGCCAGAGCCTGCAGGCCATGAAGCGCACGCGCGCGATCGTCCTTGCCATCGTGGTGGGCAACGTCGTGAACGCCGGGCTCAACTGGGTGTTCGTGTTCGGGAATCTCGGCGCGCCCGCCTGGGGCTCCACGGGTTCGGCGCTCGCCAACACCATCGCGCGCTTCGTCATGCTCGGCGCGCTCGTGCTGCTAGCGCGGCACGAGATGGCACCCGTGCTGACGCCCTGGCGGCCCCAGGCGCTCGCGCTTGGGCCCCTGCTGCGCACGCTGCGGCTGGGACTCCCGATCGGCGCGCAGAACTCGGTCGAGTTCACCACGTTCGCCGCGATCTCGGTGTTCGCGGGTTGGTTCGGCGCTGACGCGATCGCGGGTCACCAGGTGGCCATCAACCTGTCCTCGCTCATGTTCATGGTGCCGCTCGGCGTGGGCAGCGCCGCGGCGGTGCTGGTGGGGCGCGCCATCGGCGAGGGCGACCTGCCGCACGCGCGCCGCGTCGCCGCGAGCGCGCTGTTGTGCGGCGTCGGCTTCATGGCGGTGTCGGCCTGCGTGCTGCTCGCCCAGGCGCCCGCGTTCGCGCGCGCGTGGACGTCGGTGCCCGGCGTGGTGGCGGTGGCCGCGGTGCTCATTCCGATCGCCGGCGTGTTCCAGGTGTTTGATGGCGTGCAGGTGGTGTCGGCCGGCGTATTGCGCGGCGCCGGCGACACGCGCGCGCCGCTCGTCTCCAACCTGCTCGGCTTCTGGCTCATGGGCATGCCGGTCAGCCTGTGGTTGGGCTTTCGCGCCGGGCTGGGTGTGGTCGGGCTGTGGTGGGGGTTCGTGGCGGGCCTCGCCGCCGTGGCGGTGTTCCTCGTGTTGCGCGTGCGGGGTCTGCTGTCGCGCCCGGTGGCGCGCGTCGGCGTGGAGATCGAACCCTCGTAGCCCTCGGCGCGGCAGCCGGCCGGCAGCTCCCGTGGGGCTGCACACGCGCATCCGCCTGTGCGAGACTGGTGCCAGTCCCCGGAGGAGATCCATCCGTGCGCTGGTCGTTCCGACTCGTCACGCTGGCGGGCATCCGCATCGAGGTGCACGTCACCTTCCTGCTCATGGTGGGAGGGCTGGCGCTGTTCCAGACCGGACCGAATCCGGTGTGGCTCACCGTGGTCGAACTGCTGCTGCTGTTCGTGTGCGTGCTCCTGCACGAGCTGGGGCACGCGCTGGCCGCGAGGCGCTACGGCATCCAGACGCGCGAGATCATCCTGCTCCCGATCGGCGGCGTGGCGCGCCTGGAGCGCATGCCCGAGAAGCCGATTCAGGAGGTGGTGGTGGCGCTGGCCGGGCCCGGCGTGAACCTGATCATCGCCACGGCGCTCGCGTTCGTGCTGGGAGCTTCGGGCGTCACATTCGAGCAGGCGCTGGCACGTGCCGACAAGGGGCTGATCGAGTTCCTGTTGGTGGCCAACCTGGCCATGCTGGTGTTCAACCTGATCCCGGCCTTCCCCATGGATGGCGGCCGTGTCCTGCGCGCGTCGCTGGCGTTCGCCATGCCCTACACGCGCGCCACGCGCATCGCGGCGCAGGTGGGACAGGGCTTCGCGCTGTTCTTCGCGGTGGTAGGCGTGTTCGTGCTGCGCAACCCGGTGCTGGTGTTCGTGGCGCTGTTCGTTTTCATGGCGGCCGGCGAGGAACGAGCGCTGGTGCAGACGCGCGCCTCGCTCTCCGGTGTGCCGGTGTCGGCGGCCATGGTGACGGCGTTCATGTCCATCGAGACGCGCCACGAGCTGCAGCACGCGGTGGACTTGATGCTGGCGGGTGACCAGCAGGACTTCCCGGTGTTGGAGGGCGGGCGCTACCTTGGCATGCTGGCGCGCGCCGGCTTGATCCAGGGCCTGCGCGAAGAAGGACCCAGTGCACCCGTGGGGCGGGTGGTGCGCATGGACGTGGAGCCGATCGAGGCGTCGTGGCCGCTGGAACGCGCGCTGCAAGTCATGCGCGCCGGGCGGCACTCGGCGGTCCCGGTTGTGCTGCGCGGGCAGCTGGTGGGATTGCTCACGCTCGAGAACGTGAGCGAGTTGCTCATGGTGCAAGAGGCCCGCCAGCGACACGCGGGGGTGGCCTGAGCCAGAAGAAGGCGCGTCCCCGCCTGCACGTGCGCTGGGTGTTGCCGTTCGTGGTATTGGTGGGAGCGTTCGTGGTGTGGCGCGGCACGAGTGCGCTGCGCTGGCGCGAGCTGGGCCCGGGGCTCGAGTTCGCCGTGATCCGCGGCGAGCCCTACTGCCGGCGCGGCTCCGCCGCCATCGCCGCGCTGCGGCTGGATCCGGAGCGCGTGCGCCTGCGCGTGCGGCACTTCACGCAGAATGAGGACGCGCATCCGCTGGACGTGGTGGAGTGGCAGCGACTGACGCGGGCCGTGGCTGTGTTCAACGCCGGCCAGTTCTACCCCGACTGGCGCTACATGGGGCTGCTGGCAAGCAGCGGCCGCTGGCTCTCCAAGCGGCCGCACTCCGGCTACCACGCGGTGTTGGTCGCCGACCGTCACGGGCCCGGCGAGGGCGCGCGCGTGCTCGACATGGCGGGCGTTCCGCTGTCACCGGACTCGCTGGCGTGGAACGAGGTGGCGCAGTCGTTCATGCTGTTTGACAGCACGGGCGCGCTGCGCGTGCGCCGCAGCGAGCGCATCGCCAATCGCACCGTCGTGGCCGAGGATCGCCAGGGCCGGCTGCTCGTGCTGGTCAGCGAAGGCTCCTACACGCTGGCCGACCTGGCCTACGTGCTGCAGCACTCCCCGCTCCAGTTGCGGCACGCCATGAGCATGGACGGAGGGCGTGAAGCCGAACTGGTCGTGGCGCGCGGCGAGTTCCGCTACGCCTCGTTCGGCCAGTGGGCGCTCACCGACGAGCATCCATCGGCGCCCGCCGCGCGCGTGCCGCTGCCCGCCGTGATCGCGGTGGAGTTGGCGAGCGACGGCCGATGAGGGCATCGTTCCCGTGCGCCGTGTGCGGCAGACCCATCACGCGCCGCCCACCCAACACGAAGCGTCCGCGGCATCTCACCTGCGCGCGCTGCCGCTACATGATCTACGACTACCCACGCTCGGCGGCGGGCATGCTTGTGGTGAAGCGCGGCCACGTGCTGCTGTTGAAGCGCGCGCACCCGCCGCGGGTGGGCTACCTGGACGTGCCGGGCGGATTCATGGAAGCGGGGGAGACGCTCGAGGGCGCCGCTCGCCGTGAGCTGCGCGAGGAGACCGGGCTCACGTTGGGCCGCACGGACTGGCTGGGTTTCTACTGGGACACCTACTTCATCCGGGGCTTCGGACGATTCCCGGTCATGAACTTCTACTACGCGGGTCATTGGCGGAGCGGCGCGCCCGCGGCCGCGGACGACGCGGCGAGCGCCGCGTGGGTGCCACTCGGCTCCCTGGCCCGCCTGAGGCCACGCTTTGCATGGGCGCACATGACGCCGCTCCTGCGCGACCTGGCGAGGTGGGCGAAGCGCGGCTGAGGTTGAAATTGGAGCCTTGCCGGCCGCTGGCCGGCGCCTGAGGAGGCGGATTCCACGCGGTGGCAGGCGGCCCCGCCGTGTATGCTCCGGCCATCGCCCAACGCGTCCAACCCCCCGAGAAGGAGCCCGTCATGAACCCACCCCAGGAGCAGGCCACGCTCGCCGGCACGACCGGCACCGGCGCCGCACCCACACTCAAGATCTTCGCCGGCGGCCGCTGGGTGGAGTCCACCGCCAAGGTCACTGGCGAGGTGCGCAACCCCGTCACCCATGAACTGCTCGCGCGCGTCCCGATGGGCGGCGCCGAGGACGTGGATCGTGCGGTCCAGGCGGCCCTCGCGGCCTACCCCGCGTGGCGCGCCACGCCGCCGGTCAATCGCGTGCGGCCGATGTTCAAGTTCCGCGAACTGCTCGAGAAGCATTTCGACGACATCGCGCGCATCGTCACCCGCGAGCACGGCAAGACGCTCGACGAGTCGCGCTCCAGCGTGCGTCGCGCCGTGGACAACGTGGAGCTGGCCTGCGGCATCCCGTCGCTCATGCAGGGCATGGGCCTCGAGGACATCGCGACCGGTATCGACAGCCAGTTCTACCGCCAGCCCATGGGTGTGTTCGCGGCGATCACTCCGTTCAACTTCCCCGCCATGGTCCCGATGTGGTTCCTGCCACATGCCATCGCCTGCGGCAACACGTTCCTCGTCAAGCCGAGCGAGCGCGTGCCGTTGTCGCAGATGCGCATGTTCGAGTTGCTGCACGAGGCCGGCTTCCCCGACGGTGTGGTGAACCTGGTGCATGGCGCAAAGGACGCGGTGGACGCGATCCTCGACCACCCCGGCATCGCGGGCGTGTCGTTCGTGGGCAGCTCACCGGTGGCGCACTACATCTATAAGCGCGGCGCCGAGAAGGGCAAGCGCGTGCAGGCGCTGGGCGGCGCCAAGAACTTCGTGCTGGTCATGCCCGACGCCGACATGAATCGCGCCGCGCAGATCTCGACCGAATCGTGCTTCGGCTGTGCGGGCGAGCGCTGCCTCGCGAACAGTGTGGTGCTGGGCGTGGGCGAGGCCTACGACGCCATGCGCACGCGGTTGGTGGACGAGGCCAAGCGCATCAAGGTGGGCGACGGCATGGAGCCGGGCGTCACCATGGGACCGCTCATCACGGCGGCGCATCGCGAGAAGGTGCTGGCCTACATCGAGAAGGGCATCGCCGAGGGCGCCACGCTGGCGCTGGACGGCCGCGGCTACAAGGATCCGAAGCACCCCGAGGGCTACTTCCTCGGGCCCACCATCTTCACCGACGTCAAACCCGACATGGTCATCGCGCGCGAGGAGATCTTCGGCCCGGTGCTGTGCGTGATGAAGGCGAACACGTTCGACGAGGCCGTCGAGATCGTGAAGCGCCATGAACTGGGCAACGCCTCGAGCATCTTCACGTCGAGCGGCAAGTACGCGCGCGAATATCGTTGGCGCGTGGAGCCCAGCATGCTCGGCGTGAACATCGGCGTGGCCGCCCCCATGGCGTTCTTCCCGTTCGGCGGCGCCAAGGGCAGCTTCTACGGCGACTTGAAGGCGCATGGCCGCGACGCGATCGAGTTCTACACCGACAAGAAGGTCACGATCACGCGCTGGTTCTGAGCGCTGCATCCGCGCACTCGTCGGTAGTCGCAGGCGAGCGTGCTCCGACGAGGCGGGGCTACTTCGCCACGACCACCATGCGCGTGCTCGGCCGGCGCGCGGCTTGGCCTAGGCGCACCCAGTAGACGCCCGGGAGCAGCTTCGCGCCTTTGCCGGCCTCCAACGTCACGCGGCCCGCGCTCGCGACCGGCACGTCGCGCCGGTTCACGCGCCGGCCGCTGACGTCGTACACCTCGACGTGGGCGGGCTCGGCACCGGGCAGGTCGCACGTGACCTCGAGCGACGCGCACGCGGGATTGGCGAGCGGGCGAATGGCGAGCACGGCGGGCTTCGCGGGGGAATCCCGCCGCGAGCGCGGTCCGGCGATCGGCGCGGCCTCCTCGCCACAGCCGCCCGGCTGGTTCCCGAGCTGCTCGCGTATGCCCGCGACGTCCTCGATCCAGCGTCGGATGTACCAGCGATTGGCATCGGCGGGCTGGCCGTCCTCGCGAACCGCGACATCGCCGCGGACGAGATGGAACACGTTCACATGCGGCGCGGTAATGAAGCGTTGGCCGTCCGTGCGCCGGAATCCCATCTCGAATCGGCCGACGGTGAGCACTCGATAGTGCTGGGTCGAGTCGGGATGCTCGGGATCCGGGTTCTCATGGATGCCGTCGAGCGACATGCCCACACTGTCGGCGGCGTGCTGAAGCGTGTCCCCGTTCCGGAGCACTCCGCGCAGGATGCCGCGCACGGCTCGCATTTCGATCTCGCGAGCGGAGCCCCCGACGAATTGCGTCAGGCTGTCGCCCAGCGCGTGAAACCGATAGTCCGCGGTGAGCGCGGCGCCGATGTCCTCTGGCGACAGGCCACGATAGGCCTGCGCCAGCCGCTCGAGCGTCGCCTGCGGACCCTCGAGCGGTTGATTGACGGGGGGGATGCTCGTGCTCGCCGCG
>CAYQNV010000007.1:0-11778 GCA_964418975.1 uncultured bacterium | reverse complement strand
GATTCCATGTCTGTATCTTATACAACTAACCAGAAGGTACGTCCACTATTCTCTCGCCCTTTGGGCGAATAGCCTCCGACCCACAGGTCCCGGCGTCTCAAAGCTTTAGCCGTGGGAGGCCGGCCTTAGAGCGGAGTTATGCCGCTCACGCCGCCCGGGATTCCTCGCCGCGCGATGGCTCGACGGTCGGCAGCGTGAACCAGAACGTGCTGCCCTCGCCCGGCGCGCTCTCCACGCCGATCCGGCCGCCGTGTTGTTCGATGATGCCCTTGCAGATCACCAATCCGAGCCCGGTGCCGCCCACCTTGCGTGTCGAGCCTGAGTCGATCTGCTGGAATTTCCGGAACAATCGCGGCAGATCCTTCGCCGCGATGCCGTCGCCGTGGTCGCGCACCGACACGCGCAGCACGCTCTCCGACACCGACGCCTCGAGGCGCACCCGCCCGCCCGATGGCGAGAACTTGATCGCATTCGACAACAGGTTCGTCACGACCTGCGTGATGCGGTGCGGGTCGAGCAGCGCCTCCGGCAGCCGCGCCGGCATCACCACCTCCAGCTTGATGCGGCGCTCCTCGAGCAGCATGCGCAGGTTCTGCGCGGCCTGCTGCACCACCGGCTCCAGGCGCTGGTGCTCGATCGTCATGGGCAGTGACGCCGCCTCGAGCTTGGAGAAGTCGAGGATGTCGTTGATGAGCAGCAACAACCGTTCGGCGTTCGCGTGCGCGATCGTGAGCAGCTTGGTCTGCTGTTCGGTGTTCTGGAAGTAGCGACCGTCCGACAGCAGTTCCACCGCGCCCTTCACCGAAGTGAGCGGCGTGCGGATCTCGTGCGACACCACGGCCACGAAGTCGGACTTGAGCCGGTCCAGCACCTTGGTGCGCTCGAACAGCTGCGAGTTGCGCACCTGCACGGCGGCCTGGGTGGCGAACATGCGCAGGAACTCCAGGTCGTCGTCGGTGAAGCCCACCGCACCGTCCAGCACGATCAGGACGCCGATGGTCTGGCGCTCCTGCACCATGGGCACCGCGAGCACTTCGTGCGCCACCGGCCCCTGGAACCCGGGCATCTCGAACGGCGGCGCACCCGGCGCGCCCTGGCGCGCCGGGACGCGGCCCGCGGCCACCTCGCCCAGCAGCCCTTGGCCTGCGAGGAAGTGGGGCCCGACCTCGTCCGCGAGCGGGAACTCGAGGCCGTGCGAGGCTGCGCCGCGATACTCACCCGTGTCCTCGTTTTGCAGATACACCACGGCGGCGCGCGCCGTCACCAGCCGCGTGGCGGTCTCCACGATGCGGTTCAAGCGCGGCTGCAGCTCGAGGTTGGCGCCGATCTCCATGGACACCCGGTAGAGTGTGTCGAGATTGCGCGTGGCCAGGGCGATGCGCTCGCGCAGCTCCTGCTCGTGCCGCTGCAGCACCTGGTTCTGGCGCTGGAGCTGCTCCAGCAGCGCGCGATTCTCCACCTTGAGCCGACGGTTCTTGAGATGGCGGTTGAGCGTTCGCGGGATCTCGGTGATGTCCTCGAACGGCTTGGTGATGTAATCGCTCGCGCCCTGTCGCAACGCGTCGATCGAGGTCTGCACGGTGGCGTGCCCGGTCATGAGCACCACGGCCACCTCGGGATCGGTGGCGCGCGCCTGCCGCATCACGTCGAGGCCCGACTTCCCGGGCAGCGAGATGTCGGTGAGGATCAGGTCCGGGCAGTTCTCGGCGATGCGCTGCAGCGCCTCCTCGCCCGAAGCCGCGAACGACAGCTCGAACGGCTCGTCGCTCAACACCTCGCGCAGGACGTCTGCGACGGACGCGTCGTCCTCCACCACCATGACCCGAGCAGGAGACCCGATCAGGCCGGAATCGCTACGAGGCTCGGGGTCTGCACCGCTGTCGGGGGTCATACGGTTGGCATCCTCAGTGGCTGTGCGAGGGCCCGCTCGCCGCGGTGCGGTGTCGGCCCCCCTTCTTGGCCAGGCCGAGGGCCCGCTCGGCGGCGCCGAGCAGTTCGGTGGGATCCATGCCATCGCGCGGCGACGCGGCCACGCCGGCCGACACACTCACCGGCCCGACGCGCGGGAAGCGATGGTCCTCGAGCGCATGTCGCAGTCGTTCGGCAAGGCGCCGGGCCGGGGCCAGGTCGCAGTCCGGCAGTATCACGCCGAACTCGTCGCCGCCCAGGCGCGCCACGAAGTCGCCTTCGCGCAGGGCCAGCTTGAGCACCAGCGCGCACTCGGCCAGCACCTGGTCGCCTGCGGCATCGCCGAACTTCTCGTTGATGGCCGCGAAGAAATCGAGGTCGAGCGTCACCACGGCGAGCGGCTGACCCGCCTGTTCCGCGCGGCTCATCTCGTCCACGAGCCGGTGATGGAATGAGCGTGCGTCGGCGAGCCCGGTGACCGGGTCGCGGCCCGGCTGTAGGCGCAGGTGGTCGAGTTCCAGTCGCGCCCCGAGCGCCGCCCCGAGCGCTCCCGAGGCCGTGCGCACGAGTGAACGCTGCTCGGGCCGCCAGCGTTGGCCCTTGCGCGCGAGCAGGTCGAGCGCGCCCACGCGCTCGCGGCCGCGATAGAGCGGCACACCCATCGCCTCGCGCAAGTCGCCGGGCTTGCGCTCCCACTCGCCGCGCGTGCACCACGGCTCCAGAGCGCCCTCGGTCGAGCGGGCATGCAGCGCGGCGCCGTCGCAGTCGAACGCCTGGAGCAGCGCGTCGAGCGCGCGCTCGAGCGCCTCGGGATCGCTGTGCGAGGACAGCAGCGCCTCGCACGCGTCCCACAGGCAGCCCGAGGCCGCCCGTCGGTCCGCACGTGGCGATGCCTCGTTGTCGGTGCGCGCATCACCCTTGCGTTCGCGCGGGCCCTGCGCAGCAGAGGATTCCTGATCGTTACGCGGCCCGCGGCCGGGGAACGGGGCTACCGAGGACCCCTTTGAGGTCCCGGAGCCGGGCAGTCGCTTCTTGGATTCGGCCGGACTCACGTAGTACGACCTCCAGTCGTTCGCGCACGCCGGGACCTTGCCCGGCAGGGTTCATGAGCATGAGCTGGGCGTTCCCGCGCACGCCCACGAGCGCGTTGTTGATCTCGTGATGCACCCCGAGCACGTCCCGCACCCGGGTGTTCCAGGCTTCCTGTTCGTTCCACCAGGACTCGACCAATGCGCGCAACGCGGTCGCGGCCGCGTGATCACCGGCGCGTTCCCTGGCTCCGGCCTCCTCGATCAGACGACTCCGCAGCCGTTCGTACGGCGGCGGCGAGAGATCCTCCATCCCGGACCTTCCCTCCTCGTTCAAGCCGCCTCGTCTCGCAAGGTCGCGGCCTTGTGCATGCGCAGCTTCAAGCGCGACATCGCGCGGGTGTGCACCTGTGACACGCGGGACTCGGAGATGCCGAGCGTGCGGCCGATCTCCTTGAGCGTCAGGTGCTCGTAGTAGTAGAGCGCCACCACCAGCCGCTCCTGCTCCGGCAGCAGGTCGATGGTGCCGAGCAGCATGCGTCGGGTCTGGTCGTCCTGAAGCCGGGCCTCGAGGTCCACCGTGTTCGGGTCGGCAAGGTGGTCGGCCAGCGTGCCCTGGTCATCGCCGTCGTTCGTACGCGCTTCATCCAGCGACACCAGCACGGCGCCCCGCACGTGATCCAGCAGCCGGTAGAAGTCGTCGCGTGACATCTTCAACTCGCGGGCCACTTCCTCCTCGGAGGCCGCGCGCCCGAGCTTCTGGTCGAGCTTGCGCGTCACGCCGTCGAGGTTGCGCGCCTTGCGGCGCATGGACCGCGACGCCCAGTCGAGTGCGCGCAGCTGGTCCAGGACTGCGCCCTTGATGCGCCACACCGCGTAGGTCTCGAACTTGACGCCCTTGCGGGTGTCGAACTTGGCATGCGCGTCTAGCAATCCGAGCACGCCGGCGGAGTACAGGTCCTCGTGGTCCACGTTGCGCGGTAGCGTGGCCGCGACGCGCTCCACCACGTGTCGCACCAGCGGTGCGAAGCGCTTGAGCAGGTCGTTCTTGTTGTAGGTGACGGCGGGTGTCGCCGTTTCGCGCGCGGGGGTCGAGCGAAGCTCGGGCCGGGGACGGCGGCCGGGAACCACCTTGAGCGCAGGGCGGCGCGTGGTCGTGGCCGTGGCCTTCTTGCGTGCGGAAGCAGACACCGAGGCGGCGCGGGACATCAGGGGACTCTCCTAGGCTTCGAGGCGGTGCGACGGCTCCGACAACTGCTCGGAGCCCGGACCCGAGGGGACGGGTTTCCACAGCCGCGCGGCGAGCGCGCGGTAAGCGAGAGCGGCCGGGGAGTCGGGCCACGCGATCGTGACCGGCTCCTGATTGCGGACGGCGCGCGACACCGACGCGTCGTAGGGCACCGTGCCCAGCACCTCGACCTCGAGGTGCAGGAAGTGGCGCGCGAACAACTGCATGCGGTTCGCCGCTTCCTCGGATTCCTCCGGGCTCGTGGCCATGTTCACGATCAGGCGCGGAGCGCGCATGAGCGCGTCCTCCTTCTGCAGCGTCTTCACCAGGCCGTAGGCGTCGGAGCACGACGTCATGTCCGGCGTGACGACCACGAGCAGGTCGTGCGCGGAACGGCACAGCTCGAGCGTCTGTCGGCTCATGCCCGTGGCGGTGTCGATGATCATCAAGTCGGCGCTCTCGTCGGCGAACGACAGCGAGCGCAGCAGCAGCTCGCGCCGGAAGTCGTCGAGCTCGGCCAGCTCGGGCGCACCCGAGGCCGCGGGCACGAGCGTCACGCCCTCGGGCCCCTGCACCACCACCTCCTCCACCGACTTCTCGCCGGCGAGCACGTGGCCGAGGTCCCAGCGCGGGTGCGCGCCGAGCAACAGGTCGAGGTTCGCCTGGGCGAGGTCGCCATCCACCAGCACGACGTGCGCGCCGCACTGGCCGAGCGCCACGGCGAGGTTCGCGGCGAGGTTGCTCTTGCCCACGCCCCCGCGCCCACTCGTGACGACGAGCTTGCGCACGCGGCTGCGCGACAGCTGGGCCGGGTGTCCGGCGCCGAACTCGGCGGGGCTGGCGGGGCTGCCGGGGACCAGCTTCACCACGGCGGGCCGCTTCTCGGGGCGCGCGCTCACGCAGCCTCCACGGCGATCGTGCACAGCGCGCGCACGAACCGCCAGTAGCGGAGCTGCCGCTCGGCGCGCGCCAGCGGCCATTCCAGGCCGAGCCGCGAAAGCCGGCGGTGTTCTGCGCCGAGTGACGACACGGCGGCCTCGGCGGCATCGAGCCGGGCTACTGAACTCGCCGGCATGGTGCGGCGCGGGTCGCTCAACGGCGTGACGGGGACGAACGGGTTCATGCAGCCCTCCGGAGCGACGAACGCTCGCCCAGCTCCCGGGCGAGCGAGGACAGGGCGAGGCCCAGGCGCTGCTCGACCTCGCGCGCGCCCATGCGTAGCGCGCCCGCGGCTTCCAGCGCGGTCAGCCCCTCGAGCAATCGCAGCGCCAGGATCAGTCGGTCGTGCTCGGGCAGCGCCTCGAGCGCGGCCGCGAGTCGGACACGCGTTGGCAGGCGGCGGACCGCGGCGGGCAGGCGGCGCTTCACGCGGCCTTCCGCAGCGCCGAGCGACGGCGCTCCGGGCGGGCGAGCAGCGCGCGACGGACGGCGCGGCGCAACTCGTCCACGTGGAACGGCTTCGGGAACACCTCGCTCACACCGGCGCGCACCAGCTCGCGCACGGTCTCGGGCGAGCCGTATGCCGTGACGACGATCACCGGCTGCGCGTGGCGACCGCGGGCCAGCTTCTGCGCCAGCTCCAGCCCCGAGAAGCCCGGCAGCCGAAGGTCGGTGATGACGAGGTCGCTCCGGTGCGTGCGCAGCCACACCAGCGCCTCCTCGGCGGTCCGGAACGTGTCGATCGTGTAGCCGTCATCCGAGAGGCCCTCCGCGAGGGCCCAGGAGGTCGTCGGCTCGTCTTCCACGATCAGGATGTGGGCCATCGGCAGGGCTCCGGGGACAGGGGGGAGGCGAGATGCGGTCACCGGGGCGTTTTGCACCCCCCATGCCACGATCCGGGGGCAGGTGGCTCACCGCCCCTCCCCGGCTGTCGCGAGTTCCAGCATCGGTTTGGCTGGACGTCGCAGCGCCAAGCGGTTGAACGACTTGGCTACGTCGCTGCCGGTTGGGCGAGCATCCGGACCGTGGGGGTGGGGCCAGCCCGGGAAGCGAAGCGGCCGGGCGCTCGAGGCGCCCGGCCGCTCAACTCCCGACCGCCCCCCGGCGGGGGGCGATGCATTCTTGGCCGGTCTCTACACCGGCTCGCTGTCCTCGCCATCGTCCGCGATGGCGTATTCCTTGAGCTTGGTCCGCAGGGTCTGCCGCGCGATCCCGAGCAGCGTTGCGGCTTTCGTCTTGTTGCCGTCGCACACCCGGAGCGCGTGTTCGATCGCCAGCTTCTCCACCTCGGCCAGCGGCCGCACCACGCCGGCCGGGAACGGCTCGCCCCCACCCGCGCCGCGCGCGCCGGCGGTGGCGGACATCTCCGCCGGCAGGTGTTCGGCGCGGATCTCGTCGTCCGCCTCGAGCAGCACGACGCGCTCGATGACGTTCCGCAGCTCGCGCACGTTTCCGGGCCAGCGATACGCCTGCATGCGCTCGAGCGCGTCCGGGTGCAATCGCGCGGTCGGGCGTCCGAGTTCGCGGCAGAAGCGCGCGACGAAGTGCTCCGCCAGAGGCGGGATGTCGCTGGTGCGCTCGCGCAGCGGCGGCACCACCACCGGCACCACGTTGAGCCGGAAATAGAGGTCCTCGCGGAAGCGTCCCTCGGACACGAGTCGGGTCAGGTCGCGGTGCGTGGCCGCCACCACGCGCACGTCCACCGTGATGTCCACGGCGCCGCCCACGCGACGGAACGTCCGTGTCTCGAGCACGCGCAGGAGCTTGGCCTGGAGCTGCGGCGCCATCTCCCCGATCTCGTCCAGGAACAGCGTGCCGCGGTCGGCCAGCTCGAACAGCCCCTTGCGGAAGCGCTTCGCGTCCGTGAACGCGCCGCGCTCGTGGCCGTAGAGCTCGCTCTCGAGCAACTGCTCGGGGATGGCGCTGCAGTTCAGCTCCACGAACGGTCCGCCCGCCCGCGCACTCTTGTCGTGCAGGAAGCGCGCCATCAGCTCCTTGCCGGAGCCGGTCTCGCCGTGGATGAGCACGGTGGACGAACTCGCCTTCGCCGCGCGCTCCAGGCGCGACAGCGCGCCCTTCAGGCCGTCGCTGCTGCCCACGATCTCGACCCTGCCCGCGGCGCTCTCGCGCAGCCGGCTCACCTCCTGGCGGAGCCGCGCGTGTTCCAGCGCGCGGTCCAGCACCACGCCGAGGTGTCCGAGGTCGGGAGGCTTGAGCATGAAGTCGTAGGCGCCGAGCTGGATGGCGCGCACGGCCTGCTCCACGGTGCCGTGCCCGGTGAGCATGACCACGGGCAGCGACGCGTCGAGGTCGCGCAGCTCGCGCAGCACACGCAATCCGTCCTCGTCCCCCAGCTTCAGGTCGAGGATGACCGCGTCCACGCCGCGCTCGCGCACCGACTCGAGCGCCTCGCGGCCCGTCGCGGCCTCGAGCGGCGCGTAGCCCTCGTCGCGCGCCCACTCGCCGATGCTGAACCGCAACGACTTCTCGTCATCGACGACGAGCAACGTGCCTTTCGATAACGCCCGAGTCGAGCTGTCGCCTTTCGCCATTTCGCTTCTCCAGCGGGAAGTTGAGGAGCACCGTGGTGCCGCGGCCTTCCTTGCTGTCCACCGCGATCGAACCGCCGTGCTCCTGCATGATGGTCTGCGAGATGCTGAGCCCCAGTCCCGTGCCTGAGGCTTTCGTGGTGAAGAACGGGTCGAAAAGTTTGGTGAGGGTGCCGCGCGGGATGCCCACGCCCGTGTCGATGACGCGCACCTGCTGGAACTCGAGCCACGGCGACACGCGCCGCGGTCCGCCATTGCGCCGCTCATCGGCCTCGCGCCGGTCCTCGGCGCGCCGGCCGGGCCCCCGTGGCGGCCGCCGGCGCCGAACATTGCGCACCTCGTAGCGGAGCGTGCCGCCCGAGGGCATGGCCTGTAGCGCGTTGAGCGTGACGTTCAGCAGCACCTGATGCACGAGATCCGCGTCAATGTAGACCGCAGCCAGCCGCGGCGCCACTTCGGACTCGATGCGCACACCCTGTCGCTCGGCGTTGGCCTGCGACATGCCCACCACGCGCTCGACACAATCCGCGAGGCGCACGGCGGACAGTTCGGGCTGTCGCGGTCGCGCGTACTGGAGCAGGCTCGTGACGATGCGATCCAGGCGCGCCACCTCGTCGAGGATCACCTGCACGAAGCGCGCGCGGTCGTCGCCGGCGACGAAGCGCCTGAGCAACACCTGGGCGCTGGTGCCGATGCCGGCGAGCGGATTGCGGATCTCGTGCGCCACGCCCGCCGAGAGCTGCCCGAGCGTGGCGAGCCGCTCGTGCCGGCGCAGCTCCTGCTGCATGCGCCACATCGCCGTGAGGTCGTGCAACGTGACCAGCACCCATGCCGGCCGGCCGAAGCGACTGGCGGTGAGCAGCACCGGCACGTCGCCCGCGCCCGGCGTGTGGAGCAGCGTCTCGCGCTCGAGCCGGGCCGAGGCGAATACTTCGCGGGCCAGGTCCTCGCCGGCGACCACGGTGCGCAACAGGACCGACGCGTCGGCGGCGCGCGCACGGGCGAGCGTGGTACCCAGAAGTTTCAGGGCGGCGGGGTTGGCGGACGCGACCCGGCGGCTGGAATCCAGCACCAGGACGCCCGACTCCGCGTCGTCCATGAGCGCACGAAAACCGGCATCGAACGGAAAAGCGTCGGTGCGGCGCGGGGTGCGAGTGGGCATGGCCGTCCTCTGGCGAGCCTCGAGCTTCACGAACCCATAGCATAGCGAACGCGCGTCGCGCTCGAAAGCGGCGAGCCGCCGGACCCGAGCGGGTCCGGCGGCTCGCGAGAATCCCGTGTGGGCGCCGGTCGCGGCTAGCGTCCGCGGATCTCGTGCAAAACCGCCTCGACCAGGCTCACGCGCACTTCGGCGCGGTCGTACCAGCCCGACTCGATGCGGCGGCGTGCCTGCGCCACGCGGGTGAGCCGGACCACTCCTGTCGCCGGAAACGCTACGACCTTCGCGGACTGGGCCTTTATCGGCGTGCGCTTGCGACTAGGCTTCATGGATCCTCTCGGGGCCGCAGGCGCGGGACGCGAGCGTCGCGCGGCACGGGCCGGATCACTTCTTTTCGGGATCGGTCCCGGTCGCCGGCGGCCGTTGCTGCGCCGCCGCCGCCTTCCGGTTCTCCTCCTGGATGCGCGCGTAGATCTCCTCGCGGTGCACCTTCACCTCGGGCGGCGCCTCGATACCGAGCTTCACCTGTCCCGAACGCACTTCGAGGACGGTGATCTTCACGGAATCACCGATCCGGATGTTCTCTCCTAACTTCCTTGTTAGGACCAGCATGATTGAACGAGCCTCCGCTCCTCGACCCCGTGTACCCTGAGGGCAGCACGGTGGGCGGCCCCACGACACCGCGCGGATGGCGGTCGCGTGGAGGCCCGGATTGGTCTGCGTATCGGCAAGGCTGGCAAGCGACTTGACCGAGAATAGCTTTGCGTACCCCATGTCGTCCACGGGCCATTCGCGCGTCGGGTGTTTCGCACGAACTCGCGAGTCGTCGTAGCATTCTCCGTCGGGGGTATCCAGTGGATCGAAACGCGCCGGGATTCCGATTGCGCTGGTTGATGGTTCCGGTGGCATGGGTGCTCCTCGTCTCGAGCCTGAGTCTTCCCCACCGCGCCTATACCGGCGTGTCGCTCCAGCCCGACGGCCGCGTCGGCTCGGTGGACGACGGCAGCCCCGGCCACGCCGCCGGGCTCGTCCCCGGCGACCGGCTGTCGGCGCCGAGCGCGGACCAGGCGAGCGAACTGCTCTCGGCCGGCCCGCTCGCGGCCGCCGAGCCCGGCGTGCCGCTGGTCGTCGAACGCGAGCGCGCCGGCCAGCGTGTGCCGGTGTGGCTGGTGCCGCGCGGGCTACCCGATGCCGAACGCCGATTCCTCGCGGTGATCTTCGCCGTCGCCGCCTCGTTCCTGCTGCTCGGCGGCTGGGTGTGGAGCGAACGGCGCGACCCGCTCACGCGCACGTTCTACCTGCTCTGCCTGGCGTTCACCGTGCTGCTCGCGCCACCCCCGTATCTGTCGAACCCGGTGGGGAACCCGCTCTATGAGGGGCTCGCGGTGCTGTCCCAGCTGTTCATCGGTCCGCTGTTCTCGCACTTCTTCGCGCTGTTCCCCGAATCCGGCCGCCCGCGCGCCCGCGCCTGGGTGCTCGGCTGCTATGCCGCCGCCACCGTGCTGCTCGCCTGCTATGCGGGCGTGAAAATCGGGTCGGCGTGGGGAGCTACCCAGTTGGGCGCGCTGGTGGTGGTGTTGCACATGGCGCCCGCGATCCTGTTCGCCGCGGGACTGCTCGGCGGCCTGGTGCTGTTCGCACTGGCGTTCGCCCGCGCCGAGAACTCCGATGCGCGCCGCCGGTTGCGCGTGGCGTTCATCGGCACGCTGCTCGGCGCGCTGCCGTTCGCACTCCTGGTCGGCATGCACAACCTGTCGCGCGCACCCGCACTGCCGGGCGAGCGCTGGGCGGTGCCGTTCCTGCTGCTCGTGCCGCTGTCGTTCGGCTGGGCCATGGCGGTGCACAATGTGTTCGACTTTCGCGTCGCGCTGCGCGCGTTCACACGCGCGGCGAGCGCGCTGCTCGGCGCCGGCGTGCTGTATGTGGCGGGCGAATGGATGGCGGCGTCGTGGTGGCCCACGGCCGGGGCCGGTGTGACGGGCGCGGCGCTGGCGCTGACCGCACTGCTCGCCGCGCTCGCCGGACCGGCGCGGGGCTGGCTCGGTGCGGCCGGACGTCGCCTCGTGCCCATCGCCGACGAGTGGTCGCTGGCGGATTGGACGCCTGGGGGCGAGGACGAGGCGCAGGTGTTGCACGGCGGCTGCGAGGCGGTGGTGCGCGCGCTGCGCGTGGACGGCTGCACCGCGTTGCGGCTGGACGAGGGGGGAGCGGTGCTCGCGCGCGCCGGCGCGCTGCTCGCTCCGGCGCTCTCCCCCGCCGCGCTCGAGCCGCTCCGTCACGTGCGCGGTCCGCGCGAGCCCTCCGAGCTCAAGCTCACGAACGACGATCGCGACGCGCTCGAGCACACTGGTGCGCGCTGGCTTTTGCCGGTGAACGTGCGCGTCTCGCTGGTGATCGGGCGGCGCTTCGCCGGCGCGTGGCTGTCGCGTGCCGAGGCGCTCGCGCTGGAACGGCTGGCGCAGCTGCTCGCCGTGAGCCTCGAGAACCTCGAGCTGCGCCGTGAGGCGCGCGACCACGGCGTGCTCACGCGCGAGATGAGCAAGGCGCACGCTGTGCAGGTGCGCCGGCTGCCGCGCCATACCCCCGTCTTCCCCACGCTCGACTGCGCGGCCTCCACGTTGGCGACCGAAGCCGTGGGCGGCGATTACTACGATTTCGTCGAGACCGGCGGGCGCGAGTTCACGCTGGCCGTGGGCGACGCAGCCGGACACGGGGTACCGGCCGCGCTCGTGCTGGCCGGCGTGCAGTCGCGTTTTCGCGACGAGGCCCGCCGCGCGCGGCACCCGGGCGAACTGCTCGAGGCCATGAATCGCGACCTCGTCGCACTCGACCAACCCGAGCACTTCATGGGACTGCTATGCGCGCGTGTTGACGCGGCCACCGGCGCGGTGCGACTGGCGAACGCGGGGCTCACCCCACCGCTGCTTCGCCGAAAGGACGGGCGACACGAGGAGCTCACTGACGGCG
>CAYQNV010000006.1:0-39786 GCA_964418975.1 uncultured bacterium | reverse complement strand
ATCCCGCGCCGGCCACGGCGTTCTCGCACCTGGACGCCACCACGGTGCTCGAGCGTTCCATCGCCGAGCTCGGCATCTACCCGGCCGTGGACCCGCTCGCCTCGACCAGCCGCATCCTCGACCCGGCCATCGTGGGCGAGGAGCACTATAAGGTGGCACGCGACGTGCAGCGCATTCTCCAGCGCTACAAGGACCTTCAGGACATCATCGCCATCCTCGGAATGGATGAGCTCTCCGAGGACGACAAGATCACGGTGGCGCGGGCGCGCCGCATCCAGCGTTTCCTGTCGCAGCCGTTCTACGTGGCGGAGGCGTTCACCGGCACGCCGGGCAAGTACGTGAAGCTCAAGGACACGGTGCAGGGCTTCAAGCGCATCGTGAACGGCGAGCTGGACGAACTGCCGGAGCAGGCGTTCTACATGCGCGGTGACATCGAGGAGGCCATCGAGGCCGCCGAGAAGATGAAGGCGGGCGTCTAAGTGTCGAGCCTGTTCAAGCTGAGCATCCTGACGCCGGAGAAGACGGTGTTTGACGGCGATGTCGAGTACGTCGAGGCCCCCGGGACCGAAGGCTACTTCGGCGTGCTCGCGCACCACGCCGCGCTGGTGACGGCGCTGGCGACGGGTACGCTGACCGTTCGCGGAGCGAACGGTGTCGAAGCGCGCTGGCAGGTGTCGGGCGGGTTCTTCGAGGTCTCGAACAACGCCGCCACAGTGCTGGCGGATTCGGTGAGCGCCACGAAGAGCTGACGTACACAGTATGAACCGCGCGGCTGGGGTCGGACTCAGGCCCGGGCCCGCGCGAACGAACCGCCCGGAGGCAGGATGCCACCGGGCGGTTTCGGTTGGGGTGCGCAGCTAGCGGGACTCAAGCATGGACCGGCGCCGGCCCCTCGATCCGAGCGCCGAGGCTCTCGGGCGCCTCGGCCTTCTGGTGTTGCTTCGCGATCAGCACGTAGAAGACGGGCACGACGAGCAGGGTGAACAGCGTGCCGATCGTCATGCCGGCAACCAGCACAGTGCCGATGCTGTTGCGGGCTTCCGAGCCGGGGCCCGAGACCAGAACCAGCGGGAGGTGACCGAGCACGGTGGCGGGTCGCGGGTCGCGAGTGAACCGACCGGTGCGCCGGCACCTCACGACCAGAGGCGAGGGCCGCTCGACGGTTGCGGCTTCTCGACCGCAGCCCGCTCAGGTACGAGTTCGTACGCGCAATCCCCCCCCGGGCGGCTCGCGCGGCGCGCTCGAGTGTCTTGCTTGTGCGCCTTGCCAGGCGCGAGGCGACCGGCCGGGGGTGCAAGAGCGCCAAGCGAAGCTAGAACGGGGGCTTATGGCTGGGCCGCAAGGCCGCCCGCCCAGGACTGGGCCCTGCGGCGGAAATATCAATAATTCTTCGCCATTGACCCGACTCTCGCGTGGGACTAGCTTGCCGAGCGAAGCGCCCAAGGGATTTGTGCCGAGGCGGCTCGCCCCTTCCGACTGCCTCGCCGCGAGCAGCGCATGCCGCGCAGCCGCGCTGGCCCTGGCCGCTGTGCCGAACCCTGAAGGCACCCCAGAAAGTCTGCGCGGAGGTCCCCCGCGTGATACGCCCACCGTTGGTGTGGTCGACGGCGCACGTCGCCGTCTTCGATTCGTGCGCCTCCTCTCCGGCGCGAGCGCCGCCCCACGCCACACGCGTCCACGTCGGCGTCATCCCGCGCGACCGCCGCGAGTCCGGCGGCATGCGGAAACGCGAGCCGCGGGGAGCGAGCCACTGATTTCGCTCCCCATCGCCGTACACCCCTCCAAGCCATCTTCGGAGAGTCAGTCATGCACAAGTTCTGGCGCCTCATCTCCCGTTCCACAGCAGTTGCGATGATCTCCAGCGCGGTGCTGGCGCTGAGCAGCTCGGGCGCGCTCGCCCAGGCTTCCAAGACCGATGACGTGATGCGCAAGTACCTGATCACGGCGCCCGCGCAATGGGGCGGGGACCAGGATCAGGCGATCATGGATCTGGGCGGGACCATCGAGTTCCGCCACTCGCCGAGCGGCATCGGCGTGGTCTCCTCGAACAATCCCAACTTCATCCGGCTGGCGCTCAGGGGCGGAGCATTCGTGCGCGCCGCCGAGGACATGGACGTGCAATGGGTGCTGCCCGGAAACGAGCAGGCCCTGGACGAGGGCATCAGTCCCGAAGTGGTCACGCCGGGGAACGACAACTTCATCAACCTGCTGTGGAACATGACGGCGATCGAGGCCGCCGGGGCATGGAGCCTGGGATACGACGGGCAGGGCGTGCGTGTGGCCGTCATCGACGGCGGGATCTGTGCCACCCATCCCGACCTCGCGGCCAACATCGACGCTGCCGCTTCGCGTTCCTTCGTCCCCGGCTTTGGCTACGGCGACGACACTGGCGGCCCGGGGGCGTTCCGGCACGCGTGCCACGTCGCCGGAATCATCGCCGCGGTGGATAACTCCATCGGTACGATCGGGGTCGCGCCCCAGGCCAAGATCATCGCCTGCAAAGCTCTACACGGCGGCTCCGGCTCGTTCGGTGCAGTCATCCAGGCCATCCTCTACGCCTCGGATCCGATCACGGCGGGAGGCGGCGGCGCGCACATCATCAACATGAGCCTGGGCGCCACCTTCGCCAAGGGCGGCGGCAATAACGGCACCGGTGCGCTGGTCGCGGCGATGGCGAAGGCCGTCAACTACGCCACCGCCAACAACGTGCTGGTGGTGTGCTCGGCCGGGAACAGCGCCATCGACTTCGACCACGCGGGCAGCCTCACGCACGTGCCGTCCCAGTCGGGTAGCGCGATCGCGGTGTCCGCGACCGCGCCGGAAGGGTTCGCGGTGGGCTGGCCAAGCGGAGCCACGAACTATCGCGCCCCCGCCGGCTACACGAATTACGGGCGCTCGGTTATCTGGGCGGCCGCTCCGGGGGGCGACAGCAGATTGCCGGGCAGCGTTGTCTGCTCGATCCCGAGGATCGTCGGACCCCCCGTGACCACAGCCTGTTGGGTATTCGACCTGGTGCTCAGCCCGGGCAACACCGGCGGATCCTATTTCTTCGCTTCCGGGACCAGCATGGCCTCGCCGCACGTCGCTGGGGTCGCGGCACTCATCGCGGGCAAGTACCCGGGTATCTCCGTCGGCGACCTCAAGACCAGGCTGATCCAGACCGCCGACGACGAAGGCGCGAACGGCACCGATCCGTTCTACGGCCATGGTTTCGTCAACGCCCGGCGTGCGGTGACAGAGGGTGCCGCGCAACCGGCAGCTCAGGAGAAGCTGGCGGAGACCGCGACTCGGGTCGAGTTGGTGATCGCGCGGAACGCGGCGAGTTCACTCCCGTCGATCGCTTTCATGATGCCCGTCGCCGGCGAGGCACGTGTCGAGCTGTTCGACGTCGCGGGTCGAAACGTCGCGATGCTGTTTGACGGCGTCGCCGCCGCGGGCCGCACCACGCTGTCGTGGGACGGTCGCGGCTCCGATGGCGAGAGCCTCCGCGGCGGAGTCTACTTCGCCAGGCTCACCGCGGGCGGTGTGCGGGCAGCGCGGCAGATCCTGCTGCTGGGCCACTAGGACACCGGAACGGTTACCGGTCGCATCTCCTGGTGAGTAGTGACCCGGAGGTCTCGCTCCGTCGAGCGAGGCCTCCGGTACTGTATAGGACTTCTTGGGACTTCTTTGGGAGTGCGCCGTGCGCCGTGCGCGGTGTGGTGGTGCTACCCTGAGCGGGGCTCCCTCACCCACACGCGGAGAACGCATGCGCGCGAGTCGTGTCCTGGTCGCTTTCCTGCCTATCGTCTGCGCTGCCTCAACGCCACTTGGCACGCGCGCGCAGGTCGGGCACGGGCTCGGGGCCGGCGAGGAACTTCGATTCCCCGTCGGACTAGATTCAGTGACCGTCCCGTTCGAGAACTGGGGCGAACACGTCGTGATCCCCGTCTCGGTCAACGGCCGGCCCCCGCTCCAAATGGTGTTCGACACCGGCATGCCGATTCCGGGCGTGCTCCTCTACGAAGGCGCGCTCGTGGACAGCACGCGCCTCGCCTTCGGCCCCATGCGTGTGCGCGTCGGGGGGGCAGGGGGGAACGGCGCGGCGGCCGAGGCGCGCATCGCCACCGGCGTCACGCTGCGCACGGGCGCGCTCGATTCGCGCATCGGGCGCGGCATGAGCGGCGCGATCACCGGGAAGGTCGGGCGCATCACGGCGCTCGTGCTGGGCGGGCACCGCCTGCCCGGTGTCGTGGCGACGTACCCGGACTCGGCGTTCGAGAATCCGCGTGGTCTCGACTCGCGGAATGGCAATCTCGGCGGTGGCGTTCTCGGCCGATTCAACGTGGCCATGGATGTCGGGGGCTCGCGCGCGTTCCTCATGCCGAACCGCCGCTTCGTCGCGCCGTTCGATTGGGACATGACCGGGCTGCAGTTCGACATGCGCGAGGCCGGCCGCATCGAGGTGGCGGAGGTGCTGCCGGGTTCGCCTGCGGCGAGCGCCGGCATCGCGCCGGGGGACCGACTCATCGCGGTGGATGGCGTGGCGGCCGAACCGCGGGCGCTGCTACGCGCCCGTCCGCGATTCCGCGAGGCGGGTCGGGTGCTGTCGCTGACCCTGCGCCGCGACGGTCGCGACCGCGTGGTAAAGATCGAATTGCGTCGACTCGTGTGATAGCTCGGATTCGTCGCGAGGGCCATTCGGTGAGGACCCGACGGCATGAATTCACATCGAGCGCGTCGCCCCGCGTGCTATCGTCCGACTCGCCGGAGTAAGCAGGAAACGCCGCCTCCCTGGGCCAGCGCTCTTGCTCCACCCGCGCCATCCCCCACGGAGGTGACAACATGTCCCATTCCCCTGCCCACGGCATCCGAGTCATGCGTTCGGCCCTCGTGACGTTCGGCGCGTGCGTCATGATCGCCACGGTCTGTGCCACGAGTCGCGCCGCGCCGCCGGCCAACGACAGCTTCTCGAACGCCATCGCGATCAACCCGAACACGCTGCCATTCGCGCACTCGGCCACGATCACCGAAGCCACGACCGAAGCGAGTGAGCCCATCTACTGTTCGTACACGACGCAGACCGTCTGGTACCGAATCGTGCCCACCACCGACATGTGGTTGACCGCCAGCGGCAGCGCTTCGCTCGGCAGCGTGAGCGTGTTCCGCGACATGGGGGGAGGGCTGTTCCAGCTCTCATTCGTGAGTTGCACATCCTTTGGCACGGCGATCTTCCTGGCACGTGCCGGAGCGACCTACTACTTCCAGGCGGGAGCGTATTGCTGCGGCGTGACCGGCACGGTCTCGATCGCCGTGCAGCAGGCTCCCGCGCCGGTTCCCGTGGCCAGTTTCTACTACTTCCCGAGCGACCCCTCGGCGTTCGACACGATCCAATTCTTCGATCAGTCGAGCGATCCGGGCCAGCAGGCGATCACCGCTCGTTCCTACGACTTCGGTGACGGCACGGCAGTGGACACCACGTGCTGCCCGCAGCATCGGTACACGGCCGATGGAGACTTCCCCGTGCGACTCACGATCACCACTTCCGACGGCCGAACGGCGAGCACGACGCGCACGGTGAACGTGCGGACGCACGACGTGGCGATCACCAACTTCAAGGTGCCTCAGACGTCACACCTCGGGCAGACGCGTCAGCTCACGGTGAGCGTGAGCAATGCGCGCTATCCCGAGATGGTGCGTGTCGAACTGCAGCGCGGAGTGCCCGGCTCGTATTCCTCGTTCCAGTCCGTGGGCTGGCTGGAACAGTTCGTCCAGGTGCGCTCGGCGCATCGGCCCACGGACTTCGTGTTCAGCTACACCATCTCACCGGACGACGCGAGGCTCGGAAAGGTCTCGTTCAAGGCGGTGGCGTACCTGGTCGGCTCGCGCGACGCGTTCTCGGCGGACAACGAGGCACTCTCGCTGCCCATCCGGGTCAGCCGGCTCGGTCCCGTCCCTTACTCGGGCGAGGTCTACGCGGGCAACGGCGAGCTCGAGCTCGCACTCCTGAACGTCGCTCCGAATCCCGCGCGTGCCGGCTCGGAGCTGGCCGTGCGACTCTCGCTGGCGACGGAGGGTGCCGCCGAGGTGCAGGTGCTGGACCTCGCCGGGCGGGTGGTGGCGTCGCGTGACCTGGGCGTGCGGCCGCCGGGGCTGTACGACACGCGCATCGCGTGGGCGAGCCGGCCCTCTGCGGGCATCTACTGGGTGCGGCTCGTGCAGGTGGGCCAGGGTTCTCGCGTGGTGCGGGTCGCGATCCTGGACTAGCGGGCACGGCGAGGCCGGCCCGGGACGACGCGCCGCGCGCGCGGTCATCCCGGGCCGGTCGCCAGCCCCCCGTTGAGCGGACCACCCCATTCTGCGACAGTCCCCAGCGCGCGCCGGACACGGTTCACCCCCGGACTGCGCAGGAGGGCTGTGAGATGTCCATCGACTGGAGCTGGCTGCTGGTGGTCCTGGGCGCCGTCATGGTGTTGATCGAGGTCGCCCTCGGCGGCTTCGCGGGCTTCGACCTGGTGTTGATCGGCTCGGCGTTCGTGCTGGGTGGCGTCGCCGGCCTGGTGAGTGGAAGTCCGATGGTCGCCTACTTCACGGCGAGTGGCCTGGGAATCGCCTACATCGCCGTTGGCCGCCGGCTCGTCCGCTCAAGGTTCGCCGTTTCGCGCGGCATGGCTTCGAATGTTGACGCGGTACGCGGAAAGCAGGGCCTGGTGCAGAAGCGCATCGCCGCGCACGAGCCTGGCATGGTAAAGGTCGGCGACGAGGTGTGGCGGGCGCTACCCGTGCCCGGAGCCGGCCCATTCGATGAAGGCGCACTCGTCACCGTCGACGGCGTCGACGGCGTCACTCTCCAGGTGAGGTGAACCCCATGCTCGGCCAGATCGGATTCGTGCTGCTCGTCATCTTCCTGTTCATCGTGTTCGTCTCGCTCGCGCGATCCGCGCGCATCGTCAACCAGTCCGAGAAAGGGCTGGTGCTGCGGCTGGGCAAGTTCCGCGGGCTGGTGGACTCCGGGCTCACGTTCCTGGTGCCGGTGATCGAGGACATGATCAAGGTGGACATGCGTGAGCGAGTCATCAACGTGGAACCGCAAAAGGTCATCACCAAGGACAACGTCTCGGTCACGGTGGACGCGGTCATCTACTACCGCATCAGCGATCCCGTGAAGGCCACGTTCGAGGTACAGAACTTCGCCTACGCCGCCACGACGCTGGCGCAGACCAACCTGCGCAACCTGATCGGCGACAAGTCGCTGGACGAGACGCTCACCGCGCGCGACACCATCAACGCCAACCTGCGCCTGGTGCTCGACGAGGCGACGAACACGTGGGGCGTCAAGGTCACGCGTGTCGAGGTGCAGAAGATCGATCCGCCCAGCGACATCACCGAAGCGATGTCGCGCCAGATGAAGGCGGAACGCGACAAGCGCGCCGCCATTCTCGAGGCCGAGGGCGTGAAACAGGCCGCGATCCTGTCGGCGGAGGGCGTCAAGCAGTCCGACATCCTGCGCGCCGAGGGCGAAGCACAGGCGCGGGTGACGCGCGCGACCGCCGAGGCGCAGGCCATTCAACTCGTCTCGAACGCCGCCGAGAGTTACTTCAAGGAGCGCGCCGAGGTGAGCAAGCGGCTCGACGTGCTTCGCGACGTGCTCTCGCACCAGACCAAGTACGTGGTGCCGGCGAACTCGGACCTGCTGAACGTGCTGGGCCTGGACGACCGGAGCGTGTTGCCGATCAAGCGGTGAGCGCGTTCGACCTGCACTTCCGGGCAACGCTGTGCGCGCTGGTGATCGTTGGAGTCACCGCTTGTTCCTCGAAGCAGGCGCAGACACCCGAGCTCGTACCGGAAGAGGAGCTCGCAGGAGCACCGTTGTCCGAGTACGAGAATCCCGCCGCGATCCCACACCCGTCGCCGCCACAGCCCAACGGACCACCGGTGGGCCGCCGCGACATTCTCATGAACGCGGCCGCGCCAGCGCTGGGCGAGTGGCTGGAGTTGTGGCAGGCGGCGCTCCCGGGATTCCGGACCGACTCGCTGTGGCGCGTTTCGCGAGAGCGCTGGGCGCCGAGGTCCGTGCGCCGATGGGAGGGCGTCGAACAACTGCGAGAGTTGGCGCAGGACATGGCGTTCGAGCTGCTCGGCATCGCGTCACCGGACAGCCACTACACGCTCGATGTGGATTCCTATCAATACATCTCACACGTCGGCGACAGCCTCGAAGTCGGTGGCGAACCCGACTCACAGCCCACGCTCATCGACCACTACTCCGGCGTCGAGAGCGTCCTGCAGCAGTGCGGGACCTCCTGTGGATTCCACTGGGGCACGTGGCTGTCCCCGACGCGATTCGTCCTCGGGGGCTGGGCCGACGCCGACGACCACGGCCAGTGGCTGCAGGGCCGGCTGTGGATCTACTCGCTTTCGGACTCCACGGTGTCCGGATACTCGACGCGGATCGTCCCGGCCGGCGAATACGCGCGCTATGAACGGGCCTGGAAACGATGGCTGTTGACACGCTATCAGGCGCTCGCCGCCCGGCGTCGTTCCTGATTCTCGTTGCAACGGCCGCCGCACGAGCGCACACTCTTCGGCAGATGACCGGGCGCGCTTCCCTCAAAGGGGGCGCGCCCGAATCGTTTCGGGCAACAGGTCGGCGCGACCGGGGTGAGGTTCGCTTCGGTCATGGCACTTTCCGAGGTCTTTCCCTACGGGGCTCCTGAGTTACTCGAGGGCGACGCCGCTCGCATGGCTCGCTCCACGATGGCGGCGAGCCTCGCTGTGGCGCTGCTCGTCGCCACGCTCGGCGCGCTGGTGACACAAAGGTTCACGCAGCTGCCCGAGCTTTCGGGCGAGCCCGACATCGTCCTCATCTGGGAACCGCCGCCGGAGTTACGTTTCGAGCCCGTGGTGCGTCTCGAGCCTGGCGTGAAGCCCACGCCGCCGACCGTGGACCCACTGGCGTTCCCGGTGCCGGTGCCGGATCCGATGGCGCCCGAGTTCGACGAGCTCGCTCCCATCCTGCCGCACGGACCGGTCGGTGAGGCTCCCCGGAATGGCTCGCTGCCGCGGATGCGGTGGGAGGGCCTCGCTCCCCCGGCCGACGACCCTCAGCCCGGCGACGTCCGGATCGTGGACGAGTTCCCGGTCCTCGTCCGCGGCGAGCTCCCGCGTTACCCCGATCTCGCGCGCGAGGCGGGTGTGGAAGGACGGGTGCACGTCCTTATGCTGGTCGGACTCGACGGTCGCGTGGAACGCGCGATCGTGGCGCCGGGCGGCTCGGTCCCCATGCTCGATGCCGCCGCGCTCGAGGCGGCGCGCTCGTGCGTGTTCACGCCCGCGCTCACGAACCGCCACCCGGTGAAGGTGTGGGTCGCCCGCCAGTATCGCTTCAGGCTTCATTGAGTTCACTGCTGGCCGCGCTCGCGGCTCTCGGATCGCTCGGCACGCTCGGAGGCCTCTTCCCCGCGGCCACCCTCGACGTTCGTCTGTGACCGGGGCTTCTTGCTCTCCACGAATCCCCCGAACGTGGCGTCGAGCCCGGCAGCGAGCGCCTGCTGCTCCTCGGCGGTCAGCCGCGCTTCCGGATGCGCCAGCAGGTAGTCCGTCGGCGGCATCCTCTTCTTGGTCACTTCCTCGCCTGCTTCGCCGGCGGCATCGGCCACCTTCTCGGTCCGCGGATCGAACGCCGAGAAGTTCAGGTGCTCGCGGCCTTCCTGCACGTGGTTCCAGATGCGCCACGAGACGGGGGCGAGATTCGAGTACCACGGCCACTTGGTGTCATTGCTGTGGCAGTCGAAGCAGGCACGTTGAGCCAGTTCCACGGTGCGCTGGGAGTCCCACGCCGGCTCCACGCCCTGCGGCGGAGCGGAATGGTCGCGGCCATAGGGCACGAGCTGGAGCGCGGCGAGCAGGGCCACGGGAACAGCGAATGCGACGAGCATCGGACGTGACGCGGACATGAGGTTCCTCCGGGTGAGGGTGTGGTCGCAGGACGGTCTCTCCTGACGCCTTCAACATGGGTCGGGTGAGCCCTGCCGGCCATCCGACAGAAGACGTATCCTTGGCCTGCAAACCCTTGTCGCCCAACCCCCCGAGTCCTATGCCGGATATCACTCGTGACAGCCGACTTCCCGCGCTCCCCGGGGTCATCGCGCTCCTGCTGGCGGTGATCGCCCTGCTGGGCGCGTGGGACCTGCTCACGGACCCCGTGCAATCATTGCAAGGGATACACGGCCTGGTGGACGTGTCACTGGTGCTGGTCTCGGGCACCGCGGCGGGGTTGCTGGGCCGCGGCTGGCTCGCCGCGGAGCGCTCCCTGCGTAGCGTGCAGGCGTCCCTCCTGACACACCAGGCCGAACGCGAGGCGTGGCGCGAGCGAGCGCAGGGAGCGCTTCGCGGCCTCGGCGAGGCCATCGATCGGCAGTTCGATTCCTGGTCGCTCACCCCCGCGGAGAAGGAAGTGGCGTTGCTGCTGCTCAAGGGATTCAGCCACAAGGTAGTCGCTGGGTTCTCCCAGCGCAGCGAACGCACCGTGCGCCAGCACGCCGTGAGCGTCTATCGGAAGTCCGGGCTCGGCGGCCGCGCCGAACTGGCCGCGTTCTTCTTCGAGGACATGTTGCCGCCCATGCGAAGCGACGCTCCCACCGACAGACCTCAGGCGCCGTCAGACGGACGCTGAGCTCCACGCGCCGTCCCGGAGGTCATCCTCACCGCACGTCGGATGGACTGAGCGCCGCCCTCCATCGGGCCTTCTTGCGCAGGAACAGCCCGGCGATGGCAGCCACCACCAGCCCCGTGACCACGGTGGCGATGGCGCCGGTCATGGCGTTCTGGACGGGGTCGTACATCGAGGCGTTCTTTCGCATCTCCTCGACGATCTGCTCCGGCGTGCGCCCGATCCGGGCGAGCATCGCCTCGCCCGCGCCGCGGATCTCGCTGAAATAGTTCGGGAACACCACCGTCGTCAGGAGCCACGAGCCCACGAAGATGATCGTCGCGGCAACGGCGGACAGCGCCACGCCGTTCATGACCTGCTTCCCGTAGGACGAAGTCGGGGCCTCTTTGCGCAACGCCATCACGACGATCACGGCCTGGAGCGGGATGACGAGGAAGAACATCATCATCATGCGGGGATCGACATGCCATCCGGCGCCGATGACCACTGCGGTCCAGATCTCGACGAGGATGCCGAGCACGAGGCCGGCCCGAACGAGGTTGTGCATGAACGCCTCCAGAAAGTAGGAGAACTCGCCCCGCGATCGTCGCTCGACGCCAGGGCACGACGCCGGTGGGCAAGCGTCCCGGCCCAGCGTCCCGCGCAGCTCCCTGCCCCGAGGCGCGCATGTTCGGCGCCCCATCGCGGCGACGTCAACCACGCGCCGAAGTGCTAGCCTCTCGCCCGGTCCGGCGTGGGCGCCGGCGACTCGGGAGGTGCGATGGACTGGTCGGTCGTGGTGCTCAACTTCCTCTATGCCGTAGTGGGCGTCGTGCTCATGTTCGTCGCCTACCGGGTCATCGACCTGCTCACTCCCGAGGTGGATTTCCCCGCCGAGTTGCGCAAGGGCAACGTGGCGGTGGCGATCTTCATCGCGGCGATATTCCTGTCCGTGGCCATTGTGATCGCGCAGGCGCTCAACTGATGTTCCCTTGTCCTCGCGCACGACGACCTCATCGCTGGCGGCCGCTCGCCCTGGGAGTCCTGATCGCGGCGGCCTGCGTGGCGAGCGCCGCCGCGGATGCCCGGGCGCAGGGCCGCACCCGGCACGACCGCCACGACCGCTACGACGAGGCATTTCGCAAGTACAGCAAACGGTACTTCGGACCGCACTTCGACTGGCGACTGTTCAAGGCCCAGGGCTTGGCCGAGAGCAATCTCGACTCCGCGGCCCGGAGCGGTGTGGGCGCGCGCGGGGTCATGCAGCTCATGCCGACCACGTTTCGCGAGGTGACGTCGAGGAACCCCGACATCCAGCGCGCCATCGACGACCCCGAATGGAACATCGCCGCCGGCATCTCCTACGACCGACGCTTGTGGCGTCAGTGGGAGCAGGATTCGGTCACGGCGCATCGCCGCGAGTTCATGCTCGCCAGCTACAACGCCGGGCGCGGCACCATTCTGGGCGCCCAGTCGGCGGCGCGCGCGCAGCGCCTGGACCATCGCGCCTGGCCCAGCATCGAGGCGGTGGCTCCGAGTGTACGGCGCTGGCGCCACCGCGAGACGATCGAGTATGTGCGGCGCATCGATGGCCACTTGTCGCGACTGGACGAGAAGGGCCGGCTCACGGTGGCCCCGTAGCAAGCACCGTGGCGCCCGGTCCCGTGCTGCTGTTCGATGGCGTCTGCCACCTGTGCCATGCGACCGTGCGATGGGTGGCGAGCCGCGACCGCCGGGCGCGCTTCCGGTTCGCGACACTCGACTCACCCGAGGCGCGGCAGCTGCTCGGCGCCGCGGGCGTGAACTGGTCGGGCGAAGCAGGCGTCGTGCTTGTGGCGGGTGGTCGCGCGTGGACTCGCTCCGACGCGGTGCTCGAGGTGATGCGCCGGCTCGGGCCGCCGTGGTCACTTCTCGGCGCGGTGCGGATCCTGCCGCGGGCGCTCCGCGAGGCGCTGTACGGCGGCCTCGCGCGCCGTCGCTACCGCTGGTTTGGGCGCTACGACACCTGCCCGCTGCCGCCCCCCGAACTACGCGCGCGTTTCCTCGATGCGGGCGCGCCCGACGGCGGGGCGGACGCAGGCCGGGCTGGGCCGGGCCACCCAGCCGACGGGTGAGGTTTCCCAGACCGCCGGCGCTGCTCCGGGTGCGCCGCGATGCAGGACGAGCGGTGCCGGCATGCAGGCGGCACCGCGCTCCCGCAACTCCCGCACCGCAAACATCGCCACGCTCGGCGCGGACGCGCATCTCGCATGCCCGGCCTGACGCGATTCTGGTCCGGCGATTGCGGAGTGTAGGGGTAGGTCCTGGAGGTCGCTCCCATGAATGGCACACATCGCACAGCCGCCCGCGCCGTGTTTGCTCTGGCCACACTACTGGCCTTGACCGGTTGCGCTCGTACGCTCCCCACGGCGCCGGTCCAGGAACTCGCCAACGGTTATGACACCGCACCGCCGCCGCCCAGTCGGCTCTCGGCGCCTGCAGATCGCGGCATGGACACCAACAATCTGACCCAGCTCGTCGCGTGGTACGACGTGTGCGCAACTCCCGTGCTCCCGGGGGTGTTCACGAGGGTGCTCGGAAGCCGCTACGAGCTCGAGTTCTCGAAGGGTTCCGTGGATCAGCTCGAGTTGATCACGATCAAGGAATACGATCGCGATGTCATCGACGTCCAGTTCGGGCCACACGGCCTCAAGTTCGGTGAACCCGTCGTGCTGTCCATCGATTTCACCGGCACCAAGGCCGACCCGGGCGCCGCAGGTTATGACCACAGCGAGCCCGTGCTCTATTGGCTCAACGAGGAAACAAAGCAGTGGGAGGAAGTTCCGGGGCGGACCGATTGGCAGAGGCGCCGACACATCGTCCGGCTCGAGCACTTCTCTCGCTATGTCCTCGGGGGCAAGGCGGGCTGGAGAGACACGCACCCACGGGAAGGGGAGTGACGAGCGCGGGGGGAACCCCGCCCGTCGTTCTTCACTCCCGCGGAACAATCCGGCGCTCGCGGCTGCCGAGAATCCATCCATGAAGCGCCTTCGCTCGATACGTGCGTTCGCGGCGGCTGCCGTGCTGGCGGCGGCGGGCGCGGCGCTGCCCTCGCTCGACTGGTGCCCGATGGAAGCGTGGGTCGCCGCCGCGTGCGAGATCGCATGTGAAACAGCGCCAACCCGCGCCGGCGAGGCTCCTCGTGCCCGGCCCTGTGATCCGCAGCCCGATCCGATCCCGTTCGGTGACCGCGTGTGGTGCATCCGCCCACCGGTCACCGCGCTGCTCGCGAGAGCGGACGGGCTGCCGGAGCCGCAATCCTCGACGCCGGTTGTGGACTTGGTCGAACGCGTCGTGCTTACACCCCCGACCGCCTCGGCGCGCGCGCGCTCCGGCCCGGGCCCCGGGCCGCCCGTGCTGCGCGTTCCGCACGGCCCATCCCAGGCGCGAGCCCCGCCCATCGCCTGATCGGACGACTCGTTCACGCGCGTTCCGAGCGGAGCTTCGCCGCGCGGAAATCCAGCAGCTCCCTCATCTGAAGAGGAGTCCCGATCATGAAGAACCGGATCGCATTCTGGATGCTGGCCATGGCGCTCACCGCCACCACGCTCGCGTGGGCCGGCGACACCGCGGGCCCCGGCCAGTCGTGTCCGCCGGAGTGCCGGCCCTGTCCGGAGCCGTGCGCAGTGACGTGCCCCCCCTGCGAATAGCGGGAGACGATCGAGCGCCGGTCGTGACATAGACCGGCGTCCAATGGCGAGAAGCAGACGTGGCGCGGGCCCCGGGGCTCGCGCCACGCTCCGTCAGGGAGCACGGAGCTCGATCGCGGAGCCGGCACTCGTGCGGCGGGAGCCCCCGCTCGTCGCCGCACGCACCACCCTGACGCAGGTGTGACAAGCGAGCGCCCGACGCCCCGTGATACTGCACGACCATGATGACCTTTCCCTCGTCCCGCGCACCCACCGATCCGCGACTCGACATTCGGTCCCGAGCGTTGCTCGCGCTCGTGGTCGCGACACTGGTCATGGCTGGCTGTGGCGGCGGTGCTGCCCCGCGCGACTCCGGGAATGCGTCGATCGAGCGCACCTCCGGCGCGAAGGCGGACACCCTCCCGCTCGTGCCCGTCACCGCGGAGCAGTTGCTCGGCAGGGTTCGCGAACCCGGCGCGCGCGCGACGCTGGTCAACGTGTGGGCCACCTGGTGCGGACCCTGCCGCGAGGAGTTCCCCGCGATCGTCTCGCTCGCCGAGCGCCGCCGCGCGGAGGGATTGCGGGTGCTGTTCGTTTCGGCGGATTTCGACGACCAGGCGGCGGCGGTGCGTGCATTCCTCGCCGAACATCGCGCTCCGGGTCCCTGGCTCCTCAAGACCGGCCGGGACATGGAGTTCATCAACGGACTGGACCGCCGTTGGAGCGGCGCGCTTCCGGTCACACTCGTCTACGACTCGAACGGCTCTCCGGTCGAGTTCTGGGAAGGCGGCGCGGACTCCGCCCGCTTCGAGGCGGCCGTCGCGCCGCTGTTGGCCACCACCACCCGATAGGGGATCCGCACATGCTCCGCAACATGGAACGCCGCCTTCGACCGCTCGCCTTCACCGCGCTCGCTGCAGCCTTGTTCGCCCTGCCCGCCCGTGCGCAGTTGTCACTCGGCGACGCGGTGCCCATGGCCGACGTCAAGCTGACCAACGTCAACGAGCAGGAGCTCACGCTCGCGTCCGCCGCGGGCAAGAAGGGCACGCTCGTGGTGTTCACCTGCAACGCCTGCCCGTGGGTCAAGCTGTGGGAGAAGCGCGTGGCCGAGATCGGCAACGCCGCGAACGCCGCGGGGCTGGGCGTCGTGGCCATCAACTCGAACGACCCCGCGGTGAACGCCGAGGACGGGTTCGCCGAGATGAAGAAGCGCGCGAAGACGCTCAAGCTCAAGTTCCCCTACGTCGTGGACGCCACTTCTGACGTGGCGCGCGCGTTCGGCGCCACGCGCACGCCGGAGGCGTTCGTGTTCGATGCCTCGGGCAAGCTCGTCTATCACGGCACGGTGGACGACAGCCCGCGCAACGCGTTCGCGGTGAAGGACGCTTGGCTCAAGGACGCCGTGAATGCCGTGGCCAGCGGCAAGGGCGTGCCCGTGGCGGAGACCAAGGCCATGGGCTGCTCGATCAAGTTCCGCGGCAAGACCGCGAGCTGAAGTTCCCGGGCGGGGGCCGACTCACCGGTCTCCGCCTTTTCCAGATTGCCGTGGACCGGCCTTGACCACGCGGCGCACCGACGGCACCTCGGGCGCGAATACGTACACTGGCCACGGGGTGCCGCGGTCGAGCGCCAGTGCCACCGACTCGGCGAGAGCGGCCGTGGCGCCCGCGTCCACCCGGCGCGGGAGCACCGCGCCCGCCAGCGGATCGAAGCCGTGTGCGCGCGTGAATCGCTCCCGCGCTCGTGGATGCGCGAGTAGGACGGGATCCACCACCACCAGCGAGCGCCCGCGTCCGCCCAGCAATTGGTACTCGCGCAGGCGGTGCGACATGTCGTCGGCCCACAGCACGAAGCCGGGCTCGTCGGGAATGCGCTCCCACATCGAACGCACCCGCTCGTCGAAGCGTTCGAATGTCCGGGTGCGTTCCCGCGCGATGCCGATCCAGCCCGGCAGGACAAGCGCGATCGCGACCGCCGCCACGCCCGCTGCCCAGCCACCGTGACGCGCAAGCGCCGGCCACGCGGCGAGCACCGCGGCGGGTACCGCCGCAAGGCCCACGGCTAACACGGGCAGGAAGTAGGAGACCGGGTCCGGCACGCCGTACGAGAACGCGAACGCGGTCTGCAGCGAACCGCCGGCGAACAACGCCAGGTGGAACCCGAGGGCCGAAGCGCTCCGCGCCGGCCGGAGGCCGGCAGCCACCAGTGCCAGCAGCGCCGGCACGAGGCTCGGCAAGAGGAACACGCCGAACAGGTGGGCTTGCGATGGCGATGGAGCGAAGCGCCCGAGGTAGTGACGGTACTGTGCCCCGGTGACGTGCTCCCAGATCGCACCGGGTTCGCCGGCGAGTAGCGGCCACTGCACGGCGGCCGGGTGGGCGGCGCGCCACGCCACGAAGCCCACGCCCGCGAGCGGCACGAGCACCGCCGCACCCGCGAACACCAGCAGTACCCGACGGTCGCCGCGCGCGGCCCGGGCCACGAACAGCAGCGCGAGCGGCGCGCTCCACAGGACACTCGACAGGTGGTGCGCGAGCCCGGAGCCCAGCAGGAGCCCGGCGAACGCGGCCTGCCGCGGGGTGGGCCGCGCTTCGGCGGGCGCGAGTACCATGGCGGACAGCGCGGCGAGCGCCACCCACGCGACATGCCATGCGCCCACCTCGGCGACCGTCGCTTCGAGCGTCCACACGGGGTTGACGCCAAACGCCAATGCCGGCAGCAGCGCCGTGAACGCCGCCCTCGTCGCGCGCACGTTGTGCAACACCAGCAGTCGAGCGGCGAGTGCGTGCAACAGCCCCACCGCGATCGCGCCCGCGAGCGCGCTCCACAGCGCCACGGCGTGCGGCCAGCTCACGCCGACCGCGTGCAGCACGCGGCCGAACGCATGGCCCAGCACCGTGTAGAGCGGATAGCCGGTGGGGTGCGACACGCCGAGGGTGGCCAGCACGAGCGTGAACTCGCTCGAGTCCTTGTCGGCCGAGACTTGACCCGCGGCCAGGGCGTAGCACGCGAACGCCAGCACTCCCACGAGGACGCTCCACAGCGTCGCCGGTGCGGCCGTTGGCGGCGCGGGCGACCTTGCGGGGCGGCTCCTGCGTGCGGCGGCCATGCGTCGGAGTCTGTCACGCGTCGCGCGGTGCTGTCACGGCTCGGTCGCCCCGCGCGAGCGGGGCGGGCGAGTCCCGCGCCAGCCTCATGCCTGCGCGCGCTCCCGCCGATGACTGCCGCGTGCCGGGCCCGGTTCGGACCGGCCAGGGAGGGCCGCATGAACCGTTGGATCGCGCGCGCGCTGGGGCTCGCGCTCGCCTGCACCGTGCCTTTCACGGCCGTGTTCGCGGCCGAGTCTCCGCGCCACGTCTTGGAACGCTATGTGGCGGCCACAGGCGGACGCACCGCGCTCGATGCCGACACGCTGCTCCACCGCTCCGGCCGCATGCTCGATGCGGGCGTACAGGGGCGCTTCGAGGACTGGCGGCGCGGCCATGACCACACGCTGCGCATTGAGCGCCTCGGCATGCTGCGGACGAAGCTGGGGTTCGACGGCGTGTCAGGATGGCGCACGGATTTCACGTCGAAGAAGGTGGGCCCGCTCGAGGGCAAGGACCTCGAGGCACTGCGGGCCCAGGCGTGGTTCGAGTCCGAACAGTGGGCGCGCGACACCACCGCGCGCGTGCTGCCCGGCCCGAGCTCGTTCCTCGCCGGACGCTCGCTCCAGGGACTCGAGGTGACGCCACCCGTGGGACCGCGGAAGACGCTGTGGTTCGACCGCAAGACCGGGTTGCTGGCCCGCATCACCCACTTCCGCGACCAGCACGATTGGACCGAAGAGCTCTCGGGCTGGAAGACGCTCGCCGGACGCAAGCGCGCCACGGTCTTCACCGTGGGCCTGCCGCAGTTCCCGTCCAGTTTCTCGCGTACCGACGTGGACAGCATCTGGGCCCGCGGGCCGCGCGACCCCGGTGCGTTCTCGCCACCCGCCAGCACGGCGGCACCGGTGGTGTGGAAGAGCGCCCGCGACCGCGTCGAGCTGCCGTTCCGTTACCGGCGCGGACACGTGTGGGTGATGTTGTCGGTGAACGGCGCTCCGCCCGCGGAGTTCGTGCTCGACACTGGCGCGTTCAACACCTGCCTCGACCGGGGCTACGCCCAGACACTCGGACTGAACAGCGAGGGCGAGCACGTCGCTCAGGGTGTGGGCGGCTACGACACGTTCGGCTTCACGCCACTCGAGTCGCTGCGCTGGACCACGTCGCGCGGCGTGGGCGTGGAGGTGCGCGACCTGCGCGCGGGCGTGATCGAACTTCAGAATAGCCTCAGCTCGGCGGAGTGGGGGCGCGCGGCGGGACTGCTGGGGTACGACGTGCTCAGCCGCTTCACGCTCGAGCTGGACTTCGATCGGCAGGTGCTCACGCTGCACGACCCGGCCCGGTACCGTCACGCGGCGGGCGGCACGGCCATTCCCATGACGCTGCTCGGCAACATCCCCACGGTGCAGCTTACGCTCAACGGGAAGTGCACTGGCACGTACATCGTGGACGTCGGCAATTCCAGCGTGCTGTCGGTGGGCGCGGAACAGGTGTTCAAGTGCGGGCTGCTCGCCACCCGGCGTAAGGACGTGCAGCACTGGGTCGGCGGGATCGGCGGAGCATTCACGGAGACCGTGTGCCGCATGGACAGCCTGCAACTCGGACCGTTCCGTTTCCTCGAGCCGGTGGTGGGGCTCACCACGCACCATCAGGGCAGCGCCGGAAGCCTGGAGGTGCAGGGCAACATCGGCACCACGGTGCTCGAGCGCTTCCGCTGCACGTTCGACTACGCGCGCGGCACGCTGTGGCTGGAGCCGAGCGCGCGCTTCGCCACTCGCGAAGCGTTCACGCGCAGCGGGCTGTGGTTCACGCGCTGGGCGGGCGTGGTCGTGGTGTTCGGAGTGGTCAAGAACTCGCCGGCGGCCGAGGTCGGGCTCAAGGTGCGCGACGTGCTGCGCTCGATCAATGGCCGCGCGATCGAACGCTGGACGCCCGAGGAGCTCGACCGCCTGCTGCAAGAGGGAGCGGTCGGCACCGTGGTGAAGCTCACGTACGAGCGTGAACTCCGCGAGGAGACGGTCGAGCTGACGCTGGCGGAGGTGCTGTAGGCCGCCCGGTCACCCGCGCCGCCCTTCCTCGAGCACCTCGAGCGTGCGCGGCCAGTCCCCGCGCACCGCCGAGACCGGACGCTCAGGCGACGCTGGCGCCCTGGCGCTCCTCTTCGCGTAGCCCATAGAGCGGCTGGTACTTGCTCCACAGGTATTCGAGGTAGGGCTCGAGCGTGAGCGAGCGGCCGGTGACGCGCTGCACCAGCTCGGTCGCGGTGTATTTCGCGCCATGCCGGTAGATGTTCTCGCGCAGCCAGCCGTGCAGCACGCCGAACTCCCCCCGGCGCACGTCGTCCGGGATACTCGGGTGCGCCTGCACGGCGCAAGCGTGGAACTGCGCCGACAGGATGTTGCCGAGCGTGTAGCCCTGGAATGCGCCGCCGATCGGGCCCGAGAACCAGTGCACGTCCTGCAGCGCGCCATGGCGATCGTCCGGCACAGGCAGGCCGAAGTCGGCCTCGAATCGCTCGCGCCACACACGCGCCAGGTCCTTCACCGCCACCTTGCCCTCGAGCAGGTCCAGTTCGAGGTCGAAGCGCATCATGACGTGCAGGTTGTAGGTGACCTCATCCGAGTCCGTGCGAATGAGCGAGCGCTGGACGCGATTCACGGCGCGGTAGAGCGCTTCGACGGAGGTGTCCTCAAGCTGGCGTGGGAACGCCTGCTGGAGCCGCGGGAAGAAGTGCTCCCAGAAACCGCGACTGCGGCCCACGAGGTTCTCCCACAGCCGCGACTGGCTCTCGTGCACGCCGGACGACGTACCGGTGGCGAGCGGCGTGCCCTCGTACGCGCGGTCGATGCCCAGCTCGTAGAGCGCGTGGCCACACTCGTGCAGCGTGGAGAACAACGCGTCGATGATCTCGTCCTCTTGCACGCGGGTGGTGATGCGTACGTCGCCAAGCGAGAACTTGGTCATGAACGGGTGGTGCGTCTTGTCCTGGCGTCCACGCTGGAAGTCGAAACCGAAGCGCCGGATCACGTCGAGCCCGAACGCGAGCTGGTCCGCTTCCGGGGCATGCTGGCGCAGGCAGGAGTCGTCCGCCAGCGGGCGTGAGGTGATGGCGCGTACGATGGGAACGAGCCGACCACGCAGTTCGGCGAACAACAGCTTCACTGAAGCGGCCTTCATGCCATAGTCGGAGAGATCGATGAGCGGGTCGGCGATGTGGTCGTAGCCGGGGAAGCAGTCCGCCATACGCCGCGACAGCGACAACGTGCGCTCGAGCAATGGCCGCACGCTTTCGAAGTCGTTCTTCGGCTTCGCCTCGGTCCACGCCTGGTAGCACACGGCGATGTGCTCGTGGAACTCCGACACGAGCGCGGCAGGGATGCGCACGGACTGGTCCCAGTTGCGCCGGGCCACGCGCACCAGCGACGCCTCGTCGGAGTCGAACGACAGCGAGGCGGTCTCCTGCGCCGCCGCATCGAGCAGTCGGCCGGTCTCGGCTTCGACGAACCGCTCGTGCGCTAACCGCGACAGCGTCGCCACCTGGCGGCCGCGCGCGGGCGCCCCGCCCGGGGGCATGTACGTGGTCTGGTCCCAGCGCAACAGGTTGGCCGCGCTGTTCAGGTCATCCACCTCGATCAGACGCGACTTGAGCGCTGCAAGCGCCTTCATCCCGACCTCCGAACGATGTCGTAGGGTGAATCGCGAAGACTAGTGTGCAGGGTCGCGCAAGACAATCCCCGGGGTCACGAGCTCACGACACTTCGATCGTGACCTTCTCCATCACCAGGTTCTCGGTGGTCCGCCCGGAGGACGACCCGCACGCCTCGAGCGCCTGCAGCACGGATTCGCCGCCTTCCACCTGGCCGAAGAGTGTGTGCTTGCCGTCGAGCCATGGCGTGGGGACGAACGTGAGGAAGAACTGGCTGCCATCCGTGCCGGGGCCGGCGTTCGCCATGCTCAAGAGCCCGGGACGATCGTGCCGCGCGCCGGGCGCGAACTCGCCGTCGAAGCGGTAGCCGGGGCCGCCCGTGCCGCTGCCGAGCGGGCAGCCGCCCTGCGCCATGAACTCGGGGATGACGCGGTGGAACGCGAGCCCGTCGTAGAAGCCGAGGCGGGCGAGGTAGGCGAAGCTGGTGACGTGCATGGGCGCCGCGTCCGCGAGCAGCCGGACCACGAGCTCGCCCTTGCTGGTCGTGATGCGCGCGCGCCACGTCTGCCCGGGCGGAAACTCCAGCATCTGGGGCTTGGGGAGCCGGGTGCGCCAGCCTGGCTGTTTCGTGTCCACGTTCGCACTGGCGACGAGCTGGTCGAGCATCTGCATGGAAGTCTCCGAGGTGGCGAGGGGGAAGGTCGAAATCTGGCGAGCAACGCATAGCATGACGCTGGCCTTCCGGCAACGCCGTCGCGCGTCACTCGGGGCGGACAGGCCTCGCCAGCGCGAGCGACACCACGCGCTGCAGCAGCTGCCGATACGACAGTCCGGCGGCGAGCGCGGCACTCGCGAACTCCTCTTTCTCCGCGATCTCCGGATTGGGATTCGCCTCGAGCAGGTAGAGCTCGCCTTGCGCGGTGAGGCGATAATCCACTCTCGCGTATCCGTCCAGCTCCAGCATGCGATACACGCGCCGGGTCGTGCGATCGAGCGCGCGGGCCAGCGTCGGGTCCAGGTCCTCGGCGCGCCGGGCGTCGATCTCGTGCTTCTTCTGGTATTCGAGGCTGTGCTTCACGCGCTCCGTGGCGATGGGCTCGCCCGACTCGGGCAGCTTGCCGAAATCCAGCTCCCACACTGGCAGCGTGCGCACGCGCTCATTGCCGATCACGGCCACATACAGCTCGCGACCCTCGATGTATTCCTCGACCAGCGCGTCCGTGCCCACGGACTCGTGCACGAAGCGCACGCGTTCGGCGAGCCGCTCCTCGGAGTCCACGAGGCTCGCCTGGGAGATCCCCAGCGATGCTTCCTCGCTCGCGCTTTTCACGAACAGCGGGAAGCGCAGGCGCTTCGGGCGCCGCGTCTTGCGCCCGCGCGGCACAACGAAGAACGCGGGTACTCGCACGCGGTGATAAGTGGCGATCTTCTTGGTGATCGCCTTGCTGCGCGCCAGCACCAGACCGAGCGGATTGCAGCCGGTGTAGGGCAGCTTGAGCAGTTCCAGGTAGCTCACCACGTGCGAGTCGAAGTCGGAGAGGCTGTGGAATTCCTCGAGCAGGTTGAACACCACCTGCGGCTTCCACTCCTCGGCCGCCACGCGAATGGGATTCAGTTCCTCCTGCACGCCGAGTGGCCGCACCTCGTGGCCGATATCGCGCAGCGTGCTCACCACGTCGAACTCGGTCTTCCAGCGATGCACTTCGTCGGCCGGCTGGCCCTTCAGCGAATCGGGTGGCACCAGCGTGGGGTGCATGAGCACGAGGATGCGGAGGGGCTTCTTCACAGAGCCACCCAGTTGCGATGGGAATAGTGGAAGTGAACGGTGCGCACCGTGAGCAGCAGGGCGAAATCCACACGCAGCCGCCGGTCGCTGCGAGGCGCACGCAGCCCCAGCGCGCGACAGCGAGTGATCACGTCCTCGAGCACCTGCTCGAGCGTGAACTGGGACTCGCCGGTGAAGCGCGCGACCATGCGGCGCAGTTCGGCGCGGTGTCGGCGCAGGAACGTGGGGGCCGGCTCGCCGCGCCGCCCGGGCTCGGCGGCGAACAGCCGCTGCAGGTCGCGATCCGGAATGCTGGGCCGGCCGCTGGCCTGGTGCGCCTGCTTCTGCGCGTAGTGTTCGCGCAGCGTGTGGCGCACCTGCGAAACAGGTTCCACCGTGCGACGGGTGCGCACCGGCGGGGTGGTGCCGCGCAGTTCGCGCATGAGCTCGTCCACATACTCGAGCTTCTTGAGCGCTGGCCAATCTGCGTAGCGCCGCCGCCACTGGGAACGGGGCGCGAGCCAAACGGCGAACGTCTCGGCGAAGTCTTCGTGCGGGTGTGCCTGCGCGTAGTACTGCCGAAGGTGCTGCACGTGGCGCTGGCTGGCGGGGTTCGGCCGGTAGATCGTGGGATACGGCCGGGAGGGATCGCCGAACGCGCGGCGCCAGCCCTCGCGGCGCTGCAGTCGCCAGGCGTGCTGCACGGCATGACCCGCCTCGTGCCGCAGGATCATCAGGCACTCCTCGCGCGTGCTGCCTTCGGCTTCGATCATCATGGCGCGTTCGAGACGGAGAAGCCGCGGGTGTACCAGGTAGAACGGCACGGCGATGCCCGGGACGCCGTCGGGCGAGAACCACTCCGTGCTCACCCAGACGTGCGGCTTGAGCCGCAGGCCGCGCTGCTCCAGCTCGCCCCACACCTCTTCCACCAGCGGCTCGAGCGTGCTGCCCTCGACGCTGGCGTCCAGGTCGCGGAAGTGAAGGTCGAGCAGACGCTCGTCGCCGAGCGACGCCCAGCGGCGGGCGGTGCGGGTGGTGCGGGGCATGCCGACTCCCGGGGAGCGGTTGACGCGTTCACGCGCGGGACGCGAACATGGTACGGCCCGCGTGCGGACGCATGCGGAGCGGGCGCCGCGACCGACGCGGGCCGCCATGGACGGTCGCGCATCCTACTCAAGGACCGAGCGATGACGAAACGAGGCCGACCCACGGTACGAGTCGTGCCGCCCGCCTCGCCACGGCCGCGCCGCCGCCTCGACCGGCACGCGTTCTACGAAGTGGCGGTCCAGGGCGTGGACTGGGACCTCGACTTCCTCGAGCGCGTCTGGCGCTATCGCCATCCGGGAAAACAGCCACGGCTCTTCCGCGAGGACTTTTGCAGCACCGCGGCACTCGCCACCGCGTGGGTGCTGCGCGGCCGCGATCGCCGCGCCTGGGCCGTGGACCTGGATCCCGAGCCGCTGGGCTGGGCGCGCCGCCACCGATTGCCGTGGGTGCGCCAGGCGGGTGCTCGCGTGACGCTCGTGCGCGGCGACGTACGCGAGCCGCGACGTCCGGCGGTGGACGTTGCGTGCGCGCTCAACTTCTCGTGGTGGGTGTTCCACGAGCGCGCTGACCTCGTGCGCTACCTGCGCGCGGCACGCGCGGGCCTGCGGCCCGGCGGCGTCCTGGTGCTCAACCTGTTCGGCGGCAACGGTGCCGAACGCGCACTCATCGAGCGTACGCGGAAGCGCACCCAGAATGGCCCAGATGGCATCCTGCTGCCCGCGTTCACGTACGTGTGGGAGCACGCCAGCTTCAACCCGGTGGATCGCCGCCTGCTCGCGCACATCCACTTCGAGTTGCGCGATGGGCGCAGGGTCCCGCGCGCGTTCACCTACGACTGGCGCATGTACACGCTGCCCGAGCTGCACGACGCCGTGGCCGAGGCGGGCTTCGACGACTTCGAGGTGTGGAGCGAAGGCTGGGACAAGCGTGGGAAGCGCAGCAACGGCACGCTCTACAAACGCACCACACTCGACAACGAGGACACGTGGATCGCGTACGCGGTGGCGACGCGGTGAGCGGCCACAACTCCTACTGGTGGTGGGAGAAGTCACCCGCGTTGGACTGCGGGCCCGTCCCGCCTCACCGCTGCACGCTGTGCCCGAGGTGGCATCCCGAGCAGCGCGACGTGGAGCCGCGCGCACCGCTGTTGAAGCCTCGCACCTGGAACGGCCCGTGCGCGCTCATGAGCGCACGACCGGAGGTGTCGGTGAGCACCTCGAACAGCGGTTGGTCGGCGGGCAGTCGCACGTCCACGCGTCCTGAACGCGGCACGGGTACGCGGCCGATGCGCTCGGCCGAGTCGGGCGAGGCGAGGCGATAGATGTGCAGCTCCGCGCGGTCGCGTCGCGCGGGTGCGCCGCGGCCGGCGAAGACGTCGCGGGCGAGGTAGCGAAACGTGGGCAGGGGTTCGACTGCGGTCGCGACGGGCGCCGCGCTCCGCACCGCGGGAGTCGGCGTGCGCCGCCGCGTCGCGCGGGGGACCGGCGCGGGATCCAGCTCCCAGGAATCCGCAAGATCGAACAGCATCGCGCGCGACTTGCCGTCGGCGCCGAGCAGCCACAGGCCGAAGTCACCGCGTCCGCCGGGGTCCAGCGCGCACAGCACGCGGCCGTCGGCGAGTATGGCCGGCGCGCAGGCGGCCGGCGCGAGCAGGTTGGCGTTCTCGGTGTAGGGGTCGCCCGCGTCGTCCCCGATGGCCGCTCCCGCCACGCGTCGTCCCGGCGAGGGCGGCGCCGCGAATCGCTGCAGTGCCAGGGTACCGGGCCGCGGCGAGAGTCCCGTGTTGCGGGCGGCCACGGCGAGCAGCCCGCCGCGCGCGATCGGCGCGGGTTGCACCCCCATGCCGCGCCGCCTCGGCAGCGTGCCCCCGGCGGCGAGGCGCACGTCGTTGAGGAGCGGCACACCGTCGGCCCCACGCACGAGGCGGCCCGAGACCACCTGCCACACGTTCACGCTTTCCGCCGCCGCCGCGCCACGCACGAGCGCGCCCGTGGAATCGGCGCGCCACGGATTGAACCACCAGCGTGAAAACAGCACTCGGCCCCGTGGCGTGTCGGCGGTCGGGTCGAGCACGCCGTTGGGCTCGTGCGTGAGTCGCCACCGCCGCCCGTTCGGGAGCCGCGCCCAGAGCTGAGTGACCGGAGTGCCATCGTAGAGCGCTGCTTCGCCAGAGCGCGTGCTCACGAACAGCAGCGTGTCACCCCACCACGACGGGTCGGCATCGTCGCCGAACGCGAGCGTGTCGTCGCAGGTGACGCAGCGGAGTTCGCCGCCCTGTCGCTCCACGGTCCACACCCGCCACGCCGCGCCAGCGCGCTCGCGGGCGGAGAACGCCACGCGCCGGCCATCCGCGGAGACCTCGGGGTCGGCCACGTCGAACAGCCGGCCCGCGGGCACCAGGGCGCGCACGGTGCCGTCCGGCGCGCGCTCGAGCAGCCGACCCCCGCTTCCGACGAACGTGCCGCGCGGCCCGAGCCCCGGCACCTGCCCGGCGGCAAGGCCGGCCGGCGCCACGCGCGACACGAACACGATCGGCGGCAGCTCGCGCGCCGCGACCGCGGCGGCCGTGCCCGGCCCGAGCATGCAAGCCGCCAGCGCCGGGCCGCCTAGTGCGGCGCACGCTCTGCGGAGGCAGACAGACATGCGCGCGATGCTACACTGGCCCGCTGTTCCCCGCCCCGGCCCACTCCCAACCCGCCCTCCTTCCAGCCCCCCTGCCGCATCGCGGAGTCGTCGTGACCGAAGCCCTGGTGGTGTTCACCGCGTTCGCCAACGAACAGGACGCCGCGCGCGTCGCTCGCATCCTCGTCGAGGAGCGGCTGGTCGCGTGCGCCAACCTGCTCCCCGGCGCGCGTTCGATCTATCGCTGGAAGGACGCGGTGAAGGACGAGCACGAGGTGGTGGTGCTCATGAAGGCGCGCAAGCAGGACTGGACCGCGCTGTTGTCGCGGCTGCACGAGCTGCACCCCTACGAGACACCCGAGTGCATCGCCGTGCGCGTCGCGGCGGGTGCGCCCCGCTACATGGCGTGGCTCGAGGAGTCGCTGGCGCCGGAGGGCTCGTGACGGCTTCGCGCCCGGTGGGCGGTGCGGGCGCGCTCGTGCTGGCCATCGAGACGTCGTGCGACGACACCTCGGTGGCGGTGCTCGAGCATGGCGTCACGCTCCGGTCGCACCTGATCGCCGCGCAGGACGTGCATCGGCTTTATGGCGGTGTGGTTCCGGAGCTGGCCTCGCGCGCGCATCTCGAGCTGCTGCCGGCGCTGGTGGCGAAGGCGCTCGCGGAAGCCGGGCTTGCCGCGCACGACCTCACCGGTCTCGCCGTGACGCACGCGCCGGGACTCGTGGGTTCGCTCGTGGTGGGCGTGGCGTTCGCGAAAGCGTTTGCGCTGGCGCTCGAGCGGCCACTCGTGGGCGTCAACCACATCGAAGCGCACCTCCATTCCGCCTCGCTCGAGCACGGCGACAGCTCGTGGCCCGCCGTGGCCCTGGTGGTGTCGGGCGGGCACACCGAGCTGGTCGAGGTGCGCGGGCTCGGGAGCTATCGCTGGCTCGGCGCCACGCTCGACGATGCCGCCGGCGAGGCCTACGACAAGGTGGCGAAACGGCTGGGCCTGGGCTTCCCTGGCGGCCCGATCCTCGACCGGCTGGCCGCCGAGGGCCGCCAAGACGCGTTCGACCTGCCGCGACCCATGTTGGATCGGCCGGGGCTCGACTTCTCGTTCTCGGGCTTGAAGACCGCGGTGGGGAACCTGCTCCGCCCGCACGGGGAACCGCCCTACCCCGAGGCACTCGTCCGCGACATGGCGGCCTCGTTCCAGGCCGCGGTCGTGGAAACGCTGGTGGCCAAGTGCGAGCGTGCCCTGGACCAGACCGGTGCCCGGGCGCTCAGCCTGGGCGGGGGTGTGGCCTGTAACCGACGCCTCCGCAAGGACCTGGAGTCTGCCACCGAGGCTCGAGGGGTGGCGCTTCGCGTGCCGTCGCCGCGGCTGTGCGCCGACAACGCGGCCATGATCGCCTGGGTCGGGGCGCGCCGGCTGGCGCGGGGCGAGCGCGCCGGCGACGACCTCGAGGCCGCGGCCTCCCTCGAGGTCTCCGGCCTGCCCGCGGACTGAGCGCCGGGCCCTGTGCGGGAAATCCCACAAGCCCCAGCCCCACCAAGCCGATAACGACCCTGTCCCAGCGCCCGGAGCGGCATCCTCGCCGACGCCGGCCGGCGCGCGCACACCCAGGCGTCCCACGGCACCAGGTCCCTCGGAGCGCGACGTGGAGAAGCAGCGCATCCTGATCGCTGACGATGAGCACGACATCCGGGCCGTGCTGCGCACACGCCTCGAGCTGGAGGGTTTCACCGTCATCGAGGCGTGCGACGGTGCGGAAGCCGTGCGCCTGGCGCAGGCCGAGACGCCTGACCTGATCGTGCTCGACGTGATGATGCCCGTCTTCGACGGCGTCGAGGTGTGCAATCGCCTGCGTGCCTCGTTCACCACGCGAAACATCCCGGTGATCATGGTGACCGCGCGCGCCGGGCGCGAGGACAAGATGTCCGGCCTCGCCAAGGGCGCCAACGACTACGTCACCAAGCCGTTCGACCTGGCCGAGCTCACCCAGCGCGTACGGAACACGCTCGACTGGAGCAGCCAGCAGCGCTCGGCGAGCCCGCTCACCGGCCTGCCCGGCAACCATTCCATCAACGCCGAGATCCGCCGCCGGCTGGGCGATGACCACCCGTTCGCGCTGCTGCAGATCGACGTGGACCACTTCAAGGCGTTCAATGACTACTACGGCTACGGACGCGGCGACGAGGCCATCCAGCTGCTGGCGCGCCTCCTGTCGGAGTCCGTTTACCACACGGGCGACGCCGCGGGGTTCGTGGGGCACATCGGCGGGGATGACTTCGTGGTGCTGTGTTCGTGCGAGGCGGCCGAGACGCTCGGCGAGGCCATCCTCGACCGGTTCAATGCCGCCGCCGCCGCGCTCTACGATGAGGAAGACCGCGCGCGCGGCCACGTCGAGGTGCTGAACCGCCGCCATGTCGTGGAACGCTTCCCGCTCATGAGCCTCACCGTCGCCCTGGTGAGCACCGACCGCGTGCCGGTCACGCACCTGGCGCAGCTCATCGACATCGCCCAGGAGCTCAAGGCGCATGGCAAGGGCATCCCCGGCAGCGTCATGGTCGGCGAACGCCGTCGTCGCCAGGACCCGCCGGCCGAATCGCAGCAGCGGGTGGCCTGATGGATGCCATGGACCGCGATCCCGCCCCCACCCCGAACGGGACCTCGCGTGGCACCGCCACGCTGCTCGCCGAGGCGGTGCTGGCGCTACGCGCCACCAGCGACCTGGCCGTGTCGTGGGACCTGGCGCGCCAGCACCTGAACGAAGCGCTCGGTGCGGCGCACGCCTGCCTGCTGCGCGTGGATCGCAGGAGCGGTGCGCTGTTCCTCTATGAGGAGTCGGGCGTGGAGACGCCCTACCTGGCCGAGCACGGCGGGCCGGTGGAGTGGGTCATGCGCAACGATCGCGCGCGCTTCGACGAATCGTTCGACGCGGACATGTCGCACGAGACGTTGTTGTGGCACGAACCCCCGGTGTCGCTGGCGACGCTGCCGCTCGTGGCGGGCAGCACCGCCTATGGCTTCCTGTTGGTGGGATTCGCCGCGTCACACCTGTTCAGCACGGCGGAACGACTGCTGCTCCAGACCATGGGCGACGCGCTCGCGCTCGCGATCGAGCGGATGCACCTGCGACGCGCGCTCGAGGACGAGCGCGCGCAAGCCACCGCGCTCGAGCGGCGGCTCGCGTCGTCGCAGGAGTTCTCGGCCGGCCTGCTCAACCTGGTGGCGACGGAGCTCAGGAGCCCGCTCGCCTCGGTCAAGGCCTACAGCGAATCGCTCGAGATGGTGGCGCCGCACGCCAAGAGCACGCGCACCCGGTTCCTGGGGGTGATCCACGAGGAGTGCGACCGCATGGCGTCGCTGCTCACGGACGTGAGCGATCTGTCGCGCATCGAAGGCGGCGAGTGCACGCTGCGGCTCACCGCGGTGACGCTGCGCGAGCTGGGACGCGCCGCGCTCGACCGGCTGCGCGACACTGCCCACCAGCGAGGTGTGTTGCTGCAGCTCGAGGCGGACGACACGCGCGTCGAGGTGGACGTGGACCTGCTCCGCCGCGGCATCGAGAACCTGCTCCACAACGCCATCGAGTTCTCCCCGCTGGGCGGCACCGTGTTCGTCACGCTCACCGGCGGCACCGACGACTGGACCTGCGTCATCCAGGACGAGGGCCCGCCGCTCCCCGACGAGGACCTCGCCAGCGTGTTCGAGCACTTCCATCGGACGCGGCGGGAACCGCCGCCCGGTTCGCCGGCCGCCACGCGCGGCCCGGGCGCGTCCCGACTCGGCCTGGCGATCGCGCGCGGCATCCTCGAACTGCACGCCGGCCGCCTGTGGGTGGAGCAGCCGCCCGGCGTGGTGGGCGGCAAGACCCCGGGCCCGCGCTTCTGCTTCAGCGCACCCGTGCGCCAGACCGCGTCCGCCCGCGCTCGCCGCGTGGCGCGCCAGGCGCTCGGTCGCGCCGATCTGCAACCCTTGTTCGACTCCATCGTCGAGATGGTGGGCGTGACGCTCGAGAGCACGCTGGTGTCGCTAGTGCTGGTGGATCCCGACCGCGGCGACCTGTTCGTGGCCTCGAGCACCGGGCACGGCGGCGCGGTGAAGGGCCGCCGCACCGCCCTCCGCAGCGGCGTGGCCGGTGCCGTGGCGGCGTGGGGGCATCCGCTGCTGGTGCAGGACATCGAGACCGATCGCCGTTTCCGCCGGCTCAACCATCCCCAATACAACACGAAGTCGCTGCTGTCGGTGCCGCTGCGGGTGGAGGGCGAGGTCATCGGCGTGGTGAACGCGAACAACAAGCAGAGCGGCGAGGCGTTCGACGACGACGACCTGGGCCTGCTCGTGATGCTCACCGAGCGCGTGGGCAGCGCCATCGAGCGCGCGTGCGCGTATCCCGACAGCGACCGGGTGGTGGACGACGCGCTCGAAGCCGTGCGCGCCATGACGCAGCTCAAGCGCGAGTTCGCGCTGGGCGGGCGCCGCTACGTGAAGCGCTCGCGCGCACTCGCGCGCCTGATGCACCTCACACCCGCCGAGATCGACGTGATCGGCTATGTCGCCAGCATCCACGACCTCGGCATGGTGCGATTCGGTCCCGAGACCGTGCATGCGAACCATCTCGACGACCAACAGCGCCGCGCCATGCGCGCGCACCCCGAGGTGAGCGTGGAGATCCTGCGCCCGCTCGAGTACCTGGGACTGGTGCGCGAGCTCATCCTGTCGCATCACGAGCGCTGGGACGGGGCGGGTTACCCGCAGGGACTGCGGGGGGACCGCATTCCGATCGGCGCCCGCATCCTCGCGGTGGTGGACGCTTGGGAGAGCATGACCACGTCGCATCCGTGGCGCGCGGCGGTGCCGAACGACGAAGCGATCGCCGAGCTGCGCCGGGAGTCCGGGCGGCAGTTCGACGGCGAGGTGGTGGAGGGCTTTGTACGCATGCTCGCCGAGGGCGAGGACGAGCAGCGCGCGGCGGCCTGAGGGCGTCGCGACCCGTTGAACGGCGGGTGGATGTAGCGCTCAAGCCCGCGCAGGAAGGCGCCGATAACCGCATCGAATCCCGATGGGCTCGGCACGCGAAGGGCCCGGCGGGGAATGGAGTCGCGAGGAGGTGAACGGCATGGCGAAGGGCAGGATCCTGGTGGTGGACGACGAGATCTATATCGTCCATATCCTGGATTTCAGCCTCGGCATGGAGGGTTACGAGGTCCTCACGGCGCTCGACGGCGAGCAGGCGGTCGAGAAGGCACGCGCCGAGAAGCCGGACCTCATCGTCCTCGACATCATGATGCCGAAGCTCGACGGATACGAGACGTGCAAACGCCTCAAGGCTGATCCGGAGACCAAGCACGTGCCGGTCATCCTGCTGTCCGCCAAGGGCCGCAATGTGGACCAGAAGGTCGGCTTCGAAGTCGGCGCGGACGACTACATCACCAAGCCGTTCAGTCCGCGGAAACTGGTCGAGCGCATCAACGCCATCCTCGGCCACGGCACCTCGCAGCAGCGCATGCAAGCCTGATCCACCGCCAGGTCCGGTCAGGGTACCGCGAAGCCCGCGCCATCCGGCGCGGGCTTCGTGCTTGCGACGGCGAGCCGCACGGCGCACTGTTCCGCCCCCGGCGCGAACCGCCCGAGCTGCCCTGCTCCGGGTGGGTACGGTCCCTCGATTCCTCCACGCCAACGCCCCCATCACCGCCATGTCCTTCGCCTTGGTCGCGCTGCCGGTGCCCGTCCGGCAGCTGTTCACCTATCGCGTGCCGGAAGCCCTCGACAAAGTCGCCGTGCCCGGCGCGCCGGTCGAGGTGCCGTTCCGTGGCCGCGCGGCGCGCGGCGTGCTGGTGGAACGCATCGCGAGCACGCCACTCGAACAGGTGCGCGAACTGGGGCGTGTGCTGGGTGCACCGCTGCTCTCGCCCCATCTCCTGTCGCTCGCGCGCTGGGTGTCGGAGTACTACCTGGCGCCGGTCGGCGAGGTGGTGGCGGCGGCGCTCCCCGGCGGTCACGAGGGATTCGCGCGCTCGCTCGCGCGCCGCAACGCAGCCGAAGACCACGTGCTGCGCATGGCGCTGCCCGAACGCGTCACGCTCACCTCGGCGCAGCGCGAAGCGGTCACCGCGGTGGACGCGGCGGTCCAGGCCGGCGGGTTCCAGCCGTTCCTGCTGCACGGCGTCACCGCGAGCGGCAAGACCGAGGTGTACCTGCGCGCCGCGCGCGTCGCGCGCGAGGCCGGCGGCCAGGCGCTGATCCTGGTGCCGGAGGTGGCGCTCGCGTCGCAGGTCGTGGCGATGTTCGCGAAACGCTTCGGCGGCCGGGTGGCGCCGCTCCACAGCTACCTGGCGGTGAGCACGCGACGTCGCAACTGGGAGCTGGCGCGGCGCGGCGCGCTCGACGTGGTGGTGGGCGCGCGCTCGGCGGTGTTCGCGCCGCTTCCCCAGTTGAAGCTCATCGTGGTGGACGAGGAACACGAACCGGCCTACAAGCAGAGCGAGCAGTTGCGCTACCACGGCCGGGACGTTGCGGTGCGACGCGCGCAGATGTTGGGCGTGCCGGTGGTGCTGGGCTCCGCCACGCCGAGCCTCGAGACGCTCGCCAATGCCGCGCGCGGCAAGTACCGGCGCATCGTGCTGCCCGCGCGCGTGGACCGGCGGGCGCTGCCGGTGGTGCGTGTGGTCGACTTGCGCCGCGAGGGAAGCGGCCCGGGCGTGCTGTCAGTACCGCTGCGCGCTGCGGTGGCCGAGCGCCTCGAGCGGCGCGAGCAGGTGCTGCTGTGGTTGAACCGACGCGGGCATTCGCATCACGTGCAGTGTCGCGGTTGCGGCCACACGCCCGAGTGCCCGCGCTGCGATATCTCGCTCACGCTGCACATGGACCCGAAGGGCCTGCGCTGCCACTACTGCGACCATCGCGAGCCGGCGCCCGACGTGTGCCCAGGGTGCCGGCAACCGTTGCTCCGTTACGCAGGCGCGGGCACGCAACGTGCCGAGCGCGAACTCGCGGCCGCGTTCCCCGCCGCGCGCGTGCTGCGGCTGGACTTGGATGTGGCGCGGCAGAAGCACGGCCCGGGCGAGACGCTGGCCAAGTTCGCGCGCGGCGAGGCGGACATCCTGCTGGGGACGCAGATGATCGCCAAGGGGCTCGATTTCCCGCGCGTGACGCTGGTGGGCGTGCTGGACGCGGACGTGGCGCTGCACCTGCCGGACTTTCGCGCCGCGGAGCGCACGTTCCAGCTGCTCGTGCAGGTCTCGGGCCGTGCGGGCCGCGGCCGACAGCCGGGTGAGGTGCTGGTGCAGACCTGCACGCCGGAGCACCCGGCGATCGCGGCGGTTGCCGCGGCGCGGCTCGAGGAAGGCGAGCGCGAGTTCCGCCGCCGCGAACTCGCCGAACGACGCGAGGCGCTCTACCCGCCGTTCACGCGACTGGTGACGCTGCTCGTGGACGGCCCGGACGAGGGCGAGGTGGAGGCTATGGCCAGCGAGCTCGCCGAACGCGCCCGTGAGCAGGTGGGGGATCGCGAGCTCACGGTGTTAGGCCCTGCCCCGCAGGCGCTGTCGAGACTGCGAGGCCGCCATCGCTGGCACGTGCTGTTCAAGGGCGCGAACGGGCAAGTGCTGCGCGAACTCGCCGCCGCCGCGCTCGCCTGGGCCGAACAGCCCGGCAAGCGCCGCGTGCGAGTGATCGCCGACGTGGATCCGATCGAGGTGCTGTAGCCACGGCCCGAGCCGCGCCCCTGTCCGACTCGGCCGGAGGCCGAAAGGGCTCCAATTCGCGCCTCGTGACTCAGCGAGGTTCGAACTCCCGGATCCGCCGGACGACAGTTTCGCCGCGGGTCCACAGCCCTCGCCAACCCGGGTGGCCGTGAGTGTCCGCGAGCGCGCACCGGACGCCATCCGTCGGCACGGGGGGATCCTGGTCGCGCGGGTGAACCCAGTGGGTGACGCTCGCCAGGATGAGCGAGTCACCCAGTCCGTGCCGGTAGAGATGCAGCGACGCGCCGAACTCGAACGGGTGCTTGGGATGCCCCGGACCGGGGGTCAGCAGCCCGCCCTCCTTGAAGTAGAGCAGGCTCCGACCCTCCGGGGAGATCGCGTAGGCGTTCTCGCGCGGGCCGAACCTGCACCGATAGACCTCACGCATGACGCCCGAGACCTCGAAGCTGCCCGGCGGCCAGAACATGTCCTGCGCTCCGAGCTTGGTCCTGCGCTCTGGATCCCGCGGATCGGGGACGTGGAAGAATGTGGCCCTGCCATTCGACTTGATCTCGATGACGAAATGCGGGCTCAGCACGTGCCGCCCCGGCTCGGTTCCTCGATACCTCGGCTGGACTTCGGGAGTGAGCTGGGACAGGACGGTCGCCCCGCAACCCATGCTCAGCAATGCCGCCGTTCCGGCCAGCGACAGCGCGATCGTGCGCCCCCGGGAACGCGAGTGCATCTCGCCCTCCAACACGCGGCATGCGCGGCGATCGGGTGACCTCGAAACGTTTTCGCGCCAGCGTCGCCGGAAGATCCGCAAGCGACTCTAGGCGTCCCGTGATCCGGTTGCATCCTGCCGGCCTCCCGAGCGTGGCGGCCGGCGGGCCAGGGCCCTCCTTCGCCGGCGAACGTCCGGCGGGACCCGGCGCACTGTCGCGATACCAGCGCGCCAGCAGCGAGCACGCATCAATTGCGCCTTCGGCAGGCCTTCGCGGGCTGTCGTCAGGAGCCTGCAAGGGAACCCGCTCATGCCTTGACGCTGTTCGAGTTGCGACCCTAGTGTCGCTCCGCCGACCGGCCCTGCGCTGCCGCTTCCGCGGTGGCATCCTTCCCGCAAGGGGATATCCCTGCCATGAACCACCCGCCCGCCCGCAGCGCGACCGAGGCCACCCCCTCCGGCATGCTCGCCGCGCCCATCACGTTCGAGTTCATCCGGGACCACCCCCGGGTGCGACTCTATGTGCGCATGGCCGACGCTGCGCTCGAGTCCATCGGCTACACCGAGCACGGCGAGCGCCACGTCGGGCTCGTGTCGCGCATCGCGTTCAATGTCATGAAGCGCATGGGGCGCCCCGAGCGCCAGTGCGAGCTGGCCGCTATCGCCGGCTACCTGCACGACATCGGCAATGCCGTGAACCGCGACCACCACGCCCAGACCGGCGCCACCATGGCCATGCAGCTGCTATCCGACTTCGGCATGCCGGACGACGAGATCCTCACCGTCATTTCGGCCATCGGGAACCACCATGAGAACGACGGGGATCCGGTCAACGCCGTCGCGGCGGCGCTCATCCTAGCCGACAAGAGCGACGTGCACCGCACGCGCGTGCGCAATCCCGACATGATCAAGTTCGACATCCACGACCGCGTCAACTACGCGGTGGAGAAAAGCTTCCTCAACGTGGACGAGGATCGCAAGCACATCACGCTCGAACTCACGCTCGATCCGGCCATCTCGCACATGATGGAGTACTTCGAAATCTTCATGACGCGGATGCTCGCGTCTCGTAAGGCGGCCAAGCACCTGGGCGCCACGTTCGGCATGCAGGTGAACGGCAACCGTCTGGTCTAAGGAGGAACGCGGTGGAACAACGTACGACCGTGGTCGCCGTCTCGGCGGCGGCCCTGCTGCTCGTCGCGGGCGTCGCGTCCGCGCGCAACATGCACTGTGCCGGTGGCATCCAGTACGTGGTCCAAGGCCTGAAAGACAAGGAGCGCGGCAACACCGAGGATTACACGCGCGAGATGAACAAGGCGGTGGACCAGCTGGTGGCCTGCGCGAACGAGGATCCGGCCGATCTCGAGGCGTTGGGCTACCTGGGCTGGGCGTACGCCGAGTTGGACAGCGCGGGTCCCGCGGGCGTGTGGTTCCAGAAGTCCATCGACGGCCTGGCCGCGAAGGGCGACAAGAAGAAGCTCGATATCGTGACCACGAATCGCGAGTCGTACTGGGCGCGCGCCTACAACGAGGGCATCAAGCGCATCGGGGACGCCCAGAGTGCGTGGCCCGAATACACGAAGCCACCCTCGGACGACGAGAAGCCGTTGAAGGACGAGGCCACCAAGCAGTACGCAGCGGCCATCCTGAGCCTCACGCGCGCCAAGCTGCTCAAGCCGGCCAGCGCCAGCACCATCCGCAACCTGGCCACGGCGTATGCGCTCATGGGGCGCTTCGATGCCGCCGAGGCGGTGTTGAAGAACGGGCAGGTCGAGGCCGCGGCCGATTCCACCGTGGGCGGGCTGGCGGAAGCGCTGCGCACGGTGCGCGCGAACACGGCGGGCGCCTTGCTGGACGCGAAGAAGTTCGACGAAGCGATTGCCTACTACCAAGAGCTCACGAAGCTGGAACCCGAGAACGGTGACCTCCTCATGGGGCTGGGCAGCGCGCTGTTCAGTCGCGCCAGCGGCAAGCAGGACGCCGCCCGGCGCGCGGACTTCAAGCTGGCCGGCGAAGCCTACGCGAAGGCGTTCACATTGAAGCCGGCGAACACCGACCTCGGCTTCAATGCAGCACTCGCTTACCAGTCCTCGGGCGAGTTGGCACTGGCCGAGGGGCAGTGGCGTGCGGTGCTCAAGCAGACGCCGGAAGATCCCGAAGCGCTCTCGAGCCTGGGCTCCACGCTGGCGGACATGCAGAAGTTCGAGGAGGCGGTGCAGGTGCTGAATCGCGCCGTCAACCTGAAGCCCGACAATAAGACCTACTTCCGTCAGTTGGGCGCCGTGTACAGCAAGGCCGGCAACAACGCCAAATCCACCGAGATGCTCATGGTGTTCATGGCCATGAACGCCGGCAAGGAGAACGCTGATGCGGCGGCGGCGGCGAAGGCCGCCAAGGCTGGCTCGGCGGCGGCGAACACGCTGGCGGCCATGGGCGCGCCGGACAAGGTGTTCGACTGGGAGTCCGACGGCCGCAAGCTGCAGACTTGGACCTATGCCGGCAAGCGGCAGGGCTTCACTTTCGACGCGGCCGCCGGCATGACGCTGGTGCAGAAGTCGGACTGGTCCGCGACCGGCGGCGGCAAGAAGTGACCGGCGGGGTGCGGGCCCCTCGGCCCGCGCCCACCGGAGTCCGCATGCGGCGCGCGCCCTCTGTCGCATGTCTCGCATGACTCACATGCCCCCCACGCCAACGCCTCCTCCCTCGCCGCTCGGCCGTGTCGTGGTGCTCGGCTACGGCAATCAAGGCGAGGCGCACGCACGCAACCTGCGCGACGCGGGCGAGCAGGTGACGGTGGCGGCGCGACCGGGGCACGGCGCCGAGGCACGCGCCCTCGCGCACGGATTCGACGTGACCTCGCCGGCCGAGGCGTTGCGCGCCGCCGATACGTTGGCGATGCTGCTACCCGACGAAGTGGTGCCTCTTGCATGGCCCGGGCTCGCGGACGCGGCGCGCGACGTGCGCCTGGTGGTGTTCGCGCACGGCTTCAACCTGCTCTACGGGGCGCTCTCGTTCCCGTCCCGCGCCAGTGTGGTGCTCGTCTCACCCACCGGGCCGGGCCGCGTGATCCGCGAACTCCACGAGCGCGGGCAGGGCGTGCCGGCCTACCTGGCCGTGCACCAGGAGGGACGCGGCGACGCCTGGGCGCTCGCCACGCACTACGCCACCGCGCTGGGTTGCGCGCGCGCCCGGCTGCTGCGCACCACGGTGCGCGAAGAGACCGAGGTGGACCTGTTCGGCGAACAGGCGGTGCTGTGCGGCGGCATGAACGCGCTGGTCTCGGCTGCTTACGAGACACTCGTGCGCGAGGGCTACACGCCCGAGATCGCCTACCTCGAGTGCGTTCACCAGTTGCACTTCCTCGCCGAGCTGTTGCACACGCGCGGCGTGTCGGGGCTGCGCCGCGGCATCTCGGGCACGGCGCTCTATGGCGACCTCACCCGCGGGCCGCGCGTGGTCAACGAGACGTCGCGCGCGGCCATGCGCGAGATGCTCGCCGAGATCCGTTCGGGCGCGTTCGCACGCGAGTGGCTCGCCGAGGTGGCGGCGGGCAAGCCCACACTGACCCGGCTGCTGAACGAGGGCGACGCGGACCCCATCGAGGACGGACGCCGGCGGGCGCTGGGCTCGGGAGCACCCCCAGCGGCCGCCGACCCGCCGCCGGTTCGTCACTCGGAATCGAAGTAACCCCTTGTCCATTAGGCGATTGACAGGGCCAGCGCCATATGGTTACGGTACCCTGTCCAGTTTTCGGGGGGCGCCCGTTCGGGCAACCGAGGCTCGGATGTCCCCAGGAGGATGTGATGACCAAGGCCGATATCGTGGACCAGATCTCCGAACGCACGGGTCTCACCAAGAAGGACGTGGCCGAAACGGTCGACTGCTTCCTGAATGCGGTGGCCAAGGCGCTTTCGGACGGCCACCACATCGAGATCCGCGGCTTCGGCACGTTCCGCGTGAAGGACCGCAAGTCGCGCATCGCGCGCAATCCTCGCACCGGTGAAGCCGTTCCCGTGCCGCCGCGACGGGTGCCCGTGTTCAAGGTGTCGAAGGAACTCAAGGACATGGTGTCCCAGCAGTAACGCCCACCCCCGCGGGGTGCCCGAGACATTCCGACACGGCCGGACTCCCGACGAGCCCGGCCGTCTCGCTGGGCGGCGACACCCTGTGAAGGCGCGCATGACGAATACGATGCAGCCCCGGCCGAGTACCGCGCCTCGACCCGCCCCTCCGGAACGCCGGGCGGACGAGCTCGGGCCGCGCCCAACCGCACCCGTCCTCGCCGGCTGCCTATTGCTGCTGCTGCTCCTGCGACTATGGGCGAGCGCAGCACCTGGGCAGTACGCGTGGGGGCTCTCGTTCGCTCGCGACGTCTCGCCGGTGGTCGCCGGAACGCTGCTGCTCGTCCTCGCGGTCGGCGTGGGTTGGGCGCTATTCGGTCGTGGCGCGCTGCCGAGCGCCCTGTCGCGGCCGGTCGCCGCGGGCTGGCCGTGGCTGCTTGGCGCGTTCCTGCTGATCCTGCTGTGGACGCTTCCGGACCGGGTGCGCTTCGTCGGCGACTTCGTGCTCCGGCTCGGCGTATTCGAGGAACATTGGTTCCGTACGCTGTTCCCGCAGGCACTCCCGCTCGACCTGCTCGTGAATCACCTGCTCCCCGGTCGACTCGCGGCGCTGCTCCACGTGCAGCCACTGCTCGTCATGCGCGGGCTGGGGCTCGTCGAGGCCGTAGCACTCGTGCTGCTCGCGGTGCGCTTCGCGCGCCTCGTCTCGGACCGGGCCGGCGTGAGGTTCGTGGTGGCGGTGGTGCTGTGCTTTGGCGGCTACGCCACGCTCCTCACTGGCTACAGCAAAGCCACGCCGCAGGTCCTGCTGTGCACGCTGGCCGCGGGCACGCTGGGACTGGAGATGCTGCTGGCCGGTCGCG
>CAYQNV010000005.1:0-30542 GCA_964418975.1 uncultured bacterium | reverse complement strand
CGGAATGGACTCGAGCTTGTCGAGAGTCCCGCCGGTGTGGCCGAGTCCACGCCCCGAGACCATCGGCACGAGCACGTCGCAGGCCGCGACGAGCGGCGCCAGGATGAGCGAGATCTTGTCGCCCACGCCGCCGGTCGAGTGCTTGTCGGCGGCAACTCCCAAACGCGACCAGTCGAACACGCGTCCCGAGTGCAGGAACGCCTGCGTCAGCGCGTCCGTCTCGGTGGCGTCGAGGCCCCGGAGGAACGCGGCCATGAGCCAGGCGCTCGCCTGGTAGTCCGGAATCTCGCACGCGGCGCACGCGGCGATGAAAGCGCGCAGGCTCGCGGGGTCGTGCGCGCGACCGTCGCGTTTCGTGCGAATGAAGTCGCGCGGGTCGAGCGGCAACTCAGTACTTCCCCTCGCCCGCGGCCTCGCCTCGCACGATCTTCACGCCGGCCGAGGCGCCGAGCCGCGTGGCGCCCGCGGCCACCAGCTTCTCGGCATCGTCGCGCGTGCGCACGCCGCCCGAGGCCTTCACGCCCATCTCGGGACCCACGGTCTCGCGCATCAGCTGCACGTCTTCCACGGTGGCGCCGCCGCCGGCGAAGCCGGTGGACGTCTTGACGAAGTCGGCGCCCGCGGCCTTGGCCAGCGTGCAGCCCATGACCTTCTCGTCGTGCGAGAGCAGCGCGGTCTCGAGAATGACCTTGACCAGTGCGCGGCCTCCGGCCGCGCTGACCACGCCATGGATGTCTTGTTCGACCAGTGCATAGTCGCGGGACTTGAGCGCGCCGATGTTGATGACCATGTCGACTTCCTCGGCGCCCTGCTCCAGCGCGCGGCGCGTCTCGTAGGCCTTGGTGTCGGGCAGGTGGGCGCCGAGCGGGAATCCGATGACGGTGCACACGCGCACGCCGGAGTTGCGCAACAGCTCGCGGCAAAGAGCCACCCAGTTGGGGTTCACGCACACGCTGGCAAAGCAGAACTGCGCCGCCTCACGGCACAACTGCTCGACCTCCTCGCGTGTGGCGTCGGGCTTCAAGAGCGTGTGGTCGATCAAGCTCGCGAGGCCGTCCGACGCAGGGCAGTAGCCCATGGTGGCCACGACGCGCGAGGCGCCGGCCGCGGCGAGCATGCGCGTCTCCTCGGCGTCTCGGACACCCGCCACGCCCCAGTTGCGGCAGCGCTCGCAGGTAACGGGGTCGTGCACCACGGCGCCCGGGGCCAGCGTCATTGGAGACATTGGAGCACTCGCGGCCTCCGGCCGCGGCGTAGCGCCAGCCGAAGCGGCTCCGGTCGCCGCGCCCTGGCGCATCGCAGCCAGCACCTGGCGGGTGATCAGCTCCACCAGCTGTTCGCGGTCGGCCTTCATCGGCGCTTGCCTCCCGGCCGCACGAACTCGAACTGGTCGGGCAACAATACTCCCAGCCGTTTCTTCAATAGCCGGCCGCGCCTGTCGCGCCAGTACACCCACAGGTCGGGCGAGAACTCGGCCAGCACCTGGCGGCACGCGCCGCACGGTGGCGCACCCTGGCCGCCGCGCGCGGTGACGGCGATGGCGGTGAAGTCGCGCTCTCCTTCGCTCACCGCCTTGAAGACGGCGGTGCGCTCGGCGCAGCAGGTCAGGCCGAACGAGGCATTCTCCACGTTGCAGCCATGGTAGACGCGGCCCGAGGCGCCGAGCAGCGCAGCGCCCACGGCGAAGCGCGAATAGGGCGAATGGCTGGCCGCGCGAGCCGCGACGGCCTCGCGCATCAACAGCGCCGACAATGGGAGCTTGGCAGGCTTGCGGGTAGCTTTCGGAGCTCCGCGGCCTCCGGCCGCAGCTTTCTTGCGCCGCGCCGCGCTCACGCGCGCAGCTCCGAGAGGAAGCTCTTTCCCGCGCGCGGCGGCGTCACCGAGAAGAGTTCGGCCAACGTGGCGCCCAGGTCGGCGAACGTGGAGCGCGTGCCGAGGTCCACGCCGTCTCGCACGCGCGGGCCCGACACGATCAGCGGCGTGTACTCGCGCGAGTGGTCGGTGCCGGGCGTGGTCGGGTCGTTGCCGTGGTCCGCGGTCACCCACACCATCTCGTCGCCACGAAGCCGGGCCACAAAGTCGCCGAACAGCGCGTCGAATCGCTCGAGCGCTCGCGCGAAGCCGATCGGGTCGTTGCGGTGGCCGAACTGCGTGTCGAAATCCACCAGGTTCGCGAACACCAGGCCTTCGCCCGCGCGCTTGACAAGGTCCAGCAACACCATCCCGCCCTCCTCGTTGCTGGTCGTGTGGATCGCATCACTCACGCCGCGTCCCGCGAACAGGTCGTCCACCTTGCCCACCGTGACCACGCGATGCCCTGCCTCTTTCAGCCGGTCGAGCACTGTGGGCGCGAGCGGCGCCAGCGAGAAGTCGCGGCGGCGCGTCGTGCGCCGATAGTTCCCCGCTTCGCCCTCGAACGGCCTCGCGATGACGCGTCCCACGGCGTGCACCCCGGTGAGCATCTCGCGCGCCGCGCGGCAGGCGTCGTAGAGCTTGTCGATCGGCACTGCTTTCTCGTGCGCCGCCACCTGGAACACGGAATCGGCCGAAGTGTACACGATGAACTTGCCCGTCTGTTCATGCTCCTCGCCGAGCCGCGCGATGATCTCGGTGCCGGACGCGGCCACGTTGCCGAGCCAACCGCGCTGCACGCGTTCGCTCCAGCGAGCCAGCAGTTCGACCGGGAACCCATCGGGATACGTCGGGAACGGTTGGTCCAGTGCCAAGCCCATCATCTCCCAGTGCCCGGTGGTGCTGTCCTTGCCGGGGCTTCTTTCCATGAGCTTCGCCCTCGCGCCGCGCGGGGCCAGCGACGGCCGCACGCCGGGCATCGGCAGCAGGTTGCCGAGCCCATGCGCCTCGAGCACGGGCAGCTTCAACTTGCCCGCACGCTCGGCCACGTGCAGCAGCGTGTTGGTGCCGGCGTCGCCGTACTGGTCGGCATCGGGCAGCGCGCCCATGCCGACGCCGTCCAGCACGATCAAGAACACACGCACGACGTCAGGCCCCAGCCGCCGCGGCATCCCGCCGCCGCAGGTAGTCCGTCACCGGCGCGGACCAGTCGGCGCGCTCGCCGATCAGCGTGGACACGCGCACAGGCTGGTCGCGCCGCACGTAGAGGCGCGTGACGCGCTTGCCGATGGTGCACAGGATCTCGTAGGCGAGCGTCTCGCTGCCCCGAGCCACTTCCTCCACCGGCAGCGACACGCCCTGCTGCTCGCCGAATAACACCACCTCGTCACCCACCGCCACGCCGGGCACGTCGGTCACATCCACCATGGTCAGGTCCATGGTGACGCGTCCCAGGATGGGCACGCGCTTCCCGCCCACCAACATGTGACCGCGGTTGGAGAGCAGCCAGGAGTAGCCGTGGCCATAGCCCACCGGCACCACTCCCATGCGCGTCGGCCGCGTCGTGGCGTAACTCCGGCCGTAGCTCACGTTGGCGCCCGCGGGCAGGTCGCGCACCTGAACCAGGCGACTGCGGAACGACATCACCGGTGAGAGCGGCAAGTGCGCTTCATCGCGCGAGGGATGCAGTCCGTAGGCGATCAACCCCACGCGCACCCAGTCGAACAACGCTCCCGGCAGGTTCACGGTGCCGGCGCTGTTGGCGGCGTGCACGCGCGGGGGCTTCAAGCCGCGCGCGTCGAGACGCTCGAGCAGCTCGACGAACCGCGCGGTCTGTGCGTGCGCATACGAGAGTTCCGCGCTGTCGGCGTCCGGGAAGTGCGTGTACACGCTCGCCAGCCGCAGGCCTGGCAGCGCGCATGCTTCAGCGAGGAACGTCTCGGCCTCGTGCAGATGCACTCCCGTGCGACCCATGCCGGTGTCCACCTCGACGTGGAAACGCACGGCGCGCTCGGCCTGGATCGCTTCATCAGAGAGCGCGCGAGCGAAGTTCAAGTCGCACACGGTCGGATCGATATGATGCTGCACCGCCTCGGGGATCTCGCCCGCCAGGAGCGGCGACATGGCCATGATCGGAAGCTTGCTGCCCGCGCGCCGCAGTTGCATGCCCTCGAGCAACGTGGCCACGCCTAGTTGCGTGACCCCCTCGCGCTCGGCGGCGGCGGACATGTCGGCCGAGCCGTGCCCGTAGGCGTCGGCTTTCGCCACCAGCAGCACCTCGCGCTCCGGCCCGATGTGGCCGCGGATCGCGCGCAGGTTGGCAGCGAAGCGGTCGAGGTCGACTTCGACCCAGGTGGACACGGGCATCGGCAGAGCGGTGGCTCCTGACTTTTGGACTACACTGGCGTCGCGCGGGCAACGGGCCGCGCATCCTATCGCTTATCGTTCACGCCTTGCCAGCGGCAGCCGCCCCGGCCGCCTTCGGCGAAAGCCTCGAATGACCCAGCCGCTCCTTGAAGCACACCTGCGCCCCGACGCGCCCGACCTCTTGGACCTGCCCTGGCACGTGCCGCTCGAGCAGTGGCCCGAGCATTGCCCGCGCGTGCTCGACCTGGAGCGCGGCGTGTCGCGGCACGAGGTGCAGTTCGTGGGCTACGGCTCACGCGCCTGGGCCATCAAGCGCACGTCGGTGCACGCTGCGCAGAAAGAGTACGCGCTGCTGGCGCAGGCCGAGGAGCGCCGGCTGCCGTGCGTGCGCCCGGCGGGCTGGCTGGAGGTGCGCGACGTGAACGACACGCGCGCCGGCATATTGGTGACCGAGTTCCTCGACGGTTCGCTCCCCTACCGCACGCTGTTCCGCGCGCGCGGGCTCGAGCGCTATCGCGAGCGGCTGCTCGACGCCATGGCGGGGTTGTTCGTGCGCTTGCACCTGGCCGGCCTCTATTGGGGCGACTGCTCGCTCTCCAACACGCTGTTCCGACGCGACGCGGGCGAGCTGTCGGCCTACCTGGTGGACGGCGAGACTTCGGAGATGCATGACTCGCTGTCCTCCGGACAGCGCGAGCAGGACCTGTTGATCCTCGAGGAGAACGTGGCGGGCGAGATGTCCGACCTCCTGGCGAGCGGCGAACCGCCGCACCCGCTCGATCCCTGGAACACGGGCCGGCTGATCCGCGAGCGCTACGCGCGGCTCTGGCACGAGGTGACGCGCGAGGAGGTGGTGGCCGCCGGCGAGGAGTGGCGCGTGCAGGAGCGCATTCGCGCGCTGAACGCGCTGGGCTTCTCGGTGGGCGAGGTGGAGCTGCTCGCCGACCCGGGGGGCTCGCGGCTGCGGCTGCGCACCATCGTCACCGACGGCGACTACCACCGCCACCAGCTCCACAACCTGACCGGCCTGTCGGTGGAAGAGCACCAGGCGCGCCTGATGCTGAACGAGGTGCGCGAACTGCGCGCGGAGACTGCGCGCACCCAGGGCCGGAGCGTATCGCTGTCGGCGGCGGCCTATCGCTGGCAGCGCGAGCGGTTCGAGCCGGCGAGTGCCAAGCTCGCCTCACTCGCGAGCGAGGAGACGGCGGTGGCCGAGCGCTATTGCCAGGTGCTCGAGCACAAGTGGTTCCTGTCCGAGCGCGAGCGGCGCGACGTGGGGCTGGCGTACGCACTGGACGATTACCTGCGCGTCATGCGCGAGCCAAGCACGCCGTGACCACCGGCGGGCTCAGCACGCTCGACCTGGTGCTGGCGGGCACGGCGGGTGTGGCGATCGCGGCCGCGTGCGGGCTGCGCGCGTTCTTGCCGCTGCTTGCGCTGGCGCTCGGCGTGCGCTTCGGGCTCCTGCACGTGGACCCGGCGGCGGCTTGGATCGCCAGCACGCCGGCCATCGTGACGCTGCTGTGGGCCACGGTGCTCGAGCTGGCGGCCGACAAGGTGCCGGCGTTGGACCACATGTTGGACCTGGTGGCCACCGGGCTCCGGCCGGCGGCGGCCGCGGTGGCGGCGTGGTGCACTTTTGCCGGCGTGCATCCCGCTCTCGGCGTGGCCGCAGCACTGGTGCTCGGAGCCGGCGCCATGGGCGTGCACGTGGCCAAGGCGAAAGTCCGGCTCGGAAGCAGCATGCTCACCATGGGTGCTGCGAACCCGTTCTTGTCGTTCGTCGAGGACGCGATCGCCACGGGGCTCGCGGCCATGGCCGTGCTGGCCCCACTGGCCGCGCTGGTGGGCGTTGCACTCGTCATATGGGCGCTGCGTCGGGCGTACCGCAGCCCGGCCGTTCAGACAACGCCCCCCGGATGACACTGTTGCAGTCGTATGCGAAGGTGCCGGCCGGCTGCATTCGCAACTCACTCCTGACGCCGTGAACCCGCCGAGCCCTGCATGTCCGAAACTGTCGAGACACCTGTGGACCGCGCGGCCCCGATCGGGCTCGACGCCATCTTCCGCCCGCGCTCGGTGGCGTTGATCGGCGCCTCGCGCCGACCGGGCTCGATCGGTGGCGCCATCTTCCGCAACCTGCTCGGGCACGGTTTCGAGGGCCCGGTCTATCCGGTCAATCCGTCGGCGCGCGTGGTGCAATCGGTCCTCGCGTGGCCGAACGTGGCCGCCATCCCGGGCGACGTGGACCTGGCGGTGATCGCGATCCCTTCGCACCTGGTGCTTTCGGCTCTGGAGCAGTGCGGCAAGAAGGGTGTGAAGGGCGTGGTGGTGATCACCGCCGGCTTCAAGGAGACCGGGACCGAGGGCGCCGAGCGCGAGCGACTGCTGCGCGAGACGGCGCGTCGCTACAACATGCGCATGGTGGGCCCCAACTGCCTCGGAGTCTTGAACACCGAGAAGGGCATCCTGCTGGACGCCACGTTCGCTCCGGCGTGGCCGCCGCCCGGCCCGGTGGCGTTCTCGTCGCAGAGCGGCGCGCTGGGGCTGGCCATCCTCGAAACCGCCAGCGCTCTGGGCCTGGGGATCTCGCAGTTCGTGAGCGTCGGCAACAAGGCCGACGTGTCGGGCAACGACCTCTTGGAATACTGGGAGCACGACCCCGGCACGGACGTGATCCTCCTCTACCTCGAGTCGTTCGGGAACCCGCAGCGCTTCGCCCAGATCGCGCGCCGCGTGGCGCGCCGCAAGCCCATCGTGGCGGTGAAGAGCGGCCGCACGCGCTCGGGTGCGCGCGCCGCCGCGAGCCACACCGGCTCGCTCGCCGGCGCGGACAATGCCGTGGACGCGCTGTGCCGCCAGTCGGGCGTGATCCGCACCGACACCATCGAGGAGTTGTTCGACGTGGCCATGCTGCTCGCCAACCAGCCGCTGCCGCGCGGCGCGCGCGTGGGCATCGTCACCAATGCCGGCGGGCCCGCCATCATGGCGAGCGACGCGTGCGAGAGCCACGGGTTGGAGCTGCCCGCGCTCACCGACGTCACGACCGCGGCGCTGCGCGCGTTTCTGCCGCCCGAGGCGAGTGTCAAGAACCCGGTCGACATGATCGCCTCGGCCACGCCCGAGTCATTCGAGAAAAGCGTGCGGTTGCTGCTCACCGACCCCAACGTCGACGCGCTGCTCGCCATCTACGTGCCGCCCATCGTCACCACGCCGGTCGAGGTGGCGAGTGCGATCCTGCGCGGCGCGCAGGAGGCGGCGCTCGAACTGGCCGGCCGTGGCGAGTCGGCCAAGCCCATCGTCTCCTGCTTCATGGGAGCGCACGGCGTGCCCGAGGGCATGCGCTCGCTGCAGCGAGGCCATATCCCCTCCTACCCCTTCCCCGAGTCCGCGGCCATCGCGATGGCCCGCGCCGTCCGCTACGCGCGCTGGCGCTCGGGACCCGAAGGCATCGAGGTGACGTTCGACGACCTCGACGCCGAGACCGCGCGCGAGGTGGTGCAACGCGCGGCACGACGCGCGTCGATCGGCGACCCCACCTGGCTCGCCGCGGACGAGGTGCGCGAGTTGCTGCAGGCCGTGAAGCTCCCGGTGGTATCCGAGGAGCTGGTGGTCACCGCTGGCGAGGCGGCACAAGCCGCCAGGCGCATCGGATTCCCCGTGGCGGTCAAGCTCGCCTCGCGCACACTCACGCACAAGACGGACGTGGGCGGCGTCGTGCTCGGACTGAAGACCGAGGACGAAGTGCGCAGGGCGTTCGCCGAGATCGGACGTTGGCTGGACGAGAAGGGCGTGCGCAACCAGATGGACGGCGTGACGGTGCAGCCCATGGTGGACGAGGGCGTCGAGGCCATCGTGGGCATGAGCCACGACCCCGCGTTCGGCCCGGTGCTCATGTTCGGCCTGGGCGGCGTGTACGTGGAGGTTCTGCGCGACGTGGCGTTCCGTGTGTGCCCGGTCACCGACCGCGACGCCCACGACATCCTGCGCGAGGTGCGCGGCTTCCGGCTGCTCGAGGGCTGGCGCGGCTCGCCTCCGGCCGACACGCACGCGCTGGAGCAGGTCATCCTGCGCGTGTCGCAACTGGTGCGCGAGGTGCCCGGGATCGTGGAGCTGGACTTGAACCCGGTGAAGGTGTTGGCGGGCGGACGCGGCTGCATAGTGGTGGACGCTCGCGTCGCCGTGCGAGGCTGAGGCGCTCCCCATGACCGACGCCGAACGCGACGCTTTTGCAAGACTGCTCGCCGTCTGCCGCCGCCTGCGCGCCCCCGATGGCTGCCCGTGGGACCGCGAGCAGACGCTCGAGAGCATGACGCCCTACTTGACGGAAGAAGCGGCCGAGTCCGTCGAGGCGATCGGGAACGCCGACGCCGAACACACGGCCGAGGAGCTGGGCGACCTCGCGTTTCTCGTCATGTTTTGCCTGGAGCTCACGCGCGAGCGCTGGGGCGTGGGACTGGCCGAGGCGTTCGACCGCGCGTCCGACAAACTCATCCGTCGCCACCCGCATGTGTACGGCGACGCAAGCGTGAAGGACGGCGAGGCGGCCTACCGGCAGTGGCAGGAGATCAAGAAGTCCGAGAGGAAGGATGCGGGCGTGTCGCTGCTCGGCGAACAGCCCAAGGGACTGCCGGCGCTCGTGGCCGCGTACCGTCTGCAAGAGAAGGCCGCCGCGGTGGGGTTCGACTGGCCCACGCCCGAGGGGCCGCTCGCCAAGGTGCGCGAGGAGACGGAAGAAGTGGCGCAGGCGATCGGCCCCGACACCACGCCGGCGCTCGCCCGTGAACTGGGCGACCTGTTGTTCGCCGTGGTGAACCTCGCGCGCAAGCTGGGCGTGGACCCCGAGCGCGAGCTGCGCGCCACGATGCACCGCTTCCGCGAGCGGTTCGTCCACATCGAGAACCGACTTGCCGAGAGCGGCCGCACGCCCGCGCAGTCGAACCTGGCGGAGATGGACGCGCTGTGGGAGGAGGCCAAGCGCCTACAGCGCACGACTGTCGTACCCGGAGGGAAGTCATGACCGAAGTTTCGTCCGATCGCGGCCGCGAGGCTGCGCTATTCCTACAATTGGTGCTGGGCCTCCAGCAGGCGGCCATGGTGGCGTTGGGCAAGCTCATGAACCCCATGACGTCCAAGATCGAGCGCAACCTCGAGGCCGCCCGCAACACCATCGACACGCTCGCCGCCATCGAGGCGCGCACCCGTGGCAACTTGGAGAGCGACGAGCAGCGGGTGCTGACGCAGGTGCTGACCGACCTGCGCATGAACTACCTGGACGAGGTCAAGAAGGGCTGAACCGCCGGGTGGCCCCTGCGACTGGCCCCCGATTGGCCCTTGCGGCTCATGTTTCCTCGCGCATCTCGCTCCCGGCTTGATATCCTTGCCGGCGCAAGCGACATCCCGCTAGAACCACGCACCAGAAGGAGCCCTCCCCGATGGGCCAGCTTTCGCATGTCGTGTCCGGGCCCCGGCCCCCCGTGGCCCTCGCCGTTCAAGCCCTCGCCGCGCTGCTGTTGCTCGCCCCGCTCCCGGCCGCTGCGCAGGTGGTGATCAACGAGATCTTCCCCAACCCGCTTGGCGTCGAGACCGGACCGGACGAGTGGGTCGAGGTCTTCAACGCCGGCCCCTCCGCCGTGGACATGACGGGCTGGGCGATCGATGACCTGGTCACGATCAGCACGGTCGCCGTGCGTGCGCGCATCCCCGAGGACCTGGACGCCGGCTGCTCCACCAATCCGGTCATCCAGCCGGGCGAGTTCCGCGTCGTGAGGATGATGGCGGGCGGCGCGGTGCTGAACAATGGTGGCGACAATGTCTACCTCGTGTCCGACCGGCTCACGAGTGCCACGGTCGTGCACGCGGTGATCTACCCGACAGGCGTTCCCGAGACTCAGTCCTGGGGCTGCGTGCCGAACGGCACCTCTTCGTTCGCGGTTCGCAACCCGGCCACGATCTGCGCCTCGAACGGCGGCGCCACCGGTGACGTCACGCCCCCCGCCATCGTGAACAACCTGTCCGCGACGGTCGGCCAGTTCCCTGGCGAGATCCGCCTCACCTGGACCGCGCCCGGTGATGACGGCGCCACCGGCACCGCGAGCAGCTACATCGTCAAGGTCTCGCATTCCGTCATCAGCCCCGGCAACTTCGACGCCGCCGCCGACCTCGACCGCTGGATCACCGAGCCGCTGCCGCTCCCCGGCGCCTCGCCCGAGACTTTATTCGTATTTGGGCTGGATCCCGACTCCACGTGGCACTTCGCGATGCGGGCCACGGACGAGGTGCCCAACACGAGCGTCGTCTCGAACGACGCGGGCACCAGCCCGCTCGCCGGCACGCTCCTGAACCCGAACCTCGGCTACCAGAGCTTCTACGGCAACCTGCACTCGCACACGAGCTACTCGGACGGCGTGCAGACGCCGGCTCAGGCGTTCGCCTACGCGCGCAACAGCGCCCCCACACCGCTCGACTTCCTCGCGGTGACCGAGCACAACCACTCGGGCGCCGGCATGTCGCTCGCCAGCTACCCGCTGCTCATGGCCGAGGCTGCCGCCGCCAACAGCGACGGAGACTTCGTGGCGATCGGCGGCCAGGAGTGGGGCATCATCTCCACGGGTGGCCACGCCAACCTGTTCGAGGCGCCCGTGCTGTTCGGCTGGGAGCCCGGCAACCACGACGTGTTCGTGGCCGAGGGCGACTACACCGGTCTCTACACGGCGTTCCGCGCCAATCCGCCCGCCGGCGGCCTGCCGCCGGTGGTGGAGTGGTGCCACCCGGCGGGGAGCGACTTCAATAGCTACGCGCTCACCAACGATGCCAAGTCCGTGGTGAGCCTGATGGCGATGGTGTCGGGCCCGGCGTTCTCCACCGCGACCGACGAGTCCGATGTGGGGAGCAGCACCGGCAACGAGGTGCTGTTCCAAGACGCCCTGCGCAAGGGCTTCCGCGTGGCGCCGACCGCCGATCAGGACAACCACAACGCCACCTGGGGCGCCTCGACCGAGGGCCGCACCGTGGCGCTCGCCTCGGGCAAGACCAAGAGCCAGATCCTCGGGGCACTCGCCGCGGGCCGGGCTTATGCGTCGCAGGACCACAACGCCGAGGTGCATTTCTCGGCGGACGAGCACGCCATGGGCTCGGCGTGGACCACCGCTCAGGGGCCGCAATTCGCGCTCGAACTGGTGGACCCCGATCTCGCCGACGGCGTGGCGCAGATCGACCTGCTGCGCGGCATCACGCTCAACTCGACCGCCACCGTGGTCGCCACCAGCCTTGGCAACGCGAAGTTCGCGTGGCGCGAGCGGCAGACGTTCCTCGCCGGGACCGAAGCCCACTACTACGCGCGCATCCGCATGAACGACAACGCGCTCCTGTGGACCGGCCCGGTGTACGTCAAGTACGACCCGTCCGCGGTGACGGCGGTGGGTGACCGGCAGGGCGAAGGCCTGGCGTTGGCGGCGGGTCCCAACCCGACGCACGGTCGTGTGACCGCCTCGTTCACGCTGTCCGCCCCGGCCGACGACGGCGACCTGTCGATCTACGACGCGGCCGGTCGCCGCGTGAAGTCATTGCTCGGCGGACCGCTCGCCGCGGGAGATCACCGCGTGGAGTGGACCGGCCTGGACGACGCCGGCCATCGTGCGCCGGCGGGCATCTTCTTCATGCGGCTACGCGCGGGCGGGCGCACGGCGGTGCAGAAGGTGCTGCTGGTGCGGTAGCACGACCCCGAGCGCGCTTCACGCGCTCGCGTCGGGGCCTTCGCCTTGCGAGCGAGGCTGGGCCCCCGGGCACAGCCGGCAAACGGTCCACCTGTGCACCCAGGAGACGATCGTGAGGTCCTGCGTCTTGGGCACTGCCAGCGGGCGCCTGGCTCGCCCCGCCAGATCCGCGGCAGACGGCATCGATCTCGCGGGACCAACTCCTCCGCTCGAGCCGCTATCGAAGTCCCTTCACGAGGTAGAGGTCGGACAGGACGCGCCGGTAGGTGTAAGCCCAAGCCCGCAAGTCGGGCGCGAAAACGATCTGGATGATCTCGGAAACGCCCGCCGGATCCTGGGGCCTGAGGTCGCAAATCGGACGACGCTCCCCGGTTGCGAGCTCCATGCGCTCGACGTGAACGGGAATGACGTTTCGCGGACTTGCGAGCAAGACCGACTTGCCGTCCGGCAGCCACTGCAGGTGGCCCTCGCTCAGACGTGGTGACGAGAGGTGCTTCGGCGCGCCTCCGTCCAGCGGAAACAGGAACAGGCTGTCCCGCTGCACAGCCATGAGCGATCTGCCATCTGGCGTGACACCGCGCCACCAGCCATCCACACCCTCGGGCGTGATCGCTCGCGGCAACCCGCTCCCGATCTCCTGCACGTAGGCGCGGGCGGCGTGGCCGGGCTCGACCCCACCGAACAGGATCCTCCGGCCATCGGGCGCCCAACAAGACCATCCGAAATCCTTCACGGGACCGGGATCAAGGGCCCGGACCCGCCCCGCTCCCGTTGGCAAGAGTGACACGTGGGGACGAGCACCGTTGATGATGGCCACCACCCACCGGCCGTCGGGCGAGAGGCCGCCCGCGTAACCGTCACCCAGGTGGACCACGGGCGACCCGTCGGTGGCTCGCATCCCGATGACGCCTGCCTTTCCATAGGCCTCGCTGTACTCGGTGAAGACCAGCCTCGTCCCGTCCGCGGACAAGTCGGCCAGTGCAGTCATGTCCTGCCAGGAGAGGTCGCGCTCGCGTGTCTCCCCCGGTGGCTTTGCGAGAAGACTGATACGCCAATTGTCCTCGGAGAGCAGGACCTGGCCGTCGCGCGCGACATCTCTAAGGGTGGCGTTTCCCGGCATCCTGAACAGGAGCCGCTCCCGGCCGCGCAGCGACACCGTCCACACTGCCTTGGCGCTTCCACCATGGTGCGCAGCCGTGAACCAGACCTCGTCGCCACGCGGGCTCCAGGCGAGGCCCTGGACATTCTCCCAGAGGCCCGTCAGGCGCCGCATCCGGCCGGCTCGGTCGACAACCGCCACATAGCCGCGGGTGAAGTCGCTGCGTGTGTCCAGCTCGACGAAGGCAATCAGATCCCCGCGTGGCGAGACACGGGGGCTGATGATGCCCGTGGTCGTCCGCCAGATCTCTGTGCCGATCGGGTATTCGAGCGCCATGCGATCGGAGTAATCGTGGACCACCGCCAGTTCGCGATCACCCGGGGACCAGTCGGCTTCGGTGATTCCTTCCGCGATCTCGCGCGGCGCGCCGCCAGCGAGCGGCACCCTGGCGAGCGTTGTGTGGACGCCGGCGGCAAAGCTCATGCCGGGGCCGACCGCGATGGCCAAGTCTCCCGAGGAGGAGAGCGCCAGCAATCTCGCATCGGGCAGTGGCAGTGGGCTCGATTCGCGGCTGTCGAGCCGCGTTGAGTACACCCGCGTGGGTTCACCATCCCACGCGGCGGAGTAAACCACGGTTGCGCCGTCCGCGGAGAGCCGAGCGCTCGAGATCCCTCCGCGCCGGAATGTCAACCGCTCGAATGAGGGCTGTGGCCTGCCACCGGTGCGGAGCGAGATCACGATGGCGGTAGCCACCACGAAAGTAACCAGGGCCACCCACACGAGCCAACTGAATCCGCGCCGCAGCGTCGTCGCGGCGGGTCCGACTTCCGCAGGCCGAACGAGTCCCGAAGACCCTGCGAGGCTCTCTAGCGCGAACGCAACGTCCCGCGCGCTCTGAAACCGCTGTGCCGGCTCCTTCTCCAGGCAATGCCGCACCAGCGACTCCAGCATCGGCGGCACCTCGGCGCGCAGCGCACTCAGCGGCTCTGGCTCTTCGTTGAGAATCGAGTGCGCCGTCTCGATGAACGATGCGCCCTTGAACGCCGGTCGGCCGCTCACCATCTCGTGCGCGATCGCGCCGAGGGCGAACAGGTCGGAGCGCGCATCCGCCGGCAGTCCGCGCAACTGCTCGGGCGCCATATAGCCCGCGGTGCCCATGATCGTCCCGGTCTCGGTCGTCATCACCGACCTCGTCGGGTCGGCGGCAGAGCTCAGCAACTCCGGCCGCGTCAACTTCGCGAGCCCGAAGTCCAACACCTTCACCCGGCCATCCTTCGTCACGAACAGGTTCTCGGGCTTCAAGTCCCGGTGCACGATACCCTTATCGTGCGCCGCCGCCAGGCCATGCGCCACATGGGCCGCGTATTCGAGCGCCTTGCGTAGCGGCAGAGGGCCGGCTCGCAACCTCGCGCGGAGCGATTCGCCCTCGAGAAGCTCCATCACCACGTATGGTGCGCTGTCGTTCGTACCGACGTCGAAGATCGTGACGACGTTGGCGTGGTTCAACGCTCCGACCGCCCGCGCCTCTTGCTCAAAGCGCCGCAGCCGATCGGGGTCGCGGGCGAGCTCGGCGGGGATGACCTTGATCGCGACGTCGCGGGCGAGGCGCGTGTCTCTTGCACGGTAGACTTCGCCCATCCCGCCCGCGCCAAGCGGGGCTAGGATCCGATATGGTCCAAGGGTCATGCCTGCTGCCAGCATAGGCTCCCTCCCGGCCTCGGAGCCATTTGCAGCTCGAGACCAAGTAGACCGAGTCAGCCTACAGCAGGCCCCTCGCCCGTCAATAACGGCTGAACCAGCTGATCCGGAGCGAGCCTGGGCTACAGCGCTTGCAACACCGCGCACTTCAAGTAGTGCGTCTCGGGCACGGCGAGCAGGCGCGGATGGTCGGGGGCCTCGCCGGCCCAGTCGAGCACGCGCATGGGGCGGCGGGCCGAGCGCGCGGCCTCGAGCAACACCTGGCGGAACATGTCGTCGTCCAGGTGGTGGCTGCACGAGCAGGTCACGAGGATGCCGTCCTCCTCGAGCAGGCTCATGGCGACCCGGTTGTGCTCGCGGTAGGCGCGCGCTCCCGCGGCCACGGCGCGGCGGGACTTGACGAACGCGGGCGGGTCCAGCACCACGATCCCGAACCGCTTGCCCTCGCGCTCCAGGCGACGAAGCGCGTCGAACGCGTCCATTTTCATGAGCTGCACCTGCTCGGCCATGCCGTTCCTTGCGACGTTTGCTCGAGCCAGCGCCAGCGCCGGCTCGCTCGAGTCCACCGCCAGCACGCTCGTGGCGCCGCCACGTGCCAGGTGCATGCTCCACTCGCCCTGGTAGCAGAACACATCGAGTGCCGTGCGCCCGTGAGCGCGCGCCTCGGCGCGCTTGCGGTTCTCGCGCTGGTCCAGGAACAGCCCGGTCTTCTGCCCGTGCAGCAGGTCCACCTCGAGTGCGAACCCGCCCACCTTCACCGCCACTCGTTCAGGCACGTCGCCCCACCACGCCTCGCGTCGCTGGTCCAGCCCCTCGAGCGTGCGCAACGGCGAGTCGGCCACGAGTACCGCGCCCTGGGGAGCGAACACTTGCTCCAGCGCGCTCTTCAACTCGGGAAGACGTCGCTCCATGCCGAGCGTGAGCACCTGGACGGAGAGCCAATCACCGTAGCGGTCCACCACCAGGCCCGGGAGCTGGTCGGACTCGCCGTAGACCAGGCGCGCCGCGGGCTCGTTCGGGTACACCGAGTCGCGCAGCCGCTTGGCGCGCTCGAGCCGCTTCACGAAAAACGCCGTGTCGATCTCGTCGCGGCCGCGCGTCAGCAGGCGCGCACAGATCAAGCTGTGCCGGTTCACGTAAGCGCGGCCCAGGAATGCGCCGCGGTGGTCCACCACGTCCACCAGCCCGCCGTCCTCCACCCCGCCCAACCAGCTCTCCACCTCGTTGGAGAAGATCCACGGGTGGCCGCCGCGCACGCGGCGGTCCTCTCCCTTGCGCAGAACCAACTGTGCGGCGCCGGTGGCCGTGCTCATCGCTGGCTCTGGAGCATGTGACCGATCATGCGATAGGCCATGCGTGCCGCCAGGAAGTCCGAGGCGACGTTCCCGGGAAGCGGCGCCAGTTCCACAACGTCGAAGCCCACGATGCGCTTCTTCGCCGCCACGGCGCCGATCAAGCCGCTGGCCTCGTACCAGTCGAGCCCGCCCGGCTCCGGCGTGCCGGTCCCGGGCATATAGGCCGGGTCCAGGCCGTCCAGGTCAAACGTGATGAACACGACGTCCGTGAGCGCGTCGAGGATCGGCTGCCAGTCCCCGTTGAGCCCGCGGAACGCCCGCGTGCTCCAGATCGGCGCGGGATGGGCCTTCAAGTACTCGGCCTCTTCCTCTGACAGCGAGCGAATGCCCACCGAGGCCGCCGGGCAGCACTCGCGGATGCGCCGCATGACGCAGGCGTGTGAGTCGGGCGACTCGAGGTAGCGGTCGCGCATGTCGGCGTGCGCGTCCAGCTGCAGCACGGACAGGTTCGAATGGCGCTTGCACGCCGAGCGCACCGCGCCGGCGGTGATGCTGTGCTCGCCGCCCAGCATCACGGGTAACTTGCCGGCGGCCTGGATCCAGTCGAACGCCTGCTCCACTCGCTTCGCCATGTCGCCGGGGCCCAGGGCGGTGGACTCGAGCTCGGGCAGCGTGTGGATGCCGGCCCGGTAGGTGGCGCCCAACTCGTCGTCCCACACCTCCATGTTGCGCGATGCGGCCAGGATGGCCTGCGGGCCCCAGCGCGTACCGCCCTGGTAGGAGGTGCTGAAGTCGTAGGGCACGGGCAGCACCGCCACGCGGCTCGATTCGAACGACGAGAACTCCGGATCGAGGCCGGCAAAGTTGAACGGCAGGCCCCAGATGGGCGACAGCGGGTTCATGCGAGGCGGCTCCTTGCCAGGGAAAGGGGACGGCAGATTGCCGCCCGGGCCCGGAAAGCACAAGGCCCCGGCCGTGTCACCGGCCGGGGCCCGCGCAACGGGCTGACGCTCAGGCGGTCCGGGCGGCCGGACGACCCGCGCGTCGGCGCTGCGTGCGGACTTCCGCCACCGCGCCGTTGATGTCCTTCGGGAACTCCGTGCCGCGGTCGAGGATGTTGCACTCCGCCTTGGCCATCCCGAACGTGCGCTTCAGGTAGTCCCCGGCGAAATCCGTGTCGAACGCCTTGCACGAGAAGATGTCCACCGACACGTAGTTCTTGTCCGGAAACGTGTGGATGCTGATGTGGCTCTCGGCGATCAGGACGAAACCCGACAGGCCCCAGTCCTCGGGCTTCAAGCCGCTGTACTTGAACACGTAGGGCGGCATGATCTTGGTCATGCCGATGCGTGCGGGAAGTTCTTCAAGGATCCGGTAAATGAGGTTCAGATCCGTCAGCTTTTCTTTGTCGCACCCGTACCCATCGAGCATGAGATGAGGCCCGAATCCGGTCATTTCGTCAGACACCTCCAGAAGGCCCGCGCGAGGCGCGGCGTTGTGGATGGATCGCATTCACCCCGGTGGTTCACCTCTCCGAGTCGCCACCGCCGAACTCGTTAAAGTCATCTTCGGCGACCTGAAGATTGTCCTCCTCGACAAAGTCTTCGTCGAAGTCGTCGCCTTCACTGAACTCGTCTTCGTCGAGGTCGTCCTCGTCGAACTCCTCGTCGTCCTCGATCTCGTCGTCTCCGAGCGCTTCGACATCCTCACCGCCGAAGACGTCGAACTCGTCGTCCTCGCCGCCCTTCTTGCGCTTCATGTCCACCCCTTGTGAGCGTCTCGCCGCACCGTTCGTGCGCGACACCTTGGATGCACGATCGACTGCAGCGTTTCGCGCTGCGTCGCCCGTGCGCTTCCGTTCGAAAGCACGCGCAGTATACGAAGCACTTTCGGGGGGTCAATGGAAAACACAGCCTCAACGGGAGGAACCTCTGGGCCTCGCCCGCGGCGGTCGGAACGCCTTGTGGGGGGCCGCGCTGAGGGCCGCGCGGCGGGGCGGGCACGCGCACGCGGAACACGTCGGCGCGCTCGCTCGGAGCCGAGCGCGGACCGGCTCGACATTCCTCGCGCCGCCTCGGGAAGGGCGCGCACGGGCTCCGCGTGCTGGACGCGGGCGATGCGCGCAGCCGTGGGCGGCGCGTGGAAGACAGTGGCGGGGTTGACGGGACTCGAACCCGCGACCTCCTGCGTGACAGGCAGGCGTTCTAACCAGCTGAACTACAACCCCGCACCCGACGAGCGGCACGAGGAGGCAGCCACAACGCCAAGGAACGCGGCACAATAGCGACCGCTCCGGGGGGTGTCAAAGAAGCGCCCGCGCCGTAGTGAACCGCGCGAGCCGCTTCCCCACCGCGAACCGCTCCGCCGCCGACAGCGCGTGAATGCTCCCTTCGGCGTAGCACCGGGTATCCGACCGTCCCGTGGAATCGCCGCCTCCAGCGCGTGCAGCATGGATGTCGGACCCGTGAGGAGGATCGGGTCCGGAACTCCACGGGTCAGTCGGGATGCGGTGGGATCCAGGGTTGGGATCTCTCCGCGAGCGGCGGCCGAACGCCGCGGACGGAAGAGCGCCCGGCCAGCCCCTCCCACGTCGGCGGGTCTCCGACCCGAGAAACGAGGTTCGTCATGCACGATCCGACATTGCGCTCGCGCGCGGCCGCCGCTGCGGCCCAACTGATGGTCGCCGCCTTGCTCGTCCTCGTGGCGCCACTCGGCGCACGCGACGTGGCCCTCGCCTCGGCGGAGCCGCTCGATCCACAGACGATCGGGCGCTTCGTGGAGCCGCTCCCCATGCCGTTGCGCGTGCCCGTCGCCGGCACGACGCCGGCGGCCCCGTTGGAACTCACGCTCAACGAGTTCCAGCAGCCGTTGTTACCGAACTCCTTCTACGCCGCGCTTCCGGCTCCCTGGAACGCCGGCGCCTACCTGTGGTGCTACAAGGCCGCCGGCTGGCCGCAGACGTTTCCCGGCCCCACGCTCGAGGCCCGCGTGGGTGTGCCCGCCTCGATCCGCTACGTGAACAACCTGGTGGGGCCCGGCGGTGGACCGCCCGTGCTCCAGGAGTTCATCAAGGTGGACCAGACGCTCCACTGGGCGGATCCGCTGGGCGTGCACGGCTCCATGGAGGAGTACCGCGGGCCGGTACCGGCGGTCACGCACCTGCACGGCGGCGAGGTGCCGTCCGCGTTCGACGGCGGGCCGGACGCCTGGTGGACGCCCGGGTTGGCGCATCGCGGGCACGGCTTCGTCACCGACACCTACACCTATCCCAACGCCCAGGAAGCGACCACGCTCTGGTACCACGACCACGCGCTCGGGGCGACGCGCTTGAACGTGTACGCGGGTCTCGCGGGCTTCTACCTGCTGCGGGATCCGGGGCGGGAGCCGGCGAACCTGCCGGGCGGCGCCGTGGACCCGGTGGCGGACCGATACGGCAACTCGTACGAGCGTGAGGTCGTGATCCAGGACCGCATGTTCGACACGAACGGCCAACTCTACTGGCCCGACGATGGCATCAACCCGGAGGTCCACCCGTTCTGGGTGCCGGAGTTCTTCGGCGACGTGATCGTCGTGAACGGCAAGTCGTGGCCCTACCTCGAGGTGGAGCCGCGCCGCTACCGCTTCCGCCTGCTCAACGGCTCCAACGCGCGGTTCTACGACCTGCGCTTCTCCCGCGAGCCGAGCGGCACCGCCGGGCCGGGCTTCTGGCAGATCGGCTCGGATGGTGGGCTGCTGGACCACCCCGTGCTGCTCCGGGACCCGGCCGCCAAGGTGCCGGCGCTGCTCGTGATGGCGCCGGGCGAGCGCTGCGACGTGATCGTGGACTTCTCCGCGTTCGCGGGCCAGACGCTCACGCTGCGGAACAACGCGAAGGCGCCGTTCCCGAACGGCGATTCTCCGAGCCCGCAGGCCACGGGCATGATCATGCAGGTGCGCGTGGGCGCCGCGGTCACCGGCGGCGTGGACGCGAGCCTCTCACCCACCGCCCGCACCGCGCTCCGCGTGCAGCCGATCGAGCGCCCAGCGCTCGTTCCCGTGACGCGCGCGCTCACGCTCAACGAGAACATGGGCCCGGGTGGCCCGCTCGAAGTGCTGGTCAACAACACCATGTGGGACATGGCGGCCACCGAGACCCAGACGGTGGGCGCCACCGAGGTGTGGGAGATCATCAACCTCACCGCCGACACACACCCGATCCACCTGCACCTCGTGCAGTTCCAACTCCTGAACCGGCAGGCGTTCAACACCAAGCGCTACGCCCGGGCGTACGGCATGCCCATGCCGGGCATGGGCGCGCCGTTGCCCTACTCGCCGGCAACGCCCGCGACGGGTGGCAAGCTCGGCGGGAACCCGGACATCACGCCCTACCTGCTCGGGCGCCCGGCCCCTCCGGATGGGAACGAGACCGGCTGGAAGGACACGTTCCGCATGAATCCAGGCGAGGTCACGCGCGTGCTCGTGCGTGTCGCGCCTCAGGATGCGGACGCGCGGGTCGGGGGGCCCGTCGCAGCGGGGATGAACCTGTACCCGTTCGATCCGACCGCCGGGCTCGGCACCTCCGACGACGGCTTCGGCTATCCCGGCGGACCCGGCTACGTGTGGCATTGCCACATCGTGGATCACGAGGACAACGAGATGATGCGGCCCTACCGGATCACGCGGTCGGCGCTTCCGGTGGCGGCGTCTCAAGCCGAGGCCAGCGCGGAGGTCGCGGAAGCCCGGCCGTCGCTACCGACATTGGCGATGGCGGAACCGAATCCGACATCGGCCGGGGCGCGCATCGCGTTCTCGCTGCCGGTGGCTGAAGACGTGGAGCTGGCGGTCTTCGACGTGACGGGCCGCGAGGTGGCGCGACTGGCCGAGGGGCGGCACGCGGCGGGAGAACACGTGGTGATGTGGACGGGAACAGATCGGGCCGGCCGGCCGTTGCCGAGCGGTGCGTACCTCTACCGTCTGCGCGCCGGCGCCGTGCGGCTCGTGCGCAAGGTCGTGCTGATGCGTTGATCCGCCAGCCCTGGCGGTGCGTTCGCGACGAAGCCCCGTCCGAGGTCCGGGCGGGGCTTCGCGCACTCTTAGTAGAGCCGCTTGAGCGAAGCACCCGCGTAGTAGTGGGCGAGGATCGCCTCGCCTCGCGTGCCCTGCCGCGCCATCCCCAACGCGCCCGTCTGGCAGAGCCCCACGCCGTGCCCGGAGCCTGCGCCGCTCGCCACCACGGCCACCACCCGGCGCGAGGCGGGGTCGCGGCGCGCGGCGATCTTGAACAGGTTGGAGCGGAGGATCGCGGACGGGTTGCCGCCGCGGCGGAGCATCTGGCGGAGCGAGTGGGCGTGGATGCGGATCACGCCGGTCGTGGTCTGCACCTCGAGCCACCACACGCGGCCGGAACGCGAGCGTTCGGCGACCTGCAAGTCCACCACGTCGCCCACACCCTCGGCCGGCAGCGGCACGCCGAACGTGCGCGCGAACCGGGCCAGGTTGGCGGCGAACTCGCGTGCGGTCCACTCCTCGCGCCAGCGATACTGCGGCGACGAGGTGCAGTGGTCCCCCGCCGCGCCGGCGTCGGTGTGGCTCGTGAGGTAGTCGTAGGACGGGGTGGGCCAGGCCTCCCACGCCTCTGCGGTGATACCACCGCAGGTCGAGTAGTAGTTGGCGCGGATGGGCGTGCCGCGCGCAAGACCCACCAAGCCGCGCGTGGTCTCCACGCAACGGGTGGCGAGCGGCCGCTCCGCCTCGTAGGGGCCGTACACCTGGTCCTCGACCGTGGCGTAGAGGTCGAATCCTTCCGCACCGCGACGCCCTTGGTAGAAGAGCGTGTAGCTCCTCGCCGCGATCGCCTGGGCGCGGCCCGCCTCGAGCAGCGAATCAGACAGCGCCCCGATCTCGCCCGGGACCACTCCCAGAAGATACGGCTCGAGCGAAAGTCGCGTGGCCACCGTGATCCGGCCGCGGTGGTTCAGGAAGACCTTGAAGCGGCCGCGCCAGTGGCTGCCGTTCCACTGGAGCGTCGCCACGTCGCCCCGCGTGAACCGCTCGGAGCCTACCCACAGCGTGTCGCCCGCGTGCAGCACCAGCAACGGCACGGCACGCCGCCGGTCGCGCGGCGTGACGAGTAGTTGCGTGCCGGAGGCACGCAGCTCCAAAGGCCCGCCGACGGAGTGAACCCCCGACCGGTCGCGGCTCTGCACCTGGAGCACCTGGGTACCCGGGAAAGCCACGCGCGTGCTGTCCAGCTCCCAGGCGAGGCCGATGTCCAGGACGGGTTCGTCCGTCGGCGCCGAGGGCGGCTCCATGGCCGGAACTGGCGGCTCCTCGCGCGGCACGGCCGGCGCGGGCGGCGTCTGCATAGGGGTCGAAGCCGGCGGGGCCGCCGGCGGCAGGCCCACCGCGATCGGCGCGCAACCAGCGGCCGCGAGCACGGTCCACCCCACGAATCCGGCGAGCAGTGCGCCTGGCATGCGGTTCACCCACGACGAGGTAGCCTTCATGAGCGTGCTCCCCCCTGCCCGCCGGGCGTGATGCTCCCGAGCACGACCGCGTGGCGCGCCCCGGTGGCGCCGGGCACGTTGCCGGGCGCGCCGCACAGCGTCAGGTGCGCCAGGAATGCGAACGCGAGCGCCTCCTTGATGCCGGGGGAAACGCCCAGCTCGTCCAGACGCGCGAAGCGGATGCCCTCGAGGCGCCGGCGCAACGCGGTCATGAGCGTGATGTTCCGCACGCCGCCACCACTCGCGTAGACCGCGTCCACGTGTCCGTGCGGCGCGACGAAGTCGTGGATCGCGCGCTCGACCGAGCCGGCGGTGAGTTCCACGGCAGTGGCCAGCGTGTCCTCGAGCGAGAGCCCCATGGACTCGCCCAGCTCGGCGAGCCGCTCGGCATAGTGTTCGCCGAAGCGCTCGCGACCGGTGGAACGAGGCGGCGCCAGCGCGAAGAACGGATCGGCGAGCAGCTCCTCGAGCAGCGCCGGATGAGCGCGGCCCGAGGCGGCGAGCCCACCCGCGGCGTCGTGGCGCGCGAGGCCGCGCGTGCCCGCCCGCACGAGCCCGTCCAGCACGACGTTGCCGGGACCCGTGTCGAACGCGAGCACGTCTGCGAGCGAGCCGTTCTTCTTTAACCAAGTCACGTTCGCCATACCGCCGAGGTTCAGCAGCACGCGCGACTCGCGTTCGTCGCGGAAGAGCCAGAAGTCGGCGATCGGGACGAGCGGCGCCCCCTCCCCACCCGCTGCCGTGTCGCGCCGACGGAAGTCGCTCACCACGGTCAGCCCGGTGCGCTCGGCGAGCGTGGCGGCCGAGCCCAACTGCAGCGTGAGCGCGCGCCCGCCACCGGCGGGGCGCGGGATGTGGCGCACGGTCTGGCCGTGCGAGCCGATCGCGGCGATCTCGGCGAGCTTGATGCCTGCCTGGCGAGCCGCGTCGCGCACCACGTCCGCGTAGGCCTCAGCGAGCGCCACGTCGAGGCGCATGAGCCGCTCGGGCTCGACGGACTCGGCGGCGGACACCGCGAGCACTTCGGAGCGAAGGTCCTCGTCGAACGGCGCCTCGAGTTCGGCCAGCACTTCGTGTGTGGCGGCCAGGCCGTCGCCGCGGATCCTCACCAGCACGGCATCCACGGCATCGGCCGAGGTGCCGGTCATGAGCCCCACCAGCAGCCGTTCGGGGCGCGAGCGGTATTCGCGAAGGGGTGCGAGCGCGTCACGCGTCATGGAAGGCTCCAAGCCGGTTCGTGGAAGACTGCGTTCGGGGAAACGGGATCGCATGGGCGGGTCACCTCGACTCCAGCTGCGAGGCGACGAATGAGTCGGCCGCCGCCAGCGCCCGGGCCGCGCTCGTGCGGCCGGAGAGAGCTTCCCACACCGCTTCACCCAGGCGCGCCTCGAGCGCGGGCCAGTCCCGAGCATGCGGCGTGAAGCGCGCGCTGGCCAGCTGGCGCTGGGCGACGAGCTCGACCGGGCGTTCCATGAACCAGGCGCTGCTCTCCGCGTCCACGCGCGAGGGCCACGCGCGCGGCACCGCGGCGATCAGCGCCAGCGCGCTCGAAGGCTGGACCAGGAAGCGCGCCAGCTTGAGCGCCTGCTCCTTGTGGCGAGACGCGGTGAAGCTCACCAGCACCTCGCCATCGGCCCACGACGCGGAGACACCGCGGTCGGGGGCTGGCCGGGGCACGAGCGACACGCCCGGGCTTCGGCCGACTCGCACGCTCGCCTCGGCCAGCGTTGCGTCGGCGAGCAGCAGCCCCAGGCGGCCCGCAAGGAACTCGCGCTCGAGCGAATCCAGCGGTGCGGCGAGCCCGCTTCGGCGGAGCGCCACCAGGTGTTCGAGCGCCTGCGCGGCCGCGGGCTCGCCCACGCGGCTCGAATCCAGTCCCTCGGAGAACAGCTCGCCGCCATTGCCCCACGCCCACGGCAGCCAGGCCGACGCCAGCTCCTGGGTCGATCCCGTCGGCACGCCGAAGCCGTGCACGCCGCCGCGCAGCGCCTGCACGCGGCCGGCTGCCAGGCGCAGCTCCTCCCAGGTCGCGGGCGCGAGCGTGGTGTCGAGCCCGGCACGCGCGAACAGCTGTTTCTCGTAGAGCAACACGGGCGCGCGCAGCGTCCACGGCAGCCCATAGACGGCATCGCCCACCATGCACAACTCCCAGCCGCGGAGGGTGCTCCGGAGATCCGCCACGCCGGCGCTCCAGTCCGAGAGCAAGCCCCTCGCGAGCCATGCCGGCATACGCGCGCCGGAGAGCTGGCACAGGTCGGGGGCGTGGCCGGATTCGAGTGCCACCGTGACGCTGTCGCCCTGATCCCTCACGGGCACTTGGTGCAGGCGCACGCGCAGGCCGGGATTCTCGGCCTCGAACGTGGCGACGAGCGGTGCGACCGCTTCGACCGGCCAGCTCACCCAGAACTCCAGCGGCGCTCGCTCGGCCACGCGGCGGGGCGCGCAGGTGAGCGCGAGGCACGGGAGCGCCATCATGAGGAGCGCCCGGGCGAGTCTCACGGGGTGCGTCGCTCCGGGACGTCTTCCCCGAGCGCGCCGCGCACGAAGCCGTCGGCCGCGGCCAGGCGGCGCTCGGCCTCGGCGCGCGAGCACTGGAGCTTCACCATGACGATGGCGGTCTTGACACTCTTGCCCGCCGCCTCGATGGCATGGCCCGCGGCGGCGTAGTCGCAGCCGGTGATCGTCATGACCGTGCGACGGCCGCGCTCGACCAACTTCTGGCTGTTCGCCATGAGGTCGACCATCATGTTCTCGTAGGCCTTGCCGACGCGCACGAACGACGCGGTGGAGAGCATGTTGCACACCAGCTTCTGCGCGGTTCCCGCCTTCATGCGCGTGCTGCCCATGAGCACCTCGGGGCCCACCACCGGGCAGATCGCCACGTCCACCTCGAGCGTGAACTCCTCGCGGGGCGTGCAGGTCACGTACACCGTGCGCGCCCCGAGCGAACGGGCGCGCGCAATGGCGCTCACCACGTAGGGCGTGCGTCGGCTGGCGGCCAGGCCGACCACGGTGTCCTCGGGTCCCACCTCGAGGTCGTCCATGGCATGCGCGCCCTGGTCGGCGCGATCCTCGGCGCCCTCGACCGCGCGCACCACCGCGGTGTAGCCGCCCGCGATCACGCCCACCACCATGTCGGGGTCGGAGCCGAACGTGGGCGGGCACTCCGAGGCGTCGAGCACACCCAGCCGCCCGCTCGTGCCGGCACCCACATAGATGAGGCGACCGCCGGCCTTGAACGAGGCCACGATGAAGTCCACGGCGCGCGCGATGTGCGGCAGCTCGCGGGCCACGGCGTCGGGGACGGTGCGATCCTCGTCACTGATGCGCGCAAGCAGAGCGGGGACCTCGAGCGTGTCGAGATCCAGGGTGCGCGGATTGCGCTGCTCGGTGGCGAGCCGCGCGAACTCCTCGAAGCGGGCGCGATCGTCCATGACGCTCCTGCGTGTGGGATGCCGACTCGCGGCAGGATGCCATGCCCGGGAAAGGCGCGGCAAGCGCGCACGCCGTCACGGCCTCCGAGTCGCTGTTCCGGAGCGGCCACGGTGAGTATGCTTGGGGCATCTTGAGCGGCATCCCCCCAGGAGCGCCTTGACCCGACAAGCCCGCGAAGCCTGCGTCACGTGCGGGGCCCTGCTCGGGCTGTGCCTCCAGGTCGCGCCCGCGCGCGCGGTGCTCGACGTGGAGAATCGCGGGCCCCAACTCACTGCCGGCGCGTTCGCCATGCGCATCACGAACATCGGCGCGCTCGGCAATCCGTTCCGCGACGTGGGCAGGTCGTTCGACCCCTCGCTCGAGTATCCGCGGGGCAGTGGGCGGGAACTGCTCAAGCATGCCCAGCTCTGGGTTGGCGCCGAGGACGCGCTCGGGCGCGCGCGGGTCTCGGGCGGCCCGCTACTCGAGTGGCGGCCCACGCTCGATCCCGACGATCGCGTGCGCGTCGCCTATGCCGGGGGACCGGGCACGCGGCGTTGGTTCGATGACGACGGCGACGGTCGAAGCGATGAGGAGTTCATGGACGGTCACGACGACGATGGCGATGGCGAGGTGGATGAGGATCTCGGATTGTTCGCCACCCAGACGTTGTTCGCGCGCTACCGCGACGACCAGCCCGAGGCGATCCAGTATTACTACCCGAACGGCGAGTCGCATGTTCCGCTGCATCTCGAAGTGAAGCAGGAAGCCTTCGCCTGGGCCATCCCCGGCTACGACCAGGTCGCAGGGTTCCGATTCGTGATCACCAACCGGGGCAGCGAACCCCTCAACGAGGTGCGGATCGGTCTGCACGCCGACCTCGACGCGAGCCTTTCGGGCTCGGTGGGTGGCCATCTCGACGACCTGGCACGCGCGGTCGACTACCGGCAGCTGTTCAACGACGGGATCTCGAGTATCCCCTCGGCGTTCCTGCACCCACCCATCTCCAATCCCCTTCCCTGGTACAAGGACTGCCTGACCACGGTGTCGGGAACCGCCCCCTCGATCAATGAGTCGCGTACAGAACCGGGCGGCGGGAGCGTCGCCTTGGTGCCGCTGTGGCACACCACGGACCCGTTGTCGTTGCTCGAGGAACAGGGTCGCGTGAGCGGCAGCATCCTCCGGCCCTTCTACTTCGCGCCGCCGCGCGTGTCGTTTCGCACGTTCTACTTCGCCAGCGACCTGCCGCCCGGTCAGGGCGGCTCTCCGATCATCGACGCGGATCGCTACCGCGCGCTCGCCGGCGAGTACCCGGGTGTTCCCGATACGCTCGTGGCACACGACTACGTGGTGCTGATGAGCTGCGGGCCATTCGCGCGGCTCGACCCGGGGAAGTCGCTGGAGCTGGATCTCGCCCTGGTGATGGCGGCCCCGGAATCCCTGAGCGCCGAGATCGGGCATGCACTTCAGGTGCATCACGGCGGCTACGTGAACGTGCAGCCCGACACTTCGGTGACGCTCTGGCGGCAGTGGTGGATCGGCAACACGGGCATCACCGGCCACGAGGTGTGCTACGAGCCTCCCGAAGGCCTGGAGTTCATCATCGATCCGCACTGCGTGCTCAAGTTCGCGCCCGATGCCGTGGCAACCGTGGACTCCCAGGCCCAATACCAGCACGGCTCGTGCGTCTGGAGCGATCTTGATTGCGATGCGTGCACGGGCTTCGACGGGCGCGAGACGTTTGCCCGCTGGCGGGATCCCGCCGCAGTGCCCCTGCCCCCGACCTGGCGCACGGTTCCGGGCGACCGAGTCGTTCGGGTGGAGTGGGATGACCGGAGCGAGGTCCTGGTGGATGCTCGCATCGCGAACGACGCGAACGTCAGGTTCCTCGGTTACAACCTCTACCGGCTGGACGACTGGCGGTCCCGCCGGGCGGACCTGCCCCCGCTGGAGCGCTTTCAGCAGGTCGCGTCGTTTGCGCGCGACACCACGCTCGGCGCGCGGCCGCTGGCCGAGGCGACGGACTCGAGTGTGACCTACGATCGCATCCTCTACGAGCGACGTGTCCATCCCGTCGGGCGCTATCGCTGGAACGACACACGCGTGCTGGACGGTTTCGACTACGTTTACGCGGTGACCGCCGTGAGCGAGCGCACACTCGAGATCGTGGGGGACAGGCCGATCATCGAACGCCTGGAAAGCCCGATCCTCGCGACACTCGACTCGGTGGTCACGCCCGACGCCGCGGCGCGCGTAGCACACGGCGGCGTGTGGGTGGTTCCGAATCCCTTCCGCGCGCGCGCGCCGTGGGACCGCCCGCCCGTGCCGGGCGATTCGTTCAGCCGCCATCTCGACTTCATGGGCCTGCCCCGCTCGCGCAGCATCATCCGCATCTACACGCTGGCCGGTGACATGGTGGCGACGATCGACCACGACGGCTCACGCGGAGACGGCCAGGCGCGCTGGGACCTGATCTCACGCAACGGGCAGGACGTGGCCTCGGGCATCTACCTGTTCACGGTCGAGTCGCGCGGAGCGAACCAGGTGGGGCGGTTCGTGGTGCTTCGCTAGCAGGCTCCCGTGCGCTGGCGATTCCACGCTGGCGATTCCTCGTGGCACGCGTGCCGCGACGCGGCTACGCTGCGCTCTCCCACGCGCCTCGCACCCGCCGGAGGAGAGCCTATGCCGTCCGTGTCGTCCCCCTCGCCCACTCGCGCCCCACTCGAACCGGCTGAGTTCGCGCTGGCACCGGGCTTTCGTACCGCCGCCACGGCGTGCGGCTTGAAGCCGAGCGGGAACCTCGACCTGGGCCTCGTGTGGAGCGACGCGCCGTGCAGCGCCGCCGGCGTGTTCACGACGAACCGCGTAAAGGCGGCCCCCGTGCACGTGTGCCGCGAATCGCTGGCCGGCGCGGCGGACCGCATGCGCGGCGTGCTCTACAACTCGGGCTGCGCCAACGCCGTCACCGGCGAGCGCGGTCTGGACGACGCGCGACGCATGCGCGCGCTCGGCGCCCAGGCGATCGGCGCTGCGGAACACGAGGTGTTCGTGCTCTCGACCGGCGTGATCGGGCGCTTCCTCGACATGGAGAAGCTCGCGCTTGGCGTGACCGCGCTGCGCACGCCCGCGGCGCTGCAGGCGGCCGGAGATGCCGCGCGCGCCATCCTGACCACCGACACGCGCGAGAAGTTGGCCGCAAGCGAGGCGCTCCTGCCGGGTGGCCGCGTGTGCGTGGCGGGCTTCGCCAAGGGCGCCGGGATGATCCACCCGAACATGGCCACGATGCTCGCCGTGCTCACCACCGACGCTCGCCTCGAGCCCGCGCGGCTCGATCGCTGCCTGCGCGTGGCGGTGGAACGAAGCTTCAACCGCATCAGCGTGGATGGCGACATGAGCACCAACGACACGGTGTTGGTGCTGGCCTCGGGCGTGTCGGGCATCGCCGTGGACGACGCCGGCGAGGGCTCGTTCACCCAGGCGCTCGCGAACACATGCGCGTCGCTCGCGCGGCAGATTGCGCGCGATGGCGAGGGCGCCACCCGCCTGGTGGAGCTGCGCATCTCCGGTGGCGCGGATGAGGCCCAGGCGCACCGCGTGGGCGACGCCATCGCCTGCTCGCCACTCGTCAAGACCGCGATCCACGGGAACGACCCCAACTGGGGTCGCATCCTGGCCGCCGCCGGCTACAGCGGCGCCGAGATCGAGCCCGAGTGCGTTCGGCTGTGGTTCGGCGAGGGCGACGAGGTGCAATTGCTCGACCGCGGACTGCCGGCGGCGTTCGACGCGGCGCGTGCCTCGGCGCTGCTGCGCCAGGACCCCGCCATCGTGCACCTGGACCTCGGGCTCGGAACCCACTCGGCCGTGGTCTGGACGTGCGACCTCTCGGCCGAGTACGTGCGCGTGAACGCGGACTACACGACGTAGCGGGCGATCGGGGAGAACGGACATGGCCTACGACGAGGGGCTGGCGGAGCGCTTGCGGGAACTGCTCGCCGGGCGACATGGGCTTTACCGGCAAGCCCATGAAGGGCTACGTGTTCGTGGAGGCCGGCGGCTTCGACACCCACGCCGACCTGGCGGCGTGGGTCGAGCGGGCGCTCGAGTTCGTCGCGACGCTGCCCCGCAAGTGACGCCGGTCGGATAGCGCGCGTCGCATGAGACTCGGCTTCAAGCTCGCCACCGAGGACGACGCCGAGGAGATCGCTGCGCTTCGCGCGGCGGTCGGAGAGCACCTCACCGCGACCCATGGCCACGGGCACTGGTCGGGCGGACCGAGCGTGCGCGGCGTGTTGCACGGGCTCCGAAACTCGAAGGTGTTGCTGGCTCGCAAGGGCAAGAAACTCGTCGGCACGCTGCGGCTGGCGACGAAGAAGCCGTGGGCCATCGACACCCGGTATTTCGTGCCCGTGGCCCGTCCACTCTACTTGCACGATTTGGCCGTGGCTCCGTCGCTCCAGCGACAGGGCGTCGGACGGGCGTTATTGATTGGTGTGTAAGTAATGCAATGCCACAGGACGTCAAAGGGACAAGCCCGAATGCGTGATGCAGCTCCACAACCGTGCGGGCGCGCGGCGAAGTCTCTCGAGCTCGCGCATCACATCGAGCGCGAGGTCGAAGC
>CAYQNV010000004.1:0-1955 GCA_964418975.1 uncultured bacterium | reverse complement strand
CACCAGCCCCCGGTGGGCGTGCTCGACCCGTTCCACCGCCACCACCTTGAACCCTTGCAGCCCGAGGTAGGCCGCGACACAATCCCCTCGCTCTTGGTTCATCCCTCTGACCCCTCCTTCCGCCAAGAAGAAGAGTCATGGCTGAACCGGAGCACCTACACGGTCAAGTCAGGCCGGCGCTCCCACGGAAATCTGAGAGGAGCCATAAAGGATTGTGCCGGATATGGTGTGTTTGTCGGCGCGAACCTGGCGCGCATTGCTGATAACCGCGTTGAGCGCTGTGGTGCCTTTGGGATCGAGGCAGTAGCTTACCAGCTCGACATGATTGGAAATCGAGTGTCACACTGCGGCTGGGGCGGTATATATGCCAATGCAGTGGATGGAGCGGTGATTGCAGAAAATGTGACTTGGTCCAACGAAGAGAATGGCCTACGCGTGGCGGTTCAGAATTCCTGCATGACTCTTCAGTTGAAAAATAACTCGAGCGTGGGCAACCGTCGAGCCGGCATTTTCTCGATAGGCGCGGCGGCGCCATCATATGAAAACCGACAGTTTGTCGTGTGCAACAATATCGCGGCATTCAATAGTACGTACGGCATATACTGGTCGAATCCAAATGCCACATGGGTTGGCTGCAATAATTGGTTTGGGAACAGCCTAGGCGACGTTGGTGGTGGCGAGGCCGCGCCAACTGATGTCTCGCTCGACCCGCGATTCTGCGACAAGCTGGGTGGCGATCTGCGGCTCCAAGGCAGATCGCCACTGCTTGCACTGTCTGGATGTGGGTTGGTGGGTGCGCATGGAGTTGGATGTGAGACAGTGGCCGCGCGTGTTCGGGTGTCGCGATTCACCGCCGAACGCATTGGGGCTGCGGTCCAGCTCACGTGGGAGGTTAGCGGCGGGCTGGAGGCGGAGGATCTCTGGGTCGAGCGGAGCGAGCAGGTGACGGGGCCATGGACCCGGAGCAATGGCGAGCGCACACGTCGGGATGGAGTCGTCTCGCAGCTCGACCAAAGTGCTCGCACGGATAGGGCCTACTGGTATCGGCTCGTCGGCATGGTCGTCGGGGTGGCTGCCCACTTGACTGAGCCGATCTGGGCGGGCAAGGCGGTAGCGCAGGCCTTCCGGCTCGAATCGGTGGGGCCGAATCCCGGGCGGGGCACGATCGAGATCAAGTTCGCGCTGCCCGTGCCCGCTGCCGTCACCCTGGAGATCTTCGACATCCAGGGACGCAGCGTCTCATCACTGGTGCGTGGCTTGTGGCCAGCCGGTGAGCACATCGTCAAATGGGATGGGCCCGACGGGGCTGGCGTTTACATCGTCCGATACCGCTATCCGGGTGGGCAGCAGTCGAGGCGCTTGATACACACCGGCTGAAGCGCGCTGCGACGAACCGCCCGTGCTGCGCCGCGTCGATCGGCTACCGGAACGCCGGCACGATGGAGTTCCTCTACGACGAAGACGGCTCGTTCTACTTCATGGAGATGAACACGCGCATCCAGGTGGAGCACCCGGTCACCGAGGAGGTCACCGGGATCGACCTGGTGAAGGAGCAGATCCTGGTGGCGGCGGGCGAGCCCATGACGTTCCGCCAGCAGGACGTGAAGTGGAACGGGCACGCCATCGAGTGCCGCATCAACGCCGAGGACTTCGAGCACGGCTTCCGGCCGAGCCCCGGCAGGGTGACCTACTGGTACAAGCCGGGCGGCCCGGGGCTGCGCGTGGACAGCCACGTCTACGCGGGCTACATGATCCCCCCCTACTACGATTCGATGATCGGCAAGCTCATCGCGCACGGGAAGGACCGCGCCGAGGCGATCCGCCGCATGGAGATCGCGCTGGAGGAGATGATCGTGGAAGGCATCAAGACCACGATCCCGTTCCACCGACTGGCCCTGGCGAGCGAGAAGTTCCGCTCCGGCGACCTGAGCACGCGGTTCGTGGAAGAGCTGCTG
>CAYQNV010000003.1:0-8429 GCA_964418975.1 uncultured bacterium | reverse complement strand
CCTCGTACTCCAAGTATGCAGCGATGAACTTCACTCGTTCGGACATCTGGTCGGTCCTGGTCCAGGGCATCGCGCGATCCTCCTTGGATCGCGGAGGATGCACGGTTGCTGTTACCCATGTCCCCGGTCTGCCATGTCACCAGTGTGCCCGGTCCGGACCGGACCCGGAATTTGACGTGACCCTTCTTCTGGAACTTCGAGGATGAGAAAATGGGCTCCTCTCAACTTTCCGTGGAGCCTGCACTTGAGTTGACGGCGTGAGGTGCTCCGGTTCATCCATGACTCTTCTTCTTAGCGGAAGGAGGAGTCAGAGGGATGAACCAAGAGCCGGGCGATTGTGTCGCGACGTATCTCGGGCTGCAAGGATTCAAGGTGGTGGCGGTGGAGCGGGTCTCGCATCCGCACCGGGGGCCGGTGAAGGTGGTCCGGCTCGAGCGGCGGGACGGCCAGCATGAGTGCCCGGGGTGCGGGCGGCGCCAGGCGACCGGGCTGTTCGCCGAACAGGGGCCGATCCTGCTGCGGGACTGCTCGATCGGGGACCTGGAGACGTACCTCGAGGTGAAGCCGATGCGGATCTCCTGCTGCGGTGGGACACGGGTGGAGCGGCTGCCGTTCGCGGCGCCGGGATCACGCATGACGCGGCGGTTCTTCGAGCGGATCGCCGCACTGTGCACACGGATGCCGGTCGCAGCGGTCGCGCAGATGGCGAAGCTGTCGTGGGCGACGGTGGCGCGTGTCGATGGCCGTGCGATCGAGCTGGCGCTCGGAGATCGCAGCGCGGCGCTGGATGGCCTGCGCTGGATCGGAGTGGACGAGGTGTCGCGCACCGGCGGCCGGGTCTACTTCACGATCGTCACCAACCTGGAGACCGGGCGCGTGGTGTGGATCGGCGACGGCAAGGGGCGCAAGGGCCTGTTGCCGTTCCTGCGGGCGTTGGGGCCGAAGGGCCGGCGGAAGATCCGCGGCGTGGTCAGTGACCTCGGCTACCGATCGATCATCGTGACGCGTCTGCGACACGCGGTGCACGTCCTCGATCGCTTCCACATCGTGCAGTGGGTGAACGAGGCCCTGAACGAGATCCGGCGACGGCTGTTCTCCGGCGCCCCCCGCGACGAGCTGGGCCGGACGCTCAAGGTGAAGAAGTGGCTGCTGCTGTCGGCGCGGGAGAACCTCGAGCACAAGGACAAGCTGCTCCTGAGCGAACTGATGGAGCTCAACCAGCCGCTCTACCAAGCCTACCTGCTCAAGGAGCAGCTGCGCGCCGTGCTGCGGCACCCGTGGAAGTACTTCGGCGTGCTGCGTGACCGCCTGCACGAGTGGATCCTCGAGGTGTTCGACACCGCGCTGCCCGAGCTGAAGCGAGTGGCGCACCGGATCGCCGACCATCTCGACTCGGTCATCGCCGGCCACGAGCACGACGTGCCGCTCGGCCTCTGCGAGGCCATCAACAGCAAGATCGCCGTGTTGCGCAGGCAGGCGCGCGGCTACAGCGACCCCGAGTACTTCAAGCTCAAGATCTTCCAGCGCTGCTCGCTGCCGGACAATCCGTGGGCGAGAATCGTGCTGTGAGGCTACGGAATTCTGAGAGGAGCCAGAAAATGAAACAATCGGGCGCCAGCCAAGGCCAGTCGGCATCGGAGCTCATCTCCGAAAGAATCGTCGAACTCGGAGACTGGCGCGGGGAAACCCTCAGCAGAATGCGCCAGCTCATCAAGACAGCAGACCCGGACGTCGTCGAGGAGTGGAAGTGGATGAACCCGGTTTGGTCGCACGGCGGCATCATCTGCACTGGCGAATCCTACAAGAATCACGTGAAGCTGACCTTCGCCAAGGGCGCATCTCTCAAAGATCCGGCCCGTCTCTTCAACTCGAGTCTCGACGGAAACGTACGCCGCGCGATCGACATCCACGAAGGCGATGAAGTTGACGCGTCCGCCTTCAAGGCCCTCGTTCGCCAGGCGGTCGCCCTCAACAGTGCTGGCAAGACGAACACTTCCAAGAAAGCGAAGTCCTGAGGGATTACGTGGCGTCGAAGTCCACAAAGGCGTCCACCAAGAAACCGCCCCTTCTCGCAGGCGGAAACCCTCAGATCGCGAAGGCCGACGGCGACGCCCCAGTGCAGGCCTACATCGCGGCAATGCCGGGTTGGAAAAGCGACGTCGGGCGTCGCCTCGACGCGCTCATCGTGCGCTCGGTCCCCGGCGTACGGAGAGCGGTCAAATGGAACTCGCCGTTCTACGGAGTCGAGGGCCAAGGCTGGTTCCTCAGCTTCCATTGCTTCACGAAGTACGTGAAGGTGGCTTTCTTCCGCGGCACGTCGCTGCGTCCTGTCCCCCCCGGCGAGTCCAAGAACAGGGAAGTGCGCTACCTCGACATCCACGAGGAGGACAAGCTCGACGAGAAGCAGCTGGCGACCTGGATCAAGCAGGCGGCCTCCATCCCCGGCTGGGACGGCGGATCTACGCGCTACGGCGGATCCGCGCTCTAGGGCAGGCCGCCAATCCGTCCCAAGCCTACGTCACTCAGTCGGTGCCTTGTCCGACGGACGACTTCCCTCACGCGGTATCAGGCCGCGGAGAACAGCTGCCGGAACTCGGGCTCGTCGCGGACGCAGGCCAAATCAGGATCGCGGTTGGCCCATTCCAGGTTGGCGTAGCCGGCCGCCTTGGCCTTCTTCAGCATCTCGAGGGCTTCCTTCTTCATGCTCATGATCCCGTAGGTGCAGGCTGCGTTGTAGAGCACGTTGGGATCGTTGAAGCGCATCGTGACGGCCTTCTCCAGCTCGCGCACCGCGTCGCTGCGGCGCGCCACCTGGGCGTAGTTCACCGCGAGCAAGATGCGGGCGCGGACGTCCTCCGGCACCAACTCCAGCTGCTTCTCAAGCACCTCGACGGCGCGCGCCTCGAGGGCCCTCAATTCCACAGCCCGCCCCAGCTTTCCGAGAATGTTGAGAAAGGGCACATAGACGTTGTAGTCGTCGCCGCTCGCGGCCAGCGCGGTGTCGAGCAGTGCGGCGCCTTCCTCGAGGCGATCCGAGGAGAAATAGGTGCGCGCGAGGACGGTGTAGGCACCCTCGCAATCGGCCTTGCGCCCGATCGCGAGCTTGGCATAGCGGATCGCCTCGTCGTACTTCTTCTCGGCGTAGAAGATCCGGGCCCGGGCGGAAAGGGCTTCGGCCAGGTTGGGATCGATGGCCAGCGCGCGGTCGCACGCCTCGAGCCCCCGCTCGATCCAGCGCGGCTGGTGGTCGTGGATCTCGTAGATGAGCCCGCAGATGTTGCCCAGGCCCGAGTGCGCTAGTGCGAAGTTCGGGTCGAGGTTAATGGCTTTCTCGAACATCTGCATGGCGAACTCGAGGTTCTCGCGCCGCGTGTAGTTGCGGCCACGCAGGTAGCAGTCGTACGCCTCGAGGTTCTCGGTGGGCTTGGCGGCGATCGCGTCGCGCTCCTGCGGCGACAGCGTCACGCGCAGCGCTTCGGCGATGGAGCGCGCGATCTCGTCCTGCACTTCGAAGACGTCCTGCATCTCCCGGTCGTAACGCTTGGCCCAGATCGTGAGCCCGGTCGCGGTCTCCACCAGGTTGGCGGTGACGCGAAGCCGATTGCCGGCGCGGCGCAGGCTGCCCCCCAGCACGTAAGCGGCGCTCAGCTCCTTGCCCACTTGGGTCGGGGCGAAGCTCTTGTCGCGATACACGAGCACGCTCGGCCGAGGGAAGACCCGGATCTCGTTGATGTTGGCTAACTCGGTGATCACGTCCTCCGTCATGCCGTCGCGGAAGTACTCGTCGTCCTTCGCGCCGCTCAGGTTCTCGAAGTAGAGCACGGCCACCGAACGCTCCTTGCGCGGCGCCGAGGCGCGGCCACTGTCCGTCCCCGCAGCCAACGTCTTGCCCGAGTCGAGGTCGCGCTGTAGCCGGAGGAGGTCCGACTTGAACTCGGAGGCGCTCTGGTAGCGGAGCCGTCGATCCTTTTCCATCGCCTTCTGGACGATGCGCTCGAGCTCGGGCGAGAGCGCGGGATTGAGCCGTGTCGGAAGGGTGGGCGTCAGGTGCAGGATGCCGTCGAAGATGACCGCCGACGTACCGCCCGTGAACGGAAGCGCGCCGGTCGCCATCTCGTAGAGCACCGCGCCGAAGCTGAAGATGTCGGAGCGTGCGTCCAGCGATTCGCCTCGCGCCTGCTCCGGCGACATGTAGGCGACCGTGCCGACGGTGGAGCCCGGACTCGTGAGGTGCGCATCGGCCGCGGCCGTTGCCATGGCCGACAGCCCCGTTCCGGCCCGCAGCCGGGCAACGTCCAGCTTGGCCAGCCCGAAATCCAGCACTTTGGCCTCGCCGCGTGCGGTCACGACGATGTTGGCGGGTTTGATGTCGCGATGAACGATTCCGCGGGCGTGCGCGGCCTCGAGGGCGTCCGCGATCTGGATGGAGAGCTCGAGTATCTGCTCGAGGCGCAGGAGCTTGCCCTCGATGCGATGCTTCAGGGTCTCGCCCTCAAGCAGCTCCATGGCTATGAAGTGCTGCCCCTCGTGCTGCTCCACCGCGTAGATGGTGCAAATGTGGGGGTGGTTGAGGGAGGATGCCGTGCGTGCCTCACGCTGGAAACGCTCCAGGGCCAACGCATCCGCTTCCAGCTCCGGAGGCAGGAACTTGAGGGCCACCGAGCGGCCAAGCTTGAGGTCCTCGGCCTTGTACACCACCCCCATGCCGCCGCCACCAAGTCGTTCCAGCACGCGATAGTGGGCAACGGTGCTACCGATCATGGCGAGAGTGCTCCAAGGTGGGTGCAACGCGCTCTCCAAAGCCTCATGTGAGTGTACAAGATACGGAGGGAGCGTGTGGAGTTCCTCGCGGCGCCGCGGGGCCTGTGGGGGGGGGCTGTGTGGGTGGTGAACAATGAACGGCGCGACTATCCTAGGCCACGAGAAGTCGCTCTGAGTTGGCTGTCGCCAAAAACAGAGCAATGAGTTCGCGTGCCCAGCTTTGATTCCGAGGGAGACGACAGATGACGGCAAGATTCTTGATTGAGGTCCCACACGACGTGACCACGCTGGAGTGTGCTCGGGCCGTCGAGACCGTACTCAAGTCGGGGTCTCATTTCCTCACCCGTGCGGATTGGGGATGCAAAGACGGAGAGCACAAAGCCTGGATCATCGTAGAGGTCCAGAACAAGGAAGAGGCACGTGCCATCGTGCCACCCAGCATCCGATCCAAAGCAAAGATCGTGCAGCTCAATTCGTTCTCGCTTGATGAAATCGAAGCCATCCTGCGCCATCACCAGCCCTAACTGACCGCAACCGAATTGCCCCGCCTGTGGATGGCACCGCGAGCGAGGGAGGTCTTGTACTGCAGCCACTCCCTGCGCAGGGCAACTTCGTAGGTACCTGGGCTTGCCCCGATTCCGTAGACAGTCGACTTACGCTGCCTGAGTCGCCAATAGGGTAGATTCCCCCGATGCCACTCACTCCCAGCACCCGCGTCGGTCCCTACGAGATCATCGCGCCACTCGGCGCGGGCGGCATGGGCGAGGTGTACCGCGCTAAAGACACGCGCCTCGGCCGTGAGGTGGCGATCAAGGTGCTGCCGCAGCACCTGAACGCGAACACCGAGGTGCGCGCGCGCTTCGAGCGTGAAGCCCGGACGATCTCGTCGCTCAACCACCCGCACATCTGCACCCTGCACGACGTCGGTCGCGAAGGCGAGACCGACTACCTCGTGATGGAGCTGGTCGAGGGCGAGACGCTGACCGAGCGACTGAGGCGCGGCCCTTTGCCTGTGCCGGACATGGTGCGCATCGGCGCCGAGATCGCCGACGCACTGCACCGTGCGCACCGCGCCGGCGTGATTCACCGTGACCTCAAGCCCGGCAATATCATGATCACGAAATCAGGTGCCAAGCTCATGGACTTTGGCCTCGCGCGCGCCACGGGGCTGGCGGGACCGGCGAGCGCGTCCGGAATGACAGCCGCCGCGTTGACCGAGTCGCCGACCGTCGCCCAGCCCCTGACCGCCGAGGGCTCCATCGTCGGCACGTTCCAGTACATGTCGCCGGAGCAGCTCGAGGGCAAGGAAGCGGACGCCCGCAGCGATCTCTGGGCGCTCGGCTGCGTGCTGTACGAAATGGCGACCGGCCGGCGCGCGTTCGACGGGGCGACGCAGGCGAGCCTGATCAGCGCCATCATGCGCGATTCGCCACGGCCGATGGCGGAGCTGGCGCTGCTGTCGCCGCCCGCGCTCGACCGACTCGTGGGTGCGCTGCTCGCGAAAGACCCGGACGACCGCGTCCAGACGGCACATGACGTGAAGCTCCAGCTCCAGTGGGCGGGTGACGCTTTGTCCTCAGCATCACAAACCGTCCCGAGCGGTGCGATCGCCTCCGCGCGGGCACGCGGCGGGAAAGCGACTCTCGCATGGGGTGTGGCGGGGGCGGCACTCGTGCTGGCGCTCGCCTCGTGGCTGTTGCCGCGGTCGCCGGGATCGGGCGGCGCCGAGCGCGCGCGGCTAACCGTTCCTGCCCCCCCTCGGACCCGGTTGCTGAACGATGCGGCGTCCTTCGCGATCTCGCCCGACGGACGCACGCTCGCGTTCGCGGCGTCCGACTCCGCCGGGACGTCGAAGCTCTGGCTTCGACCGCTCGATGGACTCACAGCGCGGCAACTCCCGGGCACGGATCGAGCCAGTCTGCCGTTCTGGTCGCCGGACGGGCGCTCGCTGGGATTCTTCGCCGACACCAAGCTCAATACCATCCGGATCGAGACCGGCAGGATCGAAGCGCTGTGCGACGCGCCGGACCCGCGCGGCGGGACGTGGGGGAGCCAGGGGTCGATCGTATTCGCGCCGATCGCGATGGGTTCGCTCTACAGCGTGTCGTCGGACGGCGGAGCCGTCAGCTTGGTGGTGGGGCCCGACACCGCCCGCGGCGAGACGGCGTTGCGGTACCCCGAGTTCCTGCCCGACGGCCGCGGGTTCCTGTTTGTCGCCCTGCCCCAGCGGGAGGTCGACTACCAGGTCTACTTGGGACACCTCGGATCGACCGACCGCAAGGCCATCATGTTGGCTGGGGCGGTGCCCGTCTACGCCGAACCCGGTTGGCTCGTCACGCTGCAGAAAAACCGTCTCATCGCGCAGCGGTTCGACGCCGGCGGGGGCAAGGTGACGGGCAAGCCGATCGTGCTCGGCGATGCGCCCATCCTCGGCGGCAACAACGGGACGCGGGCAGTATCGGTGTCTCGCAACGGCATTCTTGCCTATCCCGCGGGACGGCGTTCCGACACGCAGCTCGCCTGGCTCGACCGCTCGGGCCGGGTCGAGCAGCTGTTTTCTCTACCCGCGGGCCGGTGGGAAGAAGTGTCGATGTCACCCGACGGCAGGCAGGCCCTCGTTTCACGCCGAGGCATGTCGGAGATGCAGAACCTGTGGCTCGTCGACCTCGCCACGGGCCAGGCGACCCTGTTCGGCACGAAAGCCGCGAGCTACTTCCAGACCATCTGGTCTCCCGACGGGAGGCGCGTGGTCTATAACAGAGCGCCCCGGGGACCGTCCGATCTCTTCATCCAGGCCGTGGATGGCGGCGAGCCCGGCGTGCTGTACGAGTCGGAGGAGGTCTTCAAGAACGCATACGGGTGGTCCCCCGATGGGAAGTTCATCACGTTCGATTCGCCGAGCCGGGAGACGGGATGGGACCTGTGGAAGCTGCCCGTCGACGGCGACCGCCGACCGGTACCGCTGGTGCGCACGCCGTTCAACGAAGGCGGTGGCTGGTTCTCGCCGGACGGCCGTTGGTTGATCCACTACTCGGACGAAACGGGCATGTACGAACTCTATGTCCGGTCGGTCACCGGCGTGACGTCGCGAACGTCGATTCCCGGAATCAAGAACCCCGGCTTCACGAGCCCCGGCCCGTGCTGGTGGTCGCACGACGGCCGCGAGATCCTGATGCGTGTGACGGACGCGACCCTGCGCGTCGCCGACGTGGAGCCGGGCCCCACGTTCCGCTGCGGCCGGGCACGCGTGCTGTTCAAGATCGACGACGATATCGCCGGCATCTGCCCGACACCCGATCATCGCCGGTTCCTCGCGACGATCAATGTCGAGCAAGCTGCGGCGCCGGCGATCGTCGTTGACCTGAACTGGCCCACGGCGCTGAGGAAGAAGTGACACTGGCCTCCGGCACCCGCCTCGGCCCCTACGAGATCGTCGCCCCGCTCGGCGCGGGGGGGATGGGCGAAGTGTATCGCGCCAAGGACAGCCGTCTGGGTCGCGAGGTCGCGGTCAAGGCGCTGCCCGCAGCGTTCGCCCGCGATCCCGAGCGCGTGGCGCGCTTCGAGCGCGAGGCCAAGCTGCTGGCGTCCCTCAACCACCCCAACATCGCGGGCATCCACGGGCTCGAGGAAGTGGCGGGGGACCGCTACCTCGTCCTCGAGTACGTGGA
>CAYQNV010000002.1:0-7165 GCA_964418975.1 uncultured bacterium | reverse complement strand
CGGACTTCCTCGACATCGTTTCGCCTTAAGTCAAAGGGCTGGTGGGGTTTCTGTGACTTGCGCTGGCGATTTGTTCCGAACGAATGGTCGCGCCCACTCGCCTTGCCAGCAGATTACTTGCCGTCGTGTCGATTTCGAGCCGCCTCGATCGACGTGTTGTTGGAGCCAGGATCGCCGCCGGCCACTCGCAGGCGTCGCAGGCGCCAAACCCAGCGATGACTTCGGTCCGTCTCTCACACCCGAACTACGCGAACAGGGAGTTCGCCAACGGGAGCAGGCCGCGAGGAACCGATAGCGAAACGGTGGTCGATGAGGGCTGCATGCGACCGTGCTCGTCTCGGAGGTCCTGGGGACTTCCGAGACGCAGGTCGCGATCCCCAGGGTGTCGGGAGGAACGGAAGATGAACTTGCGGAAGAATATGTTGAGGTCCACATCCAGTGCCGTCCTGGCTGCGGCCGCCGTTTTCGCTGCGCCAGTGGCGGCCCGCGCCGGGGAGGGCCGAGCCGCGTCGCAGGCACAGAGCGTGGCATCCCCAAAGCCCATCAAGAGTGGTCACGTCTCAGCCAACGGCATTCGCTGCTACTACCGGATCCACGGGAAAGGGCAGCCGCTGTTGCTGCTTCACGGCGGACTGGGCCAGATCGAGATGTTCGGCCCAGTATTGGGCATCCTTGCCGAGAGCCGCCAGGTCATCGGCGTCGACCTGCAGGGCCACGGCCGAACTGCCCTCGGCAACCGTGAGATCAGCCTCATCGACATGGGCGACGACATGGCCGCGATCCTGAAGGAGCTCGACCATGACCAGGTCGACGTTCTCGGCTACTCGCTCGGTGTCGGGGTGGCCTTCCGGTTGGCGGTGCAGCATCCAAAGCTGGTGCGCAGGCTCGTGCTGGTCTCGGGTGAATACGCGCAGGACGGGTTCTATCCCGAGATGCGCCCCATGCAGGCTTCGGTGGGCGCGGGTATGGCGGAGGCGATGAAGGACACGCCGATGTACAAATCGTATGCCGCGGTCGCACCGCACCCGGAGGACTTCCCGAAGCTGCTCGACCGTATGGGTGCATACATGCGCAAGCCCTACGACTGGTCGGAGGACGTGAGGAAGCTGATGATGCCCGTGATGCTCCTCTATGGCGACAGCGACATGTACCGACCGGAGCACATCGTGAAGTTCTACCAACTACTGGGCGGTGGATTGAAGGACGCCGGCTGGCAGCGCGAGAACATGTCGAAGAATCGCCTCGCCATCCTGCCCGACTTGACGCACTACGAGATCTTCCTCGCTCCCAGCATGGCAAGGACGGCGCTTCCGTTCCTGAGCGGCGAAAGTGGCGCGAAGAGCTGGGGAGAGCAGGTTGGCGGGCGGAAGTGAGTGGCGGATGAGCGGCGCAAGCGCTGGACGGAAGTCCTGCCATGACCAATGGTCCTCAGATCAGCGGGCACTCCAGCCATCCGGCCCTCGAGAGTCCAGACTGACGTAAACGAATGATGTTCAACATCATACAACGACTTATGCCATCCGTGATTGACATGAACATGGCTTTCAGCTCCGCAAGACATGTCGCAATAAGTGAGTTCTTGCGACACGTTCTGTTGACCTGTCGCAGTCGGCGACATAGCCTGCCGGCCTGTCTGGAAGCCGGTCACTGACGGAGGCGGGCATGGCCGAGTGGCAAGCAGACCGACCCTTCAAAGAGCTGCCGGAGCTTCCACCTGCGGTAGAGCTGGAAACTCACGCGGTGCTGAAGCGGTGCGTCGAGGCACGGGCCTCCATGGAAGGCCTCAGGCGGTCGGCCGAGCTCATCCCCAATCTGGGCGTGCTCATCAACACGCTGCCATTGCTGGAAGCGCAGGCAAGTTCAGAAATCGAGAACATCGTCACCACCGCGGACGCGCTCTTCCAGCACATGCACGACAGCGGAAGCGCCGACGCAGCGACCCGCGAAGCGCTGCGCTATCGGGAAGCACTGCTGGAAGGCTATCGCGCCCTCTCGGAACGGCCCATCTCGACGCGCACGGCCGAGATCGTCTGCACGCGGATCAAGGGCATCGAAATGTCCGTCCGCCGCGTGCCGGGCACTGCGCTCAAGAGCACCGCGACCGGGGAGGTCATTTACACGCCCCCCGAGTCCGAGTGCCGGCTGCGCGACCTGCTCGCGAACTGGGAGCAGTTCATCCACTCGAGCGACGGGCTGGACCCGCTCGTGCGAATGGCAATCGCGCACTACCAATTCGAGGCGATCCATCCCTTTACAGACGGAAACGGGCGCACGGGCCGGGTGCTCAACAGCCTCATGCTGGTTCAATGGGGATTGCTCCCCACACCCATCCTTTACCTGAGCCGGTTCATCATCGCTAACAAACTCGACTACTACCAGCGACTACTGGCGGTCACTCAAAAAGCCGAGTGGGAGTCATGGCTCCTGTACATGCTCCGGGCGGTGGACGAGACCGCCCGTTGGACGACCGCGAAGATCGACGCCATTCGAGAATTGCAGGACGAAACGACGCGCCACGTCCGCGCGTCGCTGCCAAAGATCTACACCCAAGATCTGGTGGACCTACTTTTCGAGCAACCATACTGCCGGATCGCGAATCTCGTGGAGCTCAAAATCGTCGCGCGGCAGGCGGCGGCGCGGTACCTGAAGGGCCTGGTCTCGGCGGGCGTTCTGAAAGAGCACTCAGCCGGGCGGGAGAAACTGTTCGTGAACACGCGACTATTGCGGCTACTCACACAGGACTCCAATCAGTTCGAGCCGTTCCAAGCATAGGCAAACACGCAGGACAGCACGATCAGCCCTTTGGCAAGACACACAAGCTGAAGCGACTCGGTCAGGCCTACCTGCGACTGGATTCCACACTGCGGTCACTTGCGAAACGGGCCGCACCCTTGACCGAATGCGCGTGGAAGTTTCGTTATCTGGGGGAGGATGAAGAACCAACCCGAGAGGAGGCTGAGCGCGCGTTGGCGATCGCGCGCGAGGCCGTCGACGCCATTCGCGCTCGGCTTCCCCCTGACGCGCGACCCGTGAACAGGCGGTGAGCCGGGATTCCCGCTGGGCCCCGTCCAGTGCTCATTCCCCGGCGGGCGAGACCGTCATCGAACCTTTCAGAGCTTGCGCGAACCCCCCAACCCGTGTAAACACGCGCGCGGAGAGGTGCGAGAGTGGTTGAATCGGGCGGTCTCGAAAACCGATTTCGTCCACATGGCTCGCAAGTTGAGCCTGCAAGCCGAACCCCACGTCTGCCAACACATTCCCCGGCCAGGCGGCGGTCCCGTCGTGATCGACGTGCGTCCCTGGGCGAGTGGTTTCTAGCGCGCGGCGCGCATCTTCCGCTTAAGCTCCTCGGTCCAGTTCAGCACCAGGTCGTACCGGGTGATGTCGTCCTCGTTCTCGTGCTTCAAGCCGACGAAGAAGCGGCCATCGGGAAGCACCGTCCACATCGCGACCTTGAGCTTCTCGAAGTCATGGACCTCGGTCGGCGCCGAGAGCGAGAGTTCGGGCGCGGTGGTGACCGCGACCTTCATGAGCCGGCGGCGGTCGTCCACGACGAACAGCGTCTTGCCGTCCGCTGACCACCGGTAGTCGGCCCCCGAGGTCTTGACCTCGACCGGCCTCCCCGTGGTTCCGTCGGGATGGAACTCGGCGACGTAGGTCAGCCCCTTTCCGGACTCGTCGCTTCCGAAGGCGAGCAGGCGCCCGTCACGAGAGAGCCTGGGGACCCACTGCTGGAACGCACTCGGCAGCAGCGGACGCAACCGGCTCGAGTCCGCCTCGACGCCCGTGAGCGGCAACATCGCCAAGCTGGCGTGACCGGGCTCCCAACGCGTCAGCAACAGCGCGGAACCGTCGGGCAGCCACGAGACCGGCGCGTAGACGACGTCCTCGGAATCGGGTTTCAGAATCCGTTTCGCCTCGCCTCCGTCCGCGTCCTGGACGTAGATCCCGTCGCGGCCGTCCTTCCCATGCCGGGTGTAGGCGATGCGCTTGCCATCCGGCGACCAGAGTGGAAACCAACTGTCGGCGTTGGGATCGGTCCCGAGCCTCCGAAACCCGGGGCGGGCCAGATCCGAGACCCAAATCTCATCGATCCCGCGCGCGTTGATGATGTCGCATGCGATGCGGCGCCCGTCGGGCGATGGCTCCAGCGGATCCTTCACCGCCCGTCGCTCCGATGACCAAGGCTCGAGCTTGCCGGCGGCGTCGAGGAACGCCAGCGCACGATCGCCCCCCAACTGGCCGGGCCGGTAGAACAAGGCGCCTTTGCCGGTGAGATCGAATGCCCCCGGCGAGACCGTGTAAGGCGTGCTGAGCCCGCTCCAGACGGCGACCGGCGCCCCGTGCACTTCCAGGCGTCCGGGATCGAAGCGCGCCGCGAGCACGGTGCCACCGCGGGAGAAGAGAAGGTGTCCGGTCGGAGAGTAGCGGGCGCGGCCACCGTCTTCGTCGATGACCTTGACCTTGCCGGTCTTCACGTCCATCACGCCGACACTGCTGTGCCAGCCGCGGGCGTCGTAGGAGGCCACGTTGACGAACGCGCCGCGGTCGCCGGGCAACGTCGCTCCGGTAAACTCGTAGTAGCTCACCCCCGGCCGGCCCGCGTCGATCTTGACCGGGGCCGCCGGCGCGCCGCCGGCTTTCGGAAGTCGGACGAAGGACGCCTGGCTCTCCCGGATCAGCAGGTCGCCGTTCTCCAGCACCACGGGATCGGTCCAGGAATCCTTCGAATCCACCCAGGTGGTCGCGGGCGCGCTGCCGTCGATGGGCATGCGGGCCATCCGCTTCTGGGCCGCTCCGGGCGAGACCGGGGCGAGGAAGAGCAGGTCGCGGCTGTTGAGGGGCACCGCCCAGATCACGCCCTCGGTGCCCGGAAGCTCCTTGAACGCGTAGCCATCCATGCGCCGCGTGTACACGCGCGCCGGCGCCGGCTCCGACCCTTCCGGGTTCTTCGGGCGCCCGATGACGACCAACGTGCGCCCGTCAGGCGTGAGCGCCACGCCCTGGACGGTGACATTCGGCGGCATCGCCACGGAGACGCAGGTCGGCTCCGTGCCAGCGCCGCCGCTCGCGCGCGGACCGAACACGCTCCACAGCCCGGCGCCGACGCCCAACCCGACCACGCAGGCGATGGCGAGCGCGAGCGGCGAGAAGCGTCTCCGAGCCGTGCCTTCGCCAGGCACCTCCGTGACCAACAGCCGTCCCGAAGGCGAGCGGGCGGCCAGCACCTCTTCGAGCGCGATGCGCGCGTCGCCTATGTCGCGCAGGCGGTGCTTCGGGTCCTTGTCCAGACAGCGCTGAAGCAGCTCGCGCACCCGCGGCGGGGTCGATCCAGGCAACGCCTTGAGATCCGGGTCGCGCTCCAGGATCTTGGCCAGCGTGTCCGACACCGTCTCGCCCGCGAAGGTGCGGTGCCCGGTGAGGCACTCGAACAGCACGCAACCGAACGCCCAGATGTCGGCACGCCGGTCCACGGCCTTGCCGCGAGCCTGCTCGGGGCTCATGTAGGCGGCGGTGCCGAGGATCACATTGGCCGCGGTCATCGGGCTGGTGAGGGTCGGCGAGTGCGGCATCCCCGATGAGCTCGTGGCCGCCGGGTCGCCCTCGAGCGCCTTCGCGAGCCCGAAGTCCAGCACCTTGACCTGCCCGTCGGGCGTCACCTTCACGTTCGCGGGCTTGAGATCCCGGTGAATGACGCCCTTCTCGTGCGCCGCTTCGAGCGCCTCGGCGATCTGGCGCGCCATCTCGAGCGCTTCCGCCACCGGCACCGGACCTTGCGCGATGCGGACCGCGAGGTCCGCGCCCTCGACCAGCTCCATGGCCAGGAAGCGCACGCCGTCCGCGGACCCCACACCATAGATGGACGCGATGTGCGGGTGATTGAGCGAGGCAAGCACTCGTGCCTCGCGCTCGAAGCGCGCCATGCGCTCGGGGTCGCGTGCGAACGCCTCCGGTAGCACCTTGATCGCGACGTCGCGGCCGAGGGTCGTATCGGTGGCGCGCCACACGACGCCCATGCCGCCCTCGCCGATCTGCTCGACGAGGCGGTAGTGCGACAGGTCGCGACCGGGAGCGAGGGACACAGAGACTCCGCTGGGTTCGAGGAAGGGCGGAGACTAGCAGAACCTGGCCTCGCTCTACGGCAGCGCGACCGTTTGGAGGCCCTCCAGCAGCCACTGCGAAGACATCCCGCGGTCTTTCGGCCGGGCGCGGTACCTCCGGTCGGCGGAAGTCGCAGTCTGACGTAGATTCCGCGGATGGCCCTCGTCGTCAGCACCAAGCTCGGCCCGTACGAGATCGTCGCGCCGCTCGGTGCGGGCGGGATGGGCGAGGTGCACTCCGCAATTCTCACTGACGTGGGCGTATCCCGAGGGCCACGGCCCAGTGCCCGGCCCGAGGGTGATGTGTGCGAAACTAGGTCCAGCCCCATTGCACGTGAAGACCTCGATGGCGGCGGCCGAATGGACCCCAGCACAACGGAGGGAAGCATGAGTCCGGCAGAAAGGTTGAGCGTGTCGGAGGAGGCGCTGGCGGCCCTGTGTGCTCGTTACCAAGTCCGCGAGTTGGCGGTCTTCGGCTCCGCGGCACGCGGAGACACCGGAGCGGACAGTGACGTAGACCTGCTCGTGCTTTTCGAGGAAAGCGCGCGTGTGACGCTCTTTACACTGATCGAACTCCAGGCGGAGCTCTCGGTGCTCTTCCGACGGCCGGTCGACCTCGTGCCGAAGAACGGATTGAAACCGGCGCTGCGCCGGGAAGTGCTCGCCGAGGCACAAGTGCTCTATGCGGCCTGAGCGCCTCTACCTCCTCGATATCATCGAGGCGGCAGACAATGTCGTCATACACATCGCCGGGCAGGATCGCGAAAGCTTCCTGGGAGATGTGACGACCCGTGCTGCGGTGCTTCACGAGTTGACCGTGATCGGAGAGGGAGCCTCCCGGCTCACCGAGGAGTTCCGGAACCGCCATCCAGAAGTCCCTTGGGCGAAGATCGTTGCCTTCCGAAATTTCGTTGTTCACGAGTTGCGGGTTCCGAAAACTCCTTCCGAGATGATTCCGGAAACTCCTGCCGGTTGAACGAGCCGGGTTCCGATAGCGTGGCCACCCGAACGCACGCGGATGAACCGCGTCGTCAGGAGGCCAGGGAGGATGATCGGAGCCATGG
>CAYQNV010000001.1:0-13895 GCA_964418975.1 uncultured bacterium | reverse complement strand
GTCACGGCATTGACCACCTTCTTGCGCAGATCCTCCTGCGCGACGGCAGGAAGCGAGCGAGCATCACGCGTCGTCGTCGTCATGGGCGCGAACCTACCCCGCGCCCGCCGCTAAGTCAAGTATTTTATGCTCTGGTTAGTATCTCAACCTCGTGACCGCTCTGGAGATCGACGGCACGACCCACCCTGCGCTGGACTGCGTGGTCTTCCCGCACAACGCGATCGCAGGCAGCGGGGCCGTAATTCTGCCCTACGGCGCCTCGACGAAGGGACTCGTGGGCGTGGGCCAGCGCGACGTCCCGACTGGGGTGGCCAATCCTCCCCCCAATCTTCCAACCGTCATCCCCGGCAAGCTCCACGGGGTGCTGATTCCAACGATGGCGAGTGCGGATCTCTTGGGCAACGAGCCGGTACCTGAGGTAGGAAGGCTTGTCTACGATCCAACTCTGGCCACGCTTCGCTCCTGGGACGGAATCAGATGGAAATTGGTGTCCTTCACATGAGGACTTTTGGCCGACAAGCCCTGGGAGGCTATATGGCAAGGAGAACATTGCTGGTTGGTGTGGCGTTGGGGTTTCTTGCTTCCCTTTTGATTGGAGCGCGCCCAGAAGCAGCGCGCGGTCAGGGAAGCACATTCCGGATCTTGAGCGAGTCCTATGTCCTCGTCGGGGAGAATATCTATCGCGCTGACCTTGTTAATCCGCCCGTCGGCTGGCACCTCATGCCGGATGGAAGTTTTACGCTGCCCCCAGTGCCAGCCTCCAGTCTTGTAAGTTTGAACGGCCTTGTGGGAATCACCGAATCGGGCGAGGGCTGGACTTACAATTCTGGTGGCTGGATCAGCATCGGCCAAATTCCTGGCGTCGTCGGAGTCGAGCGCTCGACCTGGGGGGCTCTCAAGGCGCGCTACAGGTAGCTCGGGTGGCGGCATCGACAGCTCTCGCCTGGCGCGACCATGCTCGGCGGGAAATACACGCGGCCCGATGCGTCGCATCGGGCCGTGCGGGATGTCCGGGCGGTAGGACTCAAACTTTCAAGACGTGGGTCGCTTCATTGCCTCTCGTGCTGTTGACCATTTCGAACTCCACTCGTTCGCCCTCGTGGAGCGTGCGGAACCCGCCGCTCTCGATGGCGCTGAAGTGGACGTAGACCTCGGAACCCTCCTGGCCTTCAGGTGTGATGAAACCGTAGCCCTTCTGGTCGTTGAAATACTTGACCGTGCCAAGCGCCATGGAAGTCCCTCCGGAGCTGGCTAGAGGACTCGTGAAGCCCGGACCCGACCCAGACCTTGCTCCCGGTCCGGGGCGGCGGTCAAGGGCGATTGCACGCCGTCCGGCCGCGCCGGAGCGCGTGCCGCCGGGTGGTCTCAGGAGGCCAGCAACCGCATGGTGTAGCCAGCCGCGAGCGTGATGCCGAGGTTGTCGTCGAGCGGGATGGGCAGCACCTCGACGAGCGTGGCGACCACGGCGCCCGCTAGGGTCACGGGCCACGGCACGTGTGCGACGGAGGAGACCAGCGCCGCCCACGCCAGGCAGGCGACCAGGCAGCCGAACGCGCCCTCGAACGACTTGTTGAACACCTTGTGCCGGCCCCACGCCTTCCCCACCAACGCGCCCATGGCATCGCCCAGCACGGTGAAGCCCAGCGCCGCCGCCGCGATCGGTTGCGGGAACACCTCGATCGCGATGAGCGCCGCGAGCAGCAGGTAGGTGGAACCCAAGAGGCTCATGCGCTCGTGCTCGCGGATCAACTCGCCGAAGAAACGCTTGAAGAACGTGCGCACTCGCTGCTCGTGGATGCGCAGCACGTCCACGGCCACGGCGCCGGCGGTGAGCGCCAGGAACAGCAGGCGGAACTCAGTGCGCGTGCGCGGCCAGGGCAGCAGCTCGAGCAACAGTTCGAGCGGCAATACGAGAAATGCCAGGTGGATCGCCTTGCGCCGCGCCTCGGAGAGCCAGGCGCGCGAGCGGAGCGGCTGGAGCGGATCCTGGGATGCACGGGCTCGGGTCGTCACACCGCGGACCGTAGCAGACCGCCGCGGCTCATGGCCGTGGCGCGGCCGCGGGGCGCAGCTCGCGGTAGGCCTGGCGAAAGCCGAGGATGCGGCGCACGTAGTCCTGCGTGTCGGCGTTGGCCGCCATCTCGCAGTAGAGCGCCCAGCCGCCGCGCGCGAGGATGGCGCGCCAGTCCGCGCGTACCTTCCCCGGTCCGGCGTTGTAGGCGGTGAGTGCCACCGGGATCACGCCATCAAAGCGATCGAGGAGCTTACGCAGATAGCGCGCGCCGTAGCGTAAGGACCGGTCGGGCTCGAACAGCAACGAGGTCTCTGGCAGGCGCTCGCGGAGTTCGCGCGCCATGTCGCGGCCGGTGCCGGGAAGAAGTTGGCACAGCCCGAGCGCGTTGCTGCGCGAGACCGCGCGCGGATCAAAACGGCTCTCCTGTCGCACCAGCGCCCAGAGTAGCGCCCGCTCCACTCCCGCCGCGTCCGCGGCCAGCGACAGTTCGCGCTCGAACGCCGGCGGGTAGGCCCACGGTGTCCAGCTCCACAGCAGGTTCTCGGTGCGCTCGGCCGTCAAGGCGCGGTCGGCCGCACGCGTGGCGTTGGCGAGATCCCCGGCGGCGTAGGCGGCAACACTCAACTCGCGCCACGAGGACGCCGCGATCGCGCGCTGCGGGCCGCGCGGCAGGCGCGCGTCCACGCGATCGCGCGCCGCCACCAGGCGCGCGGCCACCTCGGGCAGGGCGAGCGGGCCCGACAGTGCCGCGATCGCGGCCACGAATTCCGGCTCGAGCGTGTCGGCAACGGGCAACTGCACCGGCGCTCGCCAACCCGGCAACCGCAGCGTGTCGCGCGCCGCCACGCTCCAGTGATCGTACCCGGGCCGGAGCGCGAACTCCTCGCGCAGGATCGAGTCGCCCTCGACGGCGCCGCGCTGGCGGAGCGCCACGCCCAACCAGAAGCGCGCGCGCCGCTCGGGACTCGCGCGCCACGCGCGGATGGCGTGGCTCTCGTGACCCGCCATCCAGTCCACGAGACCCGCGAGTGCCACCGCCGAGCGGACGAGCGAGGCGTTCGTGGAGGCCGCACGGCTCACGCTGTCGGCCTGCCGGAACGCGCGCGCCGCGAGCGACCAGCGGCTCTCGTCCTGCGCTTCGCGTGCGCACTCCCACCATGAGATCGTCCGCAAACCCGCGTCGGTCGCGGTGCGTCCGAGCCGCTGGTACAAGGCGAGCGCGGAGTCGCTGCGGCCGGCCGCGCGAAACGAACGCGCGCGCTCGAGTCGCACCTGGTCGAACTCGGGTGTGCCCCTCGTCCAGCGTAGCGCCGTGTCCGATGCGGCGATCGCGGCGAGCGGACGCCGCCATTCGCGCAACCACTGCACGCGCTGGAGCGCGTCGGCGCCGCGCTCATTCGCAGGCGCACTTCGCATCAGCTTCCCCAATCGCGCGAGTGCCCGGGCGCGAGCGCCGTTCGCCCACTCGGCCGCCGCTGCGCGCCGCTCGAGGCGCGGAGCGAACGGCTCGCGCCGGCGCTTCGCGAGCGTGTCGAGCAGGGCGAGTGCCAAGCCGGAGGCCGGAGCGGAGGTGACATATTCCTCGAGCACGCTCCTCGCCAGCACCTCGCCGGCCAACGTGTCGCGGAGCGCCAGGTGGAGCGGCGCGCGCACGGCCCGCCACGCGGCCTCCTCCGACGCGGGCCAGCCGCGGCGGTCGGCCGCGTCGAGCAGCCGCGCGGCGCGAGCAGGATCGCGCTTCGCTCGCGCCCATGCCACGCGCCGCCGGAGTCCCTCCCACGCCCAGATCGAGCGCGCGAGTCGTGGCGCGGCGAGCAGCGAGTCGGCATGCGCCGTGTCTCCGCGCGCGGCGAGCGAGTCGGCGAGCGACGCGAGCAGCGCACTTCCGGCGAGCCCGGTGTCGCGCGCCGCGCTCCACCACGCGGCGACCGGTGCCGGCGCCGCCGCGACGCGGCCGTTCAGCGCCGCGCCCTGCCAGCGCACACCGGTCGGCGTGGCCACCAGGCGCGGCGCGGCCGCGACCGGCGCCGAGCCCACGACTGAGGCGAGCGCCAGCGGCGCGAGACGGGCGAAGCCGCGCCAGCCGCGCGTCACTCCCACTCGATCGTCGCCGGCGGCTTGCTGGTGATGTCGTACACCACGCGATTCACGCCGCGCACCTCGTTCGCGATGCGACTGGCGACGCGCGCGAGCAGCGTGTGCGGCAGTCGCGTCCAGTCGGCCGTCATGCCGTCCACCGAGTTGACTGCGCGGATCGCCACCACCTTCTCGTAGGAGCGCTCGTCCCCCTTAACTCCCACCGTGGAGACGGGCAGCAGCACGGCGAAAGCCTGCCAGGTCCGGTCGTACCAACGTGCCCGGCGCAGCTCCTCCAGGAAAATGGCGTCCGCCTCGCGCAGCACTTCGAGGTCGTGCTCGCGTACCGGGCCGAGGATACGCACAGCGAGCCCCGGCCCCGGGAACGGGTGCCGCTCCACCAGGTGCGCGGGCAGGCCCAGCTCGCGACCGAGTGAGCGCACCTCGTCCTTGAAAAGCAGCTTCAACGGCTCGACCAGCTTCATGCGCATCCGCTCGGGTAGGCCGCCCACATTATGATGGGTCTTGATCACCTGCGCGCCGTAGCCCGCCGAAGCGGACTCGATGACATCTGGGTAGAGCGTGCCCTGGGCCAGGAAGTCGAGCTGGCCGACCTTGTGCGCCTCCTCATCGAACACGGCCACGAACTCCTCGCCGATGATCTTGCGCTTGCGCTCGGGATCGGCCACGCCGTCCAGCTTGTCGAGGAAGCGCCGCTGGGCGCTCACCACGCGCAGGTTCAGGTGGCGGCGCACGCCCAACTCGCGCTCGACCTGGGCCGCCTCGTCCTTGCGCAGCAGGCCATGGTCCACCAGCACGCACGTCAACCGGTCGCCGATCGCGCGATGGATGAGTGTGGCGGCCACGGTGGAGTCCACGCCGCCCGAGAGTCCGCACAGCACGTGGCCGTCTCCCACTTGCGCGCGGATCTCCTTCACCGCCTGGCGCAGGAAGTCCTGCATGGACCAGCCCGGCTTCAACTTCGCGATCCGGAACAGGAAGTTCGACAGCACCTGCTTGCCGTAGGGCGAGTGCACCACCTCGGGGTGGAACTGGATCAGGTGGAACGGCAACTTCGCGTGCCGCGCCGCGGCGAACGCGCAGTTGCTCGTGTGCGCCACCTTGAGCCAACCCTGCGGTAGCGAGCGCACCTCGTCACCGTGGCTCATCCAGGCCTTGAAGCGCTTGGGCACGCCCGCGAACAGCGGCGAGCGGCCGTCCTGGATGAACGTGGCCGCGCCGTACTCGCGTCGGACCGCCTTGGTCAGCGTGCCGCCCAGCAACTGCGCCGTCACCTGGAAGCCGTAGCAGATTCCGAGCAGCGGCAGTTCGAGGTCGTAGAGACCCGGGTCGGGCATGGGCGCCTGCGCGCGGTAGCCGCTCGCCGGCGAGCCCGACAGGATTAAGGCGGCGGGCTTGCGCGAGCGGATCTCGGCGAGCGGCGTGGGGCCCGGCACGATCTCCGAGTACACGCCCAGCTCGCGCACGCGGCGCGCGATCAGCTGCGTGTACTGGCTGCCGAAATCGAGGATCAGGACGGAGGCACGGGGCACGGAGCGATTTCCCTCAGTGGATGGGCGAGGTGACGAAAGCGGTGGAGTCGGACGGATCGCTGGCGACGCTGTCGCGGAACGCCTGCAACAGCAGCACGGTGTCGCGCGCCGCGCGACGGCGGAAGAGCCAGAAACCGAGCACCAGCAAACCGACCATGATGCCGATCCCGGGTAGCACGTCGGAGACATCGTTCCACGAGCCCTGCGCGGTGGCCACGGCGCGCAGCTGAAGAAACAGTTGATAGCCCCCGCCCAGCACGGTGACGAGCAGCCAGAACGAGCCAAGCAGCACGACTTCGAGTCGGGCCCCAACGCTCACGTCGAACGTGGTGGGCCCGGGGACCTCGCGGAGCCACGCGCGCAGCACGGGTGCCCCGCCGCCCAGGATCGGCAGCCCCAGGCTCAAGGTGAGGTAGCGGCCGTGACGGGCGCCGAACACGCGATAGTGCCGGTCGCCCACCTCGAAACCCAGTTCCACGAGGTCGTCCAGCGCCGCGAGTGCTTGCTCCGGCGCGTACGGCGAGCGGAGTTCCTCGCGCGCCAGTGTGAACGGGTTCACGCACGGACGCTTCCGAACGCGTCCATCAGCGAGCGTCCCCTCGCTGCGACAGCACGCGGCCGCCCGCGGCGATCATGATGGGCGAGACCAGACCGAGCAGCACGCTGCGCGCGTCGTTCGGGAACGGCGGCCGCGAGGTGAACTTCATGAAGCCCAAGTCGATCGTGCCCTTCTGCTCGTTCCAGGTGGCCCACTCCCAGAACTGCAGGCCGAAGAAGAACACGAACAGGACGAGCGCGATGGCGTAGGCCGCCAGCGCGATCGTGCGTCGTTGCGTCGCGTCCATGCGAGAGTCCCTCCACCACCAGATTCAGTGCCGGAACACCCGGCGGTCCGTGAATACCATGGCGAGCCCCAACCGGTCGGCCTCGGCGATGACCTCTGCGTCTTTGACCGAGCCGCCCGGCTGGACGATGGCGTTGACCCCCGCCAGGGCCGCGTGCGTGACACCGTCCGGGAACGGGAAGAAGCCGTCGCTCGCCAGCACCGCCCCGCGCACGTCGTGGCCTGCTCGCTTCGCTTTCATGAGCGCCACGTCCACGGCGTCGACGCGCGACGTCTGGCCGCTGCCCAATCCCACCAGCGCCTCGCTATGGGCGAGCGCGATGGCGTTGGAGCGCGCGGCGGTCGCGACCTCCCACGCGAACCGGAGCGCCGGGAGTTCGGCCGCCGTGGGAGCGCGTCGCGTCACCGTTCGCCACGGCGGCGGCGGTGCCGAGCTCTCGCGCTGCGCCAACGCCCATGGGCCGAGGAGCTTGAGCTGCCATGCGTCGGGCAGCCCCAAGTCGGCGACGGTGAGCCGCACGAGCCGCAGGTTCTTCTTCCCCGCCAACGCCGCGTCGGCTTCCGGCGTGATGGCCGGGAACGCCACGCACTCGATGAACAGCTCGGCGAGGCCCCGCGCCGTGGCGCCATCCAGCGGCCGGTTCACCGCGACGATGCCGCCGAACGCCGACAGCGGGTCGGCCGCGAACGCTTGGGCGTACGCCTCGACCAGCGTGTCTGCGCAGGCCGCGCCGCACGGCTGGCCGTGCTTGACGATCACGCACGCCGGCCGCTCGAAGCGCGCGACCAGCGAGACCGCGGCCTCGAGGTCAAGCAGATTGTTGTACGACAGTTCCTTCAGCTCGCGATGCGCGGCGAGGCCGTGGGCGAAGCCCGAACGCGCATACAACGCCGCTGCCTGGTGCGGATTCTCGCCATAGCGAAGCGCACGCGTGCGCTCGAGCACCAGCGACTGCATCGCGGGCGGCTCGTCGGGGCCGGCGAGCCGCCGCGCCAGTTCCTGGGCGATGGCGCCGTCGTAGCGCGCCGTGCGCGTGAACGCCGCCATCGCCCAGCGGCGGCGTTCCTCAGAGGTGACGCCGCGCGCGAGTGCTTCGGTCACCTCGGCGTATTGCGCCGGGTCGTGCACCACGATGACGCCGTCGTGATTCTTGGCCGCAGCGCGCAACAACGCCACGCCCCCGATGTCGATCTGCTCGATCATGCCGGCGTCGTCGAGTGCGCGGCCCTTCTCCTCGAACGGGTAAAGCGTCACGGCGACCAGGTCGAGCGGTAGCAGGTCACGGGACTCGAGCTCGGCCATGTCGCCGGCCGAGCCTCGACGCGCGAGGATCGGCGCGTGCACGAGCGGGTGCAGCGTCTTGACACGGCCGCCCAGCATCTCGCCCGAGCCGGTCCAGTCCTCGACCGATGTCACCGCGACACCGGCCGACTGGAGATGCGCGGCGGTCCCGCCCGAAGCCACGATGCGCGTGCCGCCCTTGGCGAGCAGTACAGCGAACTCGGCCGAGCCCGCCTTGTCGGACAACGACAGCAGTGCCGCGCGCGGCCACCCCAGCACTCCCTGCGGCTCGGCGGCGGCATGGGGCGAGTGAGCGCTCATCGTCACCTCTCCCCTCCCGACAGCCGGCGGATCGCTTCGAGGTAGCGCTCTTGCGTCCTCGTCACCACCTCGGCTGGGAGCGGCGGCGCGGGCGGTTCGTGGTCCCAGCCGCTCGCGTCCAGCCAGTCCCGCACGACCTGCTTGTCGAAGCTCACCAGCCGGCCCGCCTCGTACTCGGCTCGGTCCCAGTAGCGCGACGAATCCGGCGTGAGCGCCTCGTCGATGAGCGTGTAGCGCCCGTCCACGACGCCGAACTCGAACTTGGTGTCGGCCAGCACCAGCCCGCGCGGCCACGCATGCGCACGCGCGGCTTCGTAGAGCGCGAGCGACCGCTCGCGCAGCGCCGTCGCGCGTTCGCGCCCCACCCGTTCAGCCATGCGCTCGAACGGGATGTTCTCGTCATGCCCGATGTCGTTCTTGGTGGCCGGCGTGAACAGCGCGGGATCGAGCCGCGAGCCGTCCTGGAGGCCCGGCGGCAGCGCGATGCCGCACACCGTGCCCGAAGCTCTGTACTCCTTCCAGCCGCTGCCCGTGAGATATCCGCGCACCACGCACTCGATGTCGATGCGCTCGGCGCGGCGCACGAGCTGCGCGCGGCCGGCGAGGCGAGCGGCCTGCTCGCGAAACGGCGACGGGAACGCTAGCGGGTCGTCGCTCACCAGGTGATGCGGCGAGGCAGCCGGCAGCGATCTCATCCAGAACGCCGAGATCAACGAGAGGATGACGCCCTTGCCGGGGATGGGTGTGGGGAGCACGGAGTCGTACGCGGAGAGTCGATCGCTCGCCACGATGACGAAGTGGTCGGGACCCGCGTGGAACACGGTGCGGACTTTTCCACGGCGGAAGACTTGCGCGCCCGGGACCAACGGATCGGCCACGGCGTTCGCCAGCGCGAGCAGCCGTGGGTCGATGACGATGGGGGCGATCTCATTCATGTCGCGTCCTCCTGCCGCCTCTCGGGACGGCCGTTCAGGAATGCGCCGGAGCGGAGTCCTTGCGCGCGGGCACCAACTGGAAGTGTGTTGCGAGGTAGGCCGGCAGCTCGTCGAGCTGGCGCACGGCATGCGACCCCGGCGCAGCATAATCGCCGAACGGGTCCACGAGCACGAAATGCATGCCCGCTGCGCGCGAACCGGCCTCGTCCACGCAGCGGATGTCCCCCACATACACCGTTCTCGCGGCCGGCAGCCCGAGTTTGTCGAGGGCGATTCGAAATATCCGCGGGTCGGGCTTCTCCATTCCGACGACGTGCGAGTCCACCACGAACTCGAGTCCTTCGCGCAGGCCGAACGTGATGAGGTGGAGTTCCGCGCGCCCATCCGAGTTGCTCACGCAGCACGCGCGCATGCGCACGGCCGCGAGTACCTCGAGCGCGTGCCGTGCGCCCTCCATGGGACGCGCCCACAGGAACGACGGCGGCGTCTGCCGAGCTCGGATGCGCTCGAGTGCCTCCTCCAGCACCGGGTGCCTGCAGCCGACCGCCTCGAGCATGCCCGCGAAGTAGGCCTGCGTGGGAGCGACACTGCCGAGCGGTGCGTGCGCCCCGGCTGAATCCGTGCGCGGAGCACGTCCGGCGAGCGCGTCGTAGCGCCGTCGTCCCTGGAGCTCCGAGCGGCGCACCTCGTCGGGCGTGGCTTCCACGCCGAGCTCCGCCAACATCTCGCTCAGCCACTCGAAGTCGAGCCGCACGAGCGTGCCGCCGGCGTCGAACACCACCGCCTCGATCTCGGGACGCGCCGGGCTCGCCAGCGGGGCGTACACCTGCTCATCCATGCGCGGCCTCCGTCTCCGGCAGCACCAACCCGGCGCCCTCGCCGAACGCGAGCCGGCGTCCGTCCAGTCGCCACGGCTGGGTGAGGAAACGACGCACCGCCCACGGGTAGAGCGCGTGCTCGGCCTCGTGCACACGCTCCTCGAGTGAGGCCCGCGTCTCTTCCTCCCGCACCTCCACCGCGATCTGCGCCACGATCGGACCGCTGTCGAGCGCGTCCTCCACCAGGTGCACGGTGCAGCCCGTGACGCGCGCGCCGTGCCGCCATGCCTGACCGATGGCGTCGAGCCCCGGAAACGACGGCAGCAACGAGGGGTGCACGTTCAGCATGCGCCCCGCGAACGCTACCAGCAGCGGCGTGTGCAGCCGCCGCATGAAGCCGGCGAGCAACACCACGTCCACGCGGCGTTCGCGCAGCACGTCGAGCCACGGCCGCTCGTCCTCGAGTCGGGTACGGAAACGACCGGTGGGTGGCGTGACCGCCTCGATGCCGAGCCGCCGTGCACGGTCCAGCACAGGCGCGCCCGGCTGGTCGCAGAGCAGCACCACGAGCGATCCGCCGAGGACATCCCGGGAGGCGGTCGCGGCCAGGGCCTCGAAGTTGGAACCGTTGCCGGACGCGAACACGGCGAGGCGGGCGGGCCGTCGAACGAGCACACCGCAATCTAGCGTGGCGTTGAAGGAGCGGCAACCGGCTGAGCGCTTCGCGTTGGCGTGCGCGACCGCGAGTGGTCAGTAAGCGCGCCCCGCCCCCACCGGGCCGCTCGCCGGTGCGCGTCGGACGCGCGCGCGCAGAGGCTCCCCCGCACGCCAGTCGAGACGGCGCACACCATGCTCCGAGACCGCGTACCACAGGCTGCCCTCGAGATCGGTGCGGTCCACCTCGGCGCCAGTGGCCGCGAGCCGAGCCAACGCACCGGCATGCGGATGGCCGTACGGGTTGAGCGCTCCGCACGAGAGAGCGACACGGCGCGGACGGATGCGTGCCAGTGCGGCCGCCCCGCTCGAGGAGCCCGAACCATGATGCCCGGCCTTGAGCAGCGCGGGTGCGGGAGTGGTGCAGAGCTCCGCCTCGACCAGGCTGTCGGCATCGGCGGTGAGCAGCACGCGCCCGTCGCCCGTGCCCAGTTCGAGCACGAGCGAGGCGGCGTTGTCGCCGCGGCGAGCCACCCGGGCGTCGAGCGCGCGCTCGCGCGGCGGCCACAGCACACGCGCCGGCGGAGCCAGCGCGAGCGTGTCGCCACGCGCGAGCGGCGCGAGACCCAGGCGCGCGCACGCGCCCGGCACGCCCACGAGCGGCGCGGCGCCAAACCAGGCCCGCACGGGGATCCCGCGCCGGAGCGCGCTCGTGCCGCCGGTGTGGTCCCCGTCGTCGTGCGTGACGAGCACCGCCTCGAGCGAACGCACGCCGGCCCAGCGGAAGAACGGCAGCAGCGTGCCCTCGCCCGCGTCCCAACGAGGCGAGCGCGGCCCGGTGTCCACGAGCCACCAACCGCGGTCGGTCCCCACGGCGATCGCGTCGCCCTGGCCCACGTCCAGTACGACCAGCCACCAGCGTCCGGCGGTCGGGGCGAGCGGCCGAACGCCGGCGAGGCCGAGTGTCGTACACGCCAGTGCGACTAGCCCCCACACGAGCGAGTACCGGCGCCATTCGGAGTCGCGATGACGCGCGTCGAGCGCGCGCGGCGGTTCGAGGCCGGCGGCGAGCAGTGCCGTGGCGAGCGCCGCGCCGAACGGGATCCAGGGCGATGGGCCAGTGGCGAGCAGCGCGCCGGGCCACGCTCCGAGCGCATGCACGAGCGCGTGCAGCGCGCCGGCGAGCGGCTCGCACGCCGCGAGCCACACCCCTCCGGCGCCCGGCAACACCGACTCGCTCGCGGCCCCGAGCGCCGCCGCCGCGAGCAATCCCTCCGAGAGCGGCACCGCCACGAGGTTGGCCGCGAACGACGCCCACGGGACAGCGTGAAACCGCGCGCACAACCACGGCAGCGCTGCAAGCTGGGCGCCGAGTGTCACGGCGAGCGCTGCGAGCATCGCACGCCAGCCGCGCGGCGCGCCCTCGCACGCGCGCGCGAGCGGACCGCCGATCGCGACCAGCCCGAACGTGGCCACGCACGAGAGCTGGAAGCCCAGGTCGTGCGCCCAGTGCGGCCGCCACGCGAGCAGCAGGAGTGCGGCCAGGCCCAACGCATGCAACGCATCGAGCGCGCGCTGCTGGCCGCGCGCGAGTGCCACGAGCGACTCGGCTGCCACCGCGCGAGCGAGCGACGGAATAGGCCCCGCGACGAGCGCATACGCCAGCGCGGCCAGCGCGCCGCCCAGCGCACGTGCGAACACGCCGCCTCCAAGCAACGCCACCACGCCACGCGCCGCGGCCGCGAGCCAGGTGACGTGCAATCCGGAGAGCGCCAGCAGGTGCACGAGCCCCGAGGCGCGCAGCGCAGCCTCGGTGTCGGTCGCCATGCCGCCCCGGTCGCCGAACAGGAGCGGCGCGGCGAGCTCGCGCGCCGCAGGCGAGAGTGCGCGTGCGAGTGCCGCTTCGCCGGCGCGGCGCACGCGCATGGCGACTCGCACCGGCGCCACGGCGAGCCCGCGTGCGGGCCGCACGCGCGCCGCGTACGCGCGCCCCGTCGCTGCCACGTTCGCCGCACGCGCCATGAGGCGCGCGTCGTGGCCGCCGGGTACGCGCGGACCCGCCGGGCGGTTGAGCCGCGCCAGCACGTCGAGCGTGTCGCCCCACTCCGCCGTCGCACCCGGCGGGAGCCGGACTCGCACGCGCACGCCACGCGTGAGCGGTGGCGAGGCCGCGAGCACGCGCAACACGGCCACCGGCGCGTCGGCCTCGCGCCGGGGAGGTTCTTCCACGCGTGCCACCAGTCGCCAGAGCTGTCGACCGTGCGGGAAGTCCGCCGCCGCGCGGGCCTGACGCGCCGCCGACGCGCCGCCACGCGCGTATCCCAGCAGTCCCATGGCGAGCATCAGCACCAGCACGCCGCCGCGCACCCAGCCGGCGAACGCCAGTCCCAGCACCGTCGCCGTTAGCGTGGCGCCGAGCCCCAGACTCGGTGCGATGGCGAGGCCCGCCCACAGGGCGAGCGCGGCGAGGAGTGCGAAGCGAGCGCCCATGCCTGGCGGCACAAGCGAATCACGTGCCGGTCGTGTGCCGTCGCTCGCCGGCGTCGTTCGCGGAACGCAACACGCGAATGGTCGCGGCGGTGTCACCCATGGATACGGCCACGACCACCCGGTGGACGGAGCCGCGTCGAGCCACGGGAGCCGGAGGCGCTACTGCGTCGAGCGCTGCATCTCGGTGAAGAAATCGTCGCCCTGCGACGTGGCCGCGCTCATGTACCACGTCACGCGGCCCTGCGCGTCGAACAGCTGCGTGGGAAAGTTCACGGACAGGAGTGCTCCCTGCGGCCCCTCCGAGATGGTCATCTGGTAGCGCCGCCACATCCCCTCACCCGTTCGCACGTGTAGCCACGCCTCGCGCAGGTCGTGCCAGTCGAGTCCCGCGAGCGAACCCTCGACGAGCGTGGACCGCTTGTTCGAGAGCTGGGAGTAATTCGCCTGCAGCCGCAATGGCGGCAGGTCCGAGTCGAGCCCGAACTGGAATGCCGCAAAGCGGCGATTGCCGCCGGGCAGGTCGATCACCTGCACCGGCGCGGTCTCACCGCTGTAGCTGACGCGCAGGCTGTGCGGGCCGCGCGACAGCTCGAGCGTGATTGGCGTGGTGCCGCGCATCTCGCCGTCCACGTACACGGCGGCACCCGTGAGCGGCGCGGTGCCGTTCTCGTCGTTGAGCGAAGCCTGTACCTGCACCACACCCGTCGCGGGCGACATCATCGGCCGCGCCTTGAGCGTCGTGGTCTGCCGGATGCTGATGTTCACCGTCTGGCCCCAGGTCTGCATGCTGGGACCGCTGAACTGCACCTCGTGCAACCCCGGCGGCAGCCGATCCACGCGCACGGGCAGGAATCCCTTGGGCTCACCGTCGAGCGACATCTTCACGGGCAGTTTGGGATCGAGTGCCA